>NZ_JAAGNI010000056.1 GCF_010550605.1 Streptomyces sp. SID9727
CGGGCGGCGGGGGCCGCGTACGGCCCTGCGGCTGCTGGCGCTGGGCACCGCGGGCGTCTCGCCGGCGCTGGGTTCGGTGGCCGGGTTCGCGGCGGCGCTCGGGGTGCTGGTGTGCTCGCTGGCCGCCTCCCGGACGCGGCGTCGGCTGCTCGGGCTGAGTGCCCTCGCACTGGTGGCCGGGCTGGTCGTCGGAGCCTCGTGGGCCATGGCCGAGGAGGTTCTGCCCGAGGGGCTCACGGTCTCGCTGGAGGGCCCGCTCACCCGGAACCGGGTCGAGCTGTGGCAGGACGCCGCCCGCCTGACGGCCCGGCACCCCGTGCTCGGCGTCGGCCCCGGCCGGTTCGACGAGCTGAGCCCGACCGTGCGGCACAGCCTCGGTTCGGACGGGAAACCGCACTCGGCGCCGTGGCAGCAGGCCGCCGAGCAGGGGATCGTCGGGGTGGCGCTCCTGGGCGCCTCGTTCGGCTGGCTGCTGTACGCGCTGTGGCGCTCGCCCCGGTCCACGGCGGTGGTCCTGGCGGCGGGCGCGACGCTCACGGCGCTGGCCGTGCTGGCGAGCGTGGGCAACGCGCTGAGCTTCACGCCGGTGACGGCGGGGGCGGGGCTGCTGGCCGGGCTCGCGTCGGCCAGGCGGCCGATCGGCGCGGGCGAGCCCTGCGGGCCGGACGGCGAGGCGGACGGGGAGGACGGGATCAGGCCCCGGCCGGGAAGCCCGAGGACGGCAGGTGCAGCCGGGCCCGGATGAACCGCACGCCCGCCTCGGCGTCGTCCACCGTGATGGTGAACGTGCGGCCGTCTCCGAGCCGCAGCACCAGCCCCTCGCCCCGGCGCACGACGACGGCCGTGCCCTTCTCGGGGCGCCAGCGGTAGCCCCAGCCGCCCCACTGCCGGGGGTTCACGTGGGGCGTGAAGTCGGCGGCCACCACATGGGTGAGCAGGATGCGGCGGCGCGGCAGCCCCATGTGGCCGCAGCGCACCTCCAGGGCGTCGCCGTCGACGCGGACGGCGACGTTCACGAAGGCGAGGGTCCCGAACAGCATCAGCAGGCCGGCGGCGACGCAGCCGATCACCGACATCAGCAGCGGGGCGATGCCCGAGGTCCAGTTGGAGCTGACGGCGAGCTGGATGCCCAGGGCCAGGCAGGCGGCTCCCAGGGCCGCGAGGACCCACTGGGTGCGGTTGGTGGCCCGGCCGACCCAGACCTGCGAGTGGGTGCCGGTTCCGGTGCGCTTCGGTTCTCCGGGGTGCTCCCTCATGCCGAGCAGCGTACTGAAGAACGGGCGTCCGGGGACGGGCGCGAGCCCGCCGGCACGGCCGTCCGTGGGTCAGTGGACGGAGCCGACGGCGGCCAGTCCGCGCCCTTCCGCGTAGGCCAGGGCGGCCTGCGGCAGCTCCGAGACGCGTCCGCTGAGGATGACCGCGATGGACGAGGAGGGTTCGGCCGACGGAGCGGGTTCGGCGCCGATGCGGCGCAGCGCCTGGGCGGCGACGGCGCCGGCGGACCCGTGCAGGGCGATCGGGCGCCGGCCGGGACCGCCGACGGCCTCGCGGATGCGCTCGGCGACGAGCTCGTAGTGGGTGCAGCCCAGGACGACGGCCCGGACGTCGGGCGGGGTGAGCGCGGCGGCGGCGGCGACCGCCCGGTCGATGGCGCCCTCGTCCGCGTACTGCACGGCGTCGGCGAGGCCCGGGCAGGGCACCTCGGTGACGGCGGCGGACCCGGCGAACTCGCTGATCAGTCCGCGCTGGTACGGGCTGCCGGTGGTGGCCGGGGTCGCCCAGATCGCGACCGAGCCGCCGGCCGCGGCGGCGGGCTTGATCGCGGGGACGGTCCCGATGACGGGCAGGCCCGGTTCCAGCTCGGCGCGCAGCAGCTCCAGCGCGTGCACGGAGGCGGTGTTGCAGGCGACGATCAGCGCGTCGGGCCGGTGCGCGGCGGCGGCCCTGGCCACCGCGAGCGCGTGGGCCTTGACGCCCTCCGGGGCCCGGCCCCAGGGCATGTTGTCCGGGTCCGAGGAGAGCACCAGATCGGCGTCCGGCCGCAGCCGGCGTACCGCGGCGGCGGCGGCGAGCAGTCCGATTCCGGAGTCCATGAGCGCGATCTTCACCCGGTCACCATAGTCGACCGCCCTTGCGGTCCCCGCTCAGTGGTGCAGACTTCCGCCAATGAGCGCCGTTGCCTGGATCGCCGTGGGTTCGCTTGTCGCATGGGTGTGGCTGCTGCTGGGCCAGGGGTTCTTCTGGCGCACCGACCAGCGGCTGCCGAGCCGGGCGGCCCCGGAGCGCTGGCCCTCGGTCGCCGTCGTCGTGCCGGCGCGCGACGAGGCCGCGATGCTGCCGGTGAGCCTGCCGTCCCTGCTGGCGCAGGACTATCCGGGGAGTGCCGAGGTCTTCCTCGTGGACGACTGCAGCGAGGACGGCACGGGGGACGTCGCCCGCGCCCTGTCCGTGCGGTACGGGGGCCTGCCGGTGACCGTGGTGTCGCCGGGCGAGCCCGAGCCCGGCTGGACGGGCAAGCTCTGGGCGGTACGCCACGGGATCGCGCTGGCCAGGGCCCGGGAGCCGGAGTACCTGCTGCTCACGGACGCCGACATCGCGCACGAGCCGGACAGCCTCCGGGAGCTGGTGGCGGCGGCGGAGTCGGGCGGCTTCGACCTGGTCTCGCAGATGGCGCGGCTGCGGGTGGCGAGCGTCTGGGAGCGGCTGGTCGTGCCGGCCTTCGTCTACTTCTTCTCGCAGCTCTATCCGTTCCGGTGGATCAACCGGAAGCGGGGACGGACGGCCGCCGCGGCGGGGGGCTGTGTGCTGCTGCGGACGGAGGCGGCGGTGCGGGCCGGGGTGCCGGGCTCGATCCGGCAGGCCGTGATCGACGACGTGTCGCTGGCCCGGGTGGTGCGGCGCTCGGGTGGCCGGATCTGGCTGGGGCTCGCGGACCGGGTGGACAGTGTGCGCCCGTATCCGTGTTTGGCCGATCTGTGGCGGATGGTCTCGCGGAGCGCGTACGCCCAGCTGCGGCACAATCCGCTGGTGCTGCTGGCCACGGTGCTTGGGCTGGCGCTCGTCTACCTCGCGCCGCCGGTGACCCTGGCCGCCGGGGCGCTGGGCGGGGGCGCGGTCGCGGCGTGGGCCGGGGGCCTCGCGTGGGCCGTCATGACGGGGACGTACCTGCCGATGCTCGCCTACTACCGGCAGTCGCTGTGGCTGGCCCCGCTGCTGCCGTTCACCGCGCTGCTGTACCTGCTGATGACCGTCGATTCGGCGGTGCAGCACTACCGGGGGCGCGGTGCGGCCTGGAAGGGGCGTACGTACGCCCGTCCCGAGGCCGCACCGGATCAGTGACTCAGTGACATCCGGGCCGGGTCACTTGCGGCCCGGGGTCCAGTTCATGCCCCAGCCGTACGCGTGGTCGATGGTGCGCTGCGGACTGACGCCGCGCTGCGGCACCAGGTAGCGGGCCTCGCGCTGCACGGTGAGGTCGTTCCCCGTGTTGGTGATGAGCGCGAGGGCGCAGACGGTCGAGGGGACCGTGCACTCGTCCAGCGAGAAGTCGATCGGCGCGCCGTGCTGGGGCTGGAGGGTGACGGTGGCGTGCAGGTCGGCGAAGCTGCGGGCGCCCTCGTAGATGGTGACGAAGATCAGGACCCGGCGGAGCTGCGCCTTGTGGTCGAGGTTGATCGTCAGGTTCTCTCCGGTGGAGACGGCACCGGTGCGGTCGTCGCCGTCGAGGTGGATGAACGGCGGCTGGTGGAGCGCGCCGAAGGCGTTCCCCAGGGCCTGGACGACTCCCTTGCGGCCGTCGGTCAGCTCGTACAGGGCGCAGAGGTCGAGGTCGAGGTCCGAGTGGTTGGCGACGGCCCGGCCCAGTTTGCTGCCCCAGCCCTTGAACTGCTTGCGCACCTCCCAGTTGAGGTTGACGCGCATGGCGCCGGACGTGCCGCCCTGCTTGGTGAGCGAGACGGACGGCGCTTCCTTGGTGAGCGTCACCTTGGTCAGCCGGACGGGCTGGGTGGCGGGCGGTGCCGGGGGGACGGGCGGGGCCGTCGGGGGCGCCATGGGTGCGGCGAGCGTCGGCTGCTGCGGTTGCGGGTACTGCGGAGGCGGCGGGGTCGCGGTGACCCGGGTGGCCGGGTGGGGCGGCTGGGGCTGGGGGGCCGTGTGCGGCTGCTGGGGTTCGTCCACGGAGATGCCGAAGTCCGTGGCGAGCCCTTCGAGCCCGGAGCCGTAGCCCTGGCCGACCGCCCGGAACTTCCAGGCGCCCTGCCGCCGGTAGAGCTCGCCGAGGATGAAGGCCGTCTCCACGGTGGCGTCGGAGCTGTCGAAGCGGGCGAGTTCGGCGCCGTTCGACGCGTCCAGGACGCGTACGTACAGTCCGCTCACCCGGCCGAACGTGCCGCCGTCGGCCGAGGCGGCCAGCACCACGCGGTCGATGGCCGGTTCCACCCGCGCCAGGTCGACGGCGAGGGTGTCGGTCGCCGCGCCGCCGGCGTTGCGCTTGCCCTCGTGCCGCACCGCGCCGGAGGAGTGGGCCGGCTGGTTGTAGAAGACGAAGTCGCCGTCGTTGCGCACCTTGCCGGAGCCGAGGAGGAGAAGCGCGGAGGCGTCCACATCGGGTGTCCCCGGGGCGGTGCGCCACCCCAGTTCGACACGCACGGCCTGGGCCGCCACTGGGACATTGGTTCCCTTTTGCATGGTCATGCTCGCCCCCATCACGAGTCCGCTTCCGAGACCTTTCCGGGTCAACCTACTGCCGGCGCCGCCCCGGGACCCACCGAGGTGCGGGTACGGGCGCCGGGGCAACGGTGGACGCGGCGCCCGCCGCCTCGTCACCGGTTCAGGTGGCGGTGTCCTCCGGCCGCGTGCCCTCCTCGCCGTTGTGGACGACGCCATTCGCGTCCAGGCGGGGGTGGAGGGCCATCGGCTCCACCATGGTGACGTCGGACGGGCGTTGGCTCTCCGGGCCGTCCGGCCCCCAGCGCAGCAGACGCCGTGAGCGGGCGATCCGGTAGGCGGTGCCGCCGGCCTCGACCTCGTCGACCCGGCCCGCGCGCAGCCGGTCCGCCGCCTCGGCCAGGACCCTCAACTCGGCGAGCGCGGGGTGGGTGCCCTCGGCGACGACGCTGCGCGCGTCCACCTCCGTGCCGGCGGTGAGGGGGATGGTGCCCGTCTGCCGGGGTCCGAGCCAGGTCAGCGAGATGTCCAGGGCACGCCGTGCGTCGTGCGGGGTGGCGTGCAGGCCGCCGCCGACTCCCCACCGCTCGTCGCCGGTCCGTTCCACGACCATGAAGGCCGCCGGCAGGAGCAGGACGTCGGGATGGGTGTCCACGGCGCGCGCGGAGTCGCGCAGGACGTCGTCGGGGTATCTGCTCCCCTGATACGCGAAGGAGCGCATGGCCAGCATCTCCGCCGCCTGGAGGGGTGTCACGGGCGCGTCCGGGTCCAGGACCAGTCCGGCGTCGACCCCGGGGGTGTCCGTGGCGCGGGTCCAGTCGGGCACGGCGGGCTCGGGGTCGGTGGGGCGCGGCGGTTCGAAGCCTCCGTCGGGGTCCAGCCCCGCGTACTCCTCGGCCCGCACCACGCGGTAGCACGTGCCGCGGACGTGGACCTCGGACGGCTTCCCGGTCTCCAGCCGCGCGACCGCGCCGAGCAGGGCCCGCCGCTCCGCCTCGGTCCGGGCCTCGTCCTTGGCCCGGAACCACAGCTTCGACTGAAGATCGTCCCTGGCCTGCTGGGGGCAGCCGTTCGTGATCGGGACGAGCACCTGCCACCGCTGTCCGTCGTCCTCAGACCGTGACGCCACGCCGAACAGCGGGCCGCGGACGGCCAGTCTGTTGCGCGATGCCGCGTCGAAGGCGTCGGCCTCGATGGCCGCCTCGACGGGCTCCACCGGGATCCTCACCAGCACCGGCCGGGAAGCGGGGCGCACACCGTGTTCGTTCATGGCGTCATGCTGGCGTCAACCGGTGGCGTGTACGCGGCTTTCGCCGCACCATCCACCGTAAGTGCCCACAAGGGTCGCCATGTTGCCGCCTTGGGCCCACGAAGGGTGAGGCTCAGGGCCCGGCCTCGCTCCTCCCGGTGCCTCATTGCCGACCGGTGGGCGCGCTCACGCGAATGGCGCTCTGGAAATCGGTGAGTTCGAGTGACGCCCGAATGTCGGGGCCGGACGCGAAGTGCATCCGCTGGCATACGCGTACGACGCGGCCCTGTTCGTCGATCCACGCCTCGGCGTCGACCGAGGTGGCGGGGCGGAGATTGCGGCCGAGTAGGGCGCGTCGTCGGCCGAGGCCAGCCGTTCACTCACCGCCTCGCGGCCGGATTCGGGCCGGGCGGTCGAGTCCGGTGCGCACGAGGTGAGCGCCAGCGCGAAGAGCACCGGAATGAGAGTCATGGATCGGCGGTGAATCAAGGGGGGATTCCTCTGGATACGGGCCTGGGAAGACAACGATGTTTCAGCAGGTCAGACAGGTAGGGTGAGGGTAAATCCGATGACCATAAAATTGGGACTCCCCAATCTGCACATCGTGGGCTTAACTTAGGTGTCATGACCTCCCCCCGCTCCACCTACGGTGGCGGCTACTACGCCGCGCCGTCGTTTGCCGACACCCCGATCTACGACTCCCTCGTCGCGGAGCGGGGCACCCCTCAGATCGCGCCGATCCGAGTGCCCGCCGCCTACGACACCGGCAACAGCTATCTGCCGGCGCTCCCGTCGGCCCTGCCGGCGCTTCCCGCGGCCCCCTCCCAGCCCCAGCAGTCCTACGGCTACCCCCAGCCGGCGGCGCAGCAGGGCTACACACCGATGCAGCCCGCGCAGCTCCAGCACGCGCCGGCCCCGTACATCCCCCAGCAGCCGGCCGGTGGCCGCGGCGTGTACCAGGCACCCCCGCCGCAGCAGCAGCGCCCGGCGCCGACGTCGGGCTACGAGTCGATGCGCCCCGCCGCGCCCCGGCCCGTCCCGGCGCAGTCCCCGTACGAGGACCCGTACGGCCGGCCCTACCAGGGCGGCCGGGGCTACTAGGGCCTTCGCTCGGATCAGGCGGCGCACGGCCCGGGGCGGGGTGCCCGGCAACACGGGCCCGTGCGCCGTTCCGCGTTCCGCGCGGCCGGCCCGCGGCGCCGGGAACTCACGGGGGCGAGCCGCGCGTTGAGCACGGTGGGCCGCCCGCTCCGCGCGGCCCCGGCGTGTGGACGGCACCGTACCGGGTGGCGACGGGTGCGGAAGGGGGTGCGGGGACTGTGCGAGCGATGGCGGGTGTCTGGCGTTGGCGGCACAATCCGCTGCGCCGGGCGACGGACCGGTGCGAGGCGTGGCTGGCCCTGGCCGCCTTCCTGATGCTGGTGCTGGCGGCCCCGGCGGTCGGCTGGCTCTGCGGGGCCCGGACGGACGCGGCGCTCCAGGCGTCGGTGCGCACCCAGCGGGCGGACCGTCACCTCACCACGGCCGTCGTGGTGCGGCGGGCGGCCGGCGCCCTTCATGTCACCGACCCCGAGATATCCGGCACTTCGCTGACACGGACCGACGTAGTGGCCCGGTGGCGCACCCCGGACGGCGCGGCCCGCACGGCGACGGTGACGACCGCCTCGCGCAACGCGGCGCCGGGAGCCCGGGTCCGGATCTGGACCGACCGCGCGGGCGACCCCGCGCTCCGGCCGATGGACATACCGACGGCGCACACGCATGCCGTGCTCGCCGGTTTCGGAGCCGCGATGCTGTCCGCCCTGCTGATCGAGTGCGTCCGCCGCCTGATCCTCCGGCGCATGACAGGGCGGCGGTACGCACGGATCGACCGGGCCTGGGCGGCGGTCGGCCCGGACTGGGGCAGGACGGGCACCGGCAGCCAGTAGGGCTTTGTGAGGGGGTGTCGTCGGACCGGCACCGCGCGGCAGGCGGCGGTCTGACGACAGGCCCTGGGCGGGTGGGCTGGATCAGGCCCCGGAGTGGCGCGGTGTCCGGCACGGATACACGGTCGTGTTCCGGGCGGCAGGCTCCGGGACCTGCGCATCGGGTCAACTCCCGGCGTCCGCGCGCGCTACGGTGGACCGGCCCGCCCGTCGCTCTCCGGCAGGCGGACCCCGGCTGGTCGCTGCCGCGAGGCCGGTGACACGGGCATCACACACGCACGAGGCGGGGGCACGACAGCGCCATGGCACAGGGCACGGTCCAGGTGACGCACACCGGCACATCGCGGTGGCGGCGCCGCACGGGCGAATACGCCTCCCTCACCGCGGCGCTCGAAGCGGCGGCGGACGGTGATGTGCTCACCGTCGCGCCCGGCACCTACCGGGAGAACCTGGTCATCGCCCGCGCGGTCACGCTGCGCGGCCCCGAGGGCTCCGTCGGCTCGGTGCGCATCGCCCCCGCCGACGGGGTTCCGCTGACGCTGCGCGCCTCCGCCGTCGTCCAGGACCTCCACGTGGAGGGGCAGGACTCCGCGGCCCCGGCCGTGCTCGTCGAGGACGGCGCGCCGGAGATAGCGGACGTGCGGATCGTGACCCGCTCGGCGGCCGGCGTCGAGGTGCGCGGCGCGGCCCGGCCCACCGTGCGCCGGTGCACCGTCGACAATCCGGCCGGCGTCGGCATCGCCGTGCTCGACGGCGCGGGCGGGGTGTTCGAGGAGTGCGAGATCGTCTCGGCCGGGCAGTCCGGGATCGCCGTGCGCGACGGCGGACACCCCCGGCTGGAGCGCTGCCGGGTCCACCACGCCTCGGGCGCGGGCCTGTCCGTCACCGGCGAGGCCAGCGGCCTGGAGGCGCTGGGCTGCGAGGTGTACGAGATCAAGGGCAGCGGAATCCAGGTGACGGCCCGTGCCTCCGCCCATCTCACCGACTGCACGGTGCACCGCACCTCGGCCGACGGCGTCACGCTGGACACCGACGCGGTGCTGACGCTCGCCGACTGCGACATCCACGACATCCCGGAGAACGCGGTGGATCTGCGTTCGCGGGCGGTGCTGACGCTGACCCGCTCGACCGTGCGCCGCTTCGGCCGCAACGGGCTCTCGGTGTGGGACCCCGGCACCCGGGTCGACGCCAACCAGTGCGAGATCCACGACAGTACGGGCGACTACCCGGCCGTCTGGGTCAGCGACGGGGCGACGGTGATACTGGATTCCTGCCGGGTCCACGACGTGCCGGACGCCCTGTTCGTCCTCGACCGGGGCTCGCGCGCCGATGTCGTGGACAGCGATCTCTCCCAGGTCCGCAACACCGCGGTCTCGGTCAGCGACGGGGCGACCGCGCAGCTGGACGACTGCCGGATCCGCGAGGCGTCGACCGGCGCCTGGTTCCGGGACCACGGCAGCGGCGGCACCCTGAACAACTGCACCGTCGACGCCGTGCAGACGGGCGTGATCGTCACCAAGGGCGCCGACCCGGTGATCGAGCGGTGCACGGTGACCTCCCCCGCCGAAGCCGGGTTCTACGTGTCCGCCGAGGGCCGGGGGACGTTCAACGGCTGCCGGGTCACGGGCAGCGAGGGGTACGGCTTCCATGTGATGGAGGGCTGCCGGACGACGCTCGCCCGGTGCCGCACCGAGCGGTGCGCGCGCGGCGGTTACGAGTTCCCCGAGGGCACCGGCCCGGAGGGCGGCGGGGGGCCGGTCGTGGAGGACTGCACGACCGACGAGAGCGGGCTGCGCACCGCCACTCCCCCGCCGGCCCCGGTCCTGACGGCCACGCAGACCTCGCCCGGACTGCTCGGTTCCGTCCCCGCCCCGCGCCCCGTGACACCGGCGCCGCCCGCCGAGCCCGCGCGCACCTCCGGGGAGGTCCTGGGCGAGCTCGACGCACTGGTCGGCCTGGACAGCGTCAAGCGGGAGGTGCGGGCGCTCACGGACATGATCGAGGTGGGGCGCAGGCGCCGGGAGGCGGGTCTCAAGGCCGCGTCGGTCCGCCGCCATCTGGTCTTCACCGGCTCCCCGGGCACCGGCAAGACGACGGTGGCCCGGCTGTACGGCGAGATCCTGGCCGCGCTCGGGGTGCTGGAGCGGGGCCATCTGGTCGAGGTGTCCCGGGTCGACCTGGTCGGTGAGCACATCGGCTCCACGGCGATCCGCACGCAGGAGGCGTTCGACCGGGCGCGCGGCGGGGTGCTGTTCGTGGACGAGGCGTACGCGCTGTCGCCCGAGGACTCCGGCCGGGACTTCGGCCGGGAGGCGATCGACACGCTGGTGAAGCTGATGGAGGACCACCGGGACGCGGTGGTGGTCATCGTCGCCGGGTACACCCAGGAGATGGAGCGGTTCCTGACGGTCAACCCCGGGGTCGCGTCCCGCTTCTCGCGGACCATCACGTTCAGCGACTACGAGCCTTCCGAGCTGCTGCGGATCGTCGAGCAGCAGTCCCAGGAGCACGAGTACCACCTGGCGTCGGGCACCGGTGAGGCGCTGCTGAAGTACTTCGCGGAATTGCCCAAGGGGCCGGCCTTCGGCAACGGGCGCACCGCTCGCCAGACCTTCGAGTCGATGGTCGAGCGGCACGCCGGCCGGGTCGCCCAGCTCGCGGAGCCGAGCACGGACGACCTCACTCTGCTGTATCCGGAGGACCTCCCGGAACTGCCCTGACGTCCTCGCCGACGGGTTCCGCCTGCTGGGGCAGCACGGGGGCGAGCCGTTCCAGGAGGGCGGCGCGCTCTTCGGCGAAGACGGGGTCGGCCTGGTAGTCGGAGTGGCCGAGCACCGGCTCGGGCAGCGGGTGCTCGGGCGTCCGTCCGTAGACCAGCGGGTCCTTGAGCGGGCCCCGGTCCACCTCGGGACCGGAGTCCTCGCCGAGCCGGATCTCGCCGCCGATGGGATCGGTGGCCCGCCACAGATTGCGCCAGCAGTGCACGGAGCGGTGCAGCCCGTGGAGCTGCCCGGCTCCGAAGTACGCCGGGAACCAGCGGGCGTAGAGCCGTTCGATCGGCGATCCGTACGTGAGCAGGGCGACCCGGGAGCGGGTGCGGGCGGGCAGCTGCCAGACCGCGGAGGCCGCGAGCACGCTGCCCTGGGAGTGGCCGGAGATGACGAGCCGGCCCCGGGTGCGGCCGGTCCAGCCGGACATGCGGGAGGCCAGGTCGGGCACGGCGCGCTCCGCGTAGCAGGGCGGGGCGAAGGGGTGGGCGGCGCGCGGCCAGAACGTACCGACGTCCCAGAGGATGCCGATCGTGCGCCGGGCGGACGCGTCCCGGTAGGCCCGTCTCCCGCAGGCGACGAAGACGAGGAAGCCGAAGCCGATCAGCCAGGAGCCGGTCGACTGGGCCGCCTCGGCCACTGATTCGACGAACGGGCCGCTGCCGTCCAGCGCGAGCCCGGGGACCTCGCCGGTGGCCCACGACCCGGCCACCGCCCCCGCGCCCAGGAACAGGGTGGCTCCGGAGACGATCCCCACCATGCCGGGCGCCGAGTCGGTGAGCGCGGCCGTGGCCCGGATACGGGCGATCCGCTGGGTCCGGGCCGGGTCCGGGAACGGCTCCCCGTACTCCGCGTCGACCACGGCCTCCAGCCTGCGGGCAGCCAGCCAGGTCCGTACGCCGAGGACCGCACCCGGCACCAGGAGGAGCAGGAGGAGGGCGGGGATGACCGACGCCTGCCAGCTGAGCAGCACCGGTGGACCCGCTATCAACGCGCTGCGCCCCATGCCCGGGCTGCCGGGTCCGTCGAGCCAGTCGGCGACGCGCTGGGCGACGCCGCCGGTCATCACGCCGCCGAGCGCACAGGCGAGCATCGCGACGGCCGGTCCGCCGAGGCCGCGCAGGACGGTGCGCGGCTCCGGGCAGCACCGGTACAGGTAGAGGGAGATCGCCGCGAGGAGGACCACCAGGATGCCCTCGGCGACGCTGACCGCCCGGAACAGCGTGGTGTCGCCGGGAAGCCTCCCGGACGAGGTCCAGCCGGGGCGCGGCCAGGCGGCGTGGACGGCGGCGAGGACGAGGAGGGCCAGCGCGGCGCCGGGCAGCCAGGTGATGACCGCCCGGTCGAGCCGGTTGTCGAGGCGCCGTTCGCTGCGGCCGCGGCGGCAGACCACCCAGAGCACGACGAGGAGCCCGACGGCGAGGGCCCCTTCGATGAGCCGGCCGAGGAGCGGGGCGACCGGTCCGGGGACGGCGCGGTCGTGGCGGGCGCCCGCCTCCGTGACGGCCGCGGTGACGGTGAGGAAGCCGGCCGCGGTGTGCGCGGCGCGCAGCCGGGCGACGAGGCGGCGCCCGTACCAGAATCCGGGCCGCCCGAGCGCGGGGCGGACCGGGTGGGCGGTGGGCGCGGGACCGTCGTCCCCCATGTCCTCCGGGTCCGCCTCGGTCAGCGGGCGCTGGGACTCGTAGGCGCTCCAGGTGCGGTTGGACAGGAACCAGAGCAGCCCGACCAGCGCGGTCGGCACCAGCGCGGCCAGTGCGAGGCGGCGGCCGGGCTGGGACCACCAGCCGCCCTGCTCGGCGGAGAGGAAGCCGAGCCAGGAGCGCTTGTCGGAGCAGGCGGCGACGCCCGCGCACTGCCAGGCGGTGAGGTCGAGGGCGACCTCGCAGGCGGCGGCCGTCAGGAGCACGGTGAGGCTGAGCGCGATGAGCCGCACGAGGACGCCGTACAGCCGGACCGCGCGGGGGCGGCGCCGGGCGGTGGGGCGCATCCAGTGGGCGAGGTTGATCACCATGAACGGGAGCAGCAGCAGCCACAGCGCGCGGGAGCCGTTGCCGGAGGTGAGGTTGGACCAGCAGTACGCCTCGGCGATGGGCTTCTCGCGGTACCTCTCGGGGTGCTGTTCGGCGTCGATGTCGGCGGAGCGCCGGTAGATGGCCGCGGTGGTGTCGCCGGTGACCCGGACCGTGCGCGGGTCGGCCAGCATCTCCTGGGGGGTGGTCCCGCCCACGCCGTGGACCAGTAATTCCAGCGCGGGACCGGGACTGCGCGGGGCAGGGGTGGGAGGGGGCACGTGCGTCTCGCTCTCGCAGGGGGAAAGGCGGCTGATGGCCGGTCACCGTTACTGACGAATGTCCCCCGGGCGGGGGCCGGCGACACCGCGCGTGGCAGGATGAGTCCGTCGATACGGACTCCTGTACGGCCAGACGGAAGGGCGAGGCCCGGCGTTGAGCGAGAATCAGAATCTGCTCGCGGAGCAGCGGCGCGCGCTGATCCTTGACGAGGTGCGCCGGCGCGGCGGAGTCCGGGTCAACGAGCTGACCCGGAAGCTGAACGTCTCGGACATGACCGTCCGCCGGGATCTGGACGCGCTGGCCCGGCAGGGTGTGATCGAGAAGGTGCACGGCGGTGCCGTCCCGGTGGTCGAGGCGAGCACGCACGAGCCCGGTTTTGAGGCGAAGTCGACGCTGGAGCTCAGCGCCAAGGAGGACATCGCCCGGGCCGCCGCCGCGATGGCCGTGCCCGGCAGTGCGATCGCCCTGTCCGGGGGCACCACGACGTACGCGCTGGCCCAGCACCTGCTGGAGGTGCCGGACCTGACGGTCGTGACGAATTCGGTGCGGGTCGCGGACGTGTTCCACGCGGCGCAGCGGCCCGGCGCCGCTCCGGGCGGCCGGCCGGGTGCGGCGACGGTCGTCCTCACCGGCGGAGTGCGTACGCCGTCCGATTCGCTGGTCGGCCCGGTCGCGGACCGGGCGATCGCGGCGCTCCACTTCGATGTGCTGTTCCTCGGGGTCCACGGGATCTCGGTGGAGGCGGGGCTGTCCACGCCGAATCTCGCGGAGGCGGAGACGAACCGCCGGTTCGTGCGGTCGGCCCGCCGGGTGGTGGTGGTCGCCGACCACACCAAGTGGGGCACGGTGGGCCTCAGCTCGTTCGCCTCGCTGGACGAGGTGAGCACGCTCGTCACGGACGCGGGGCTCCCCGCCGGGGCACGGGCGGAGATCGAGGAGCGTCTGCCGGGGCTGCTGGTGGCGGGTGACGAGGGGCCCGCCGAGGGCTGAGGCATTCCGCTCCGCTCGCGGCGAAGGCTCCACGCCCTAGGATCTCGGTGTGGCCGTGTTCCGGATCGAACGTTTCACCTCCTTGCCCGCAGCCGAGTCCTGGCGCCGGGTGACGGACTGGGAGCGGCATGCCGCGCAGGTGCCGCTGACCACGATCACGGTGCCGACGGGGCTGCCGAGCCGGGTCGGGACGGTGTTCGTGGCGCGCACCGGGGTGGGCCCGCTGGCGTTCGACGATCCGATGGAAGTGGTCCGCTGGTCGCCACCGGCCGGGAGCCGGGCGGGGATGTGCCGGCTGGAGAAGCGCGGCCGGGTGGTACGGGGCCGCGCGTCCATCGACGTGTATCCGAACCGGGCCGGCTCCCATGTGGTGTGGGTGGAGGAGCTGAGCGTACGGCTGCTGCCGCACTGGGCCGACCCGGTGCTGGCCGGTGCCGGGAAGCGGGTGTTCGGGCGGGTGCTCGACGCCATGCTGGACCGCCCGGCGGGCCGGCCCGGCTGAGGGTTCACGCCTCCGGCCAGCCGCCGGTCGCCAGGAACCGGTCGATGGTCCGGGTGTACGGGGCGATGTCGAGGCCCTGCGCGGCCAGCCAGGAGTCGGAGTAGTACTTGTCGAGGTAGCGGTCGCCGGGGTCGCAGATCAGGGTGACGACGCTGCCCCGCTCGCCCCGGGCGACCATCTCCGCGATCAGTTTGAAGGCGCTCCACAGGCCGGTGCCGGTGGAGCCGCCGGCCTTGCGCCCGATGGCGCGTTCCAGGGCGCGCACGGCGGCAACGCTCGCCGCGTCCGGGACCTTCATCATCCGGTCGATCGCGCCCGGGACGAAGCTGGGCTCCATGCGGGGCCGGCCGATGCCCTCGATGCGGGAGCCGCAGTCGCTGGTGGCGTGCGGGTCGTGGTGGGTCCAGCCGTCGAAGAAACAGGAGTTCTCCGGGTCGGGCACGCAGATCCGGGTGTCGTGCTGCATGTAGTGCACGTAGCGCGCGATGGTCGCCGAGGTGCCGCCGGTGCCGGCGGTGGCGACGATCCAGGCGGGCTCGGGATAGCGTTCGAGCCTCAGCTGCTGGTAGATGGACTCCGCGATGTTGTTGTTGCCCCGCCAGTCGGTGGCCCGCTCGGCGTAGGTGAACTGGTCCATGTAGTGACCACCGGTCTCGGCGGCGAGCCGTGCCGATTCCTCGTACATCCGGCGGGAGTCGTCCACGAAGTGGCAGCGCCCGCCATGGAATTCGATGAGCCGGCACTTCTCCGGGCTGGTGGTGCGGGGCATGACGGCGATGAACGGAACGCCGATCAGTTTGGCGAAGTACGCCTCCGAGACGGCGGTCGAACCGCTCGACGCCTCGATGACCGGTTTGCCCGGCCTGATCCAGCCGTTGCAGAGCCCGTAGAGGAAGAGCGAACGCGCCAGCCGGTGCTTGAGGCTCCCGGTCGGGTGGGTCGACTCGTCCTTGAGGTAGAGGTCGATGCCCCAGCTCTCCGGGAGGGGGAAGAGCAGCAGATGGGTGTCGGCGGAGCGGTTGGCGTCGGCCTGGACCTTGCGGACCGCCTCCTTGAGCCAGGCGCGGTAGGCCGGATCGGAACGGTCGATGTCGACGGTCGGCGCGGCTGCCCCGCCGTGCCCGTGCTCAGTGGTGTCCATCTGCGCGCTTCTCCTCGTACGACCGGTCTCGGCGGGGCCCACGATATGCCCCCCACCTGCACAAACGTTGACTTTGATGGTCCATAGCAGTGCCTTGGTGTCGCGGTCGGTCCCCCTGCGCCCCCGCACGGCCCGAATGCGCCGTTTACGTACCGTCCCGCTCTGGTGTGCACGCTCCGGGATGGGCACACTTCGTCTCAGAGGTACGTCGAAGGGGGCGAAGGGGCCATGTCGGAAACGGAGTTCAGGGCGACGGCTGTGACGGAGTTCAGTGCGACCGGTGTACGCATCGACCGGTGGGCACGCTCGGTCACCAGGGCGGGGCAGGTGACCGTGAGGGACGGCCGGGTGGCCCTCCTGACGAGTTACGGGCGGGAGATCGACAGCGCTCCGGTGGGCACGGTGAGCGCGGGCAGACCGTGGTTCTCGGGAGCGGACGCCGCGGTGGCGCGGGTCAACGGAAGGCGGTACCGGCTGACGATGCGGCGGCCGGACGGCAAACCCGGTGACGCGGCGCCCTCGCACCGGTTCCTGGAGGCGCTGTACAGCGCGGGAGGCCGCCGCTCCTGAGTCCGGTGGGGCGCGGGACACCGCGAGTTGCGGAGCCGTATGCCCTGAGCGACATTGGAGTCACGTCACTCATGGTGTACCGGCGGTGACACTGTGATCCAGGCCGCCGGCCCGGACTCAGCAGCGAGCCATGTGCTGGATCCGTTCCTCCGTCTTCTTCCGGACCTATTTCGGGGAGTCGCAGCCGTGATCAGCGAGCCAAGCAGGCACTGCACGGTGGAGCTCCAGGCCCTGCCGTCGCGGATCGGTCAGGTCCGCAGAATCATCTCGGCGCAACTGCGCTACTGGCATCTCGATTCTCTGATCGACCAGACGGCGCTGGGCGTCACCGAGCTCCTCACCAACGTCCACCGGCACGCGCAGCCGGACAAGTCATGCACCGTCGAGATCGAGTTGCTGCTCGAACGGCTCACGGTGTCCGTCCACGACCACGACCCACGGCTGCCGACCGTGCGCGAGGCCGACGACTCCAGTACGTCGGGGCGCGGGCTCGCGCTGATCGCCGCGGTCAGCGAGAGCTGGGGGGTGCGCCCCCGGGGCGGCGCGGGGAAGATCGTGTGGTTCACGCTTCCCGCCCCGGCCCCGCTCGCCCCGCCGTCCCATGTGGTGTACGGGGCGACCACCGACGGGCCGTTCGACCTGAGCGTCCTCAAGCATCTGGACGGCTCGCCGCCGTCGGCTTCGCGGTCGGCCGTGGTGGGCTGACACGACGTGAGCGGGGCACCCGATCCGGGTGCCCCGCTCACGTGTGCGCGACAGCCGCCCCCTTTCTGTACCTACTAGTATGTACAGTGTCGGCATGAGCGCTCCGGACCGTCTGATCGAAGCCACCCGTGAGCTCCTGTGGGAGCGCGGCTACGTGGGCATGAGCCCCAAGGCCATCCAGCGGCACGCCGGGGTGGGCCAGGGCAGCATGTACCACCACTTCACCGGCAAGCCGGACCTGGCCCTCACCGCCATCCGCCGAACGGCCGACGAGCTGCGGGAAGCCGCGGAGCTCGCGCTCGACGCGCCCGGATCGGCGTACGGGCGGATCTCGGCCTATCTGCTGCGGGAACGCGACGTGCTGCGCGGCTGCCCGGTGGGGCGGCTGACCATGGACCCGGACATCATCGCGAGCGACGAGCTGCGGGAGCCGGTGGACGAGACCATCGCCTGGTTGCGCGGCAGGCTCGCCGGCATCGTCCGCGAGGGCGTCGACCGGGGTGAGTTCGCCTCCGGCGTGGTGCCCGAGGACATCGCCGCCTCGATCGTCGCGACAGTGCAGGGCGGCTATGTGCTGGCCCGCGCCTCGGGTTCGACGGACGCCTTCGACGCGGGCGTACGGGGGCTGCTCAGCCTGCTCGCCCCGCCCGCCTGACCACCGACCGCTTCGGGAGCAGCCGCACATGCGCTTCACCGGGAACCGTCCCGACACCGCGTCCGGGCCGGCGACACCGGGTCGACCGAGCCGGACGAGTGGCACTGGCGCGGCGCGTCCCCGCGTACGTTCACGACCCGTCTCGCCGCCGTCGAGGCCGCCGAGGACGGCTCCACCGTCCACTGGCACACCGACACCGTCGTCGCCCGACCACCCGGCGCCCTGAGGAGCCCCATGCATGCCATGCAGTACAGGATCACCCTTCCCGCCGATTACGACATGGGCGTCATCCGCCACCGGGTGGCGACCAGGGGGCACCTCCTGGACGACTTCCCGGGCCTTGGGCTCAAGGCGTATCTGATGCGGGTGCGGGGCGGGGACTCCCCGGTCAACCAGTACGCGCCGTTCTACCTCTGGACCCGGCCCGAGGGCATGAACGCCTTCCTCTGGGGCTCCGGGTTCCAGGGCGTGGTCCAGGACTTCGGACGCCCCGCGGTACGGCACTGGGCCGGGCTCTCGTACGAGGAGGGGCCCGCGTCGTCCGCACTCGCCCGCTCGGCGACCCTGCACCGCTCGCCCGTACCGGCGTCGGCCTCCCCGGCGGACGCGGTGGAAGCGGCCGTGGAGGAAAGCCGCCGGCTCGCGAAATCGCCGGGCGCCGTGGCCTCCGCGTCGGCGGCCGATCCGCACCACTGGGAGCTCCTGCACTTCACGCTCTGGGACCACGACGCCCCGGCCGCGCCCGGCGAGCGCTTCCAGGTGCTCCACCTCAGCCACCCCGAGCAGGACCGGATCAGGAGGGGACGCCAGTGGTAGGGGAGCCGGGCGTCCCGCCGCACCGGGTGATCCCCGACCATCTCGGCCGCTCCCCGGACGGGGCGGTGCAGCGGGGAGCGGCGAGGGCGGGCGCCTGCCTGGCTTCGGCGGACCGTCGCGGGCCGACCGCGCGACGGACTGGCGGCTGCCGGAGGACCTGACGGAGCCGGCCGGGGCGGGGCCCACCGGGCAGTTGCTGCCGGGCGGTGACACGACGGTCCCGGAGATCCCCGGCAACCGCTTCAGGCCAGCGCCACCAGCGGGTCGTCCAGGACCGGCTGCCAGGCCAGTTCCGCCGCACCGACCAGGCTGTTGTGATCGAGGGTGCAGGGCAGGATCGGCACGCTCCCGCTGCGGCCCCAGAGGCTGCGGTCGGCCACGACCGCCCGCAGCCTCTCGGGGTCGGCGTCGAGCAGGGCGCGGTGCAGCCCGCCGAGGATGATCCGGTCCGGGTTGAGGATGTTGACGAGACCGGCGAGCCCCAGTCCGAGCCGGTCGATCAGCTCCTCGGCGGCGGTGCGCACGGCCGGGTCCCCGTACTCGTTGCGCAGCAGGTCCCCGGACTGCTTGAGCAGCGACTCCTCGGGGCCCGGGGTGCGCCCGGCGGCGGTGAGGAAGGCGAGCGGGTCCGTCTCGACGTCCAGGCAGCCGCGCCCCCCGCAATGGCAGGGGCGTCCCTCGGGATTGACGGTGAGGTGGCCGACCTCCAGGGCGAGCCCCGAACTCCCGGTGTGCAGGCGGCCGTCGAGAACGAGCGCCCCGCCCACGCCCCGGTGCCCGGTGGCGACGCACAGCAGGTGCTGGGCCTCGCGCCCGGCGCCGTGCCGGTGTTCGGCGAGCGCGGCGAGGTTGACGTCGTTGCCGGTGAACGCCGGCCCCTCGATGCCCGCTTCGCGTACGCAGGTGGCGAAGATCTCGCGGACCGGGGCGCCGGCGGGCCAGGCGATGTGGAGCGGGTTGAGGGCGGTGCCCTCCGGCTCGGCGACCGCCGACGGCACGGCGAGCCCGGCCCCGACGCACCGCAGTCCGCTGTCCCGGAGCAGCCGTGCGCAGTGGTCCACGACCTCGCCGATGACCTGGGCGGGGTCAGCGGTGATGGTGACGCAGCCGGGGGCGGTGGCGACGAGCCGGCCGCCGAGGCCGACGAGCGCGGCGCGGAAGCCGTCCGCGTGCACTTGGGCGGCGACGGCCACCGGACCGGACTCCCGTACGGCGAGCCGGTGCGAGGGCCGGCCCTGCGACCCCGCCGCCGAACCGGGGCTGGAGTCGACCCGGATGAGGCCGAGGGCCTCCAGCTCGGCGGCGACCGCGCCCGCCGTGGCGCGGGTGACCCCCAGCTCGGAGGTGAGGACGGCCCGCGTGGGCGCGCGTCCGGTGTGGACCAGTTCCAGGGCGGGTCCGAGCGCGCTGCGGCCCCTCTCCAACTTCGTCCGGGTGGTGGTCGCCTTGCCGTTCATGGGGGCGAGTCTCCCATGATCCGGAGGTTGCCCCGACTCCGTGGTGGCCGACTTGCCCCGGGTGACGGGCCCCCGCGCACTCCGGGCCCAGCGCTTCGGGCCG
Source organism: Streptomyces sp. SID9727 (assembly GCF_010550605.1). Taxonomy (GTDB): domain Bacteria; phylum Actinomycetota; class Actinomycetes; order Streptomycetales; family Streptomycetaceae; genus Streptomyces. The sequence continues at coordinate 19,844 of NZ_JAAGNI010000056.1, forward strand.
GCCGGGGCAGCGGTCTTGCACCGGCCGCCCGGCCGCCCCTATGCTGAGTTTGTGCCGCAACTAAACAAACTGCGGACGGCACTCCCGGGGGGACTTGGCGGCAACACCGCCCCGCTCTCGTCGGCCCGTCTCCGTACCGCGCTGACCGTGTTCTTCGCCCTCGACGGGTTCCTCTTCGCCGGCTGGGTGGTCCGCATCCCGGCCATCAAGCACCAGACCGGCGCCTCGGCCGCCACCCTCGGCCTCGCACTCCTCGGCGTTTCCGCCGGTGCCGTGGTCACCATGACGCTCACCGGCCGGCTCTGCCGCCGGTTCGGCAGCCACGCGGTGACCGTGGCCTGCGCGGTACTCCTCTCCCTCAGCATCGCGCTGCCCGCCCGGACGCACTCGGCCCTGTCGCTGGGGCTCGTGCTCCTGCTCTTCGGTGCCGCGTACGGCGGGGCGAACGTGGCGATGAACAGCGCCGCGGTGGACCTGGTCGCCGCCCTGCGCCGCCCCGTGATGCCCAGCTTCCACGCCGCGTTCAGCCTCGGCGGGATGCTCGGCGCGGGGCTCGGCGGGCTCGTCGCGGGCGGCCTCTCACCCTCCGTCCACCTCTCCCTCCTGACCGGAATCGGACTGGTCGTCACCGCGCTCGCGGGCCCGGTCCTCCTGCGGCACCCGGCGCCCGTGGCGCCGGAGCAGGTGGACGCGACGCCCGCCGGGCGGTCCGGGCAGCGGCTGTCCGGGCGGGCGCGCCGGGTGGTGCTGCTGTTCGGCCTGATCGCGCTCTGCACCGCGTACGGCGAGGGCGCGCTGGCCGACTGGGGCGCCCTTCACCTGGAACAGGACCTGAGCGCCCGCCCCGGGGTGGCCGCCGCCGGATACTCGCTGTTCGCGCTGGCCATGACGGCGGGCCGGCTCAGCGGTACCGCCCTCCTCGAACGGCTCGGGCAGACCCGCACGCTGGTGGCGGGCGGCGCCACGGCCGCCGCCGGAATGCTCCTGGGCGCGCTCGCCCCGACGGCCTGGCTGGCCCTGCTCGGCTTCGCGGTCACCGGGATCGGCCTCGCCAACATCTTCCCGGTGGCGGTCGGACGGGCCGGTGAGCTGGCCGGACCCGGCGGGGTCGCGGCGGCCTCGACGCTCGGGTACGGCGGCATGCTGCTCGGGCCGCCCGCGATCGGGTTCCTGGCCGACTGGTTCTCGCTGCCGGTGGCCCTGACCACGGTGGCGGTGCTGGCCGGTGCGGCGGCGGCCCTGGGTTACGGCGCCCGCAAGGCGGCGCACACCTGACCGGATGAGTAGCGGTACTCAGGCAGGAACGATTCCCCGCGCACACGATGGAGGAACAGCCATCCACGGGGAGCACACCATGAACAGGCCCACCCTCAGCGGGCGGACGATCCGCGCGCTCGTCCGGCTCACCTTCGGGAACGCCGCGTCCCTGCTCTACCTGGGGGCGGTGGTCGCGGCAGCCGTCCTGGTCGCCTTGGACACCCTGTTCACCGCCCACGAGGACGCCTCGTTCGCCGGGGTCTGGCTGTTCCTGCTCGCGGCGCCGACCGTCTTCGTGTTCCTGCTCGGCGGTTCGGCGGTCGGGGCGGAGTCCTTCGGCCCCGCCTGGTTCATGTACCTGGCGCTGACGGTGTCCGTGCTGGTGCAGTCGCTGGCGCTGGGCTGGTTCGTACGGCTGGTGCGCGGCGGCGCCCGCCGGAACCGTGCGGTCCGCCCCCAGGGCGCCTGACCGGCCTGCGCTCCGGGGCCCGCCCGAGTGGCACAATCCGGCCATGGAGATCACGGAGCACATAGCGGCCCTGGCCGCCGAGGGACGCCTGCTGGCGGACGCGGCCGACGAGGCGGGCACCGGGGCCCCGGTGCCGACCTGTCCCGACTGGCGGGTACGCGATCTGCTCAGGCACACCGCGATGGTGCACGCCTGGGCCGCCGCCTTCGTACGCGAGGGGCACACCTCGTACGTCCCCGACGGCGGCGAACCGGAGCTGGACGGAGCGGATCTGCTGGCCCGCTTCCGCGAAGGACACCGGCTCCTGGTGGAGGCGCTGGAGAACGCGCCGCAGGACGTGGAGTGCTGGTCGTTCCTCCCCGCGCCCTCACCGCTCGCCTTCTGGGCTCGCCGCCAGGCCCATGAGACGACGATCCACCGGGTGGACGCCGAGTCCGCGCGCGGCGGCGGCCTCTCCCCCGTCGCGCCCGCCCTCGCGCTGGACGGCATCGACGAACTGCTGCGGGGGATGCACGCCCGCCCGAAGAGCCGGGTGCGCACCGGAACCCCGTGCACGCTGCGGGTCCGGGCGACGGACACGGACACGGCGTGGACCGTACGGCTGTCCGCCGAGCCGCCGACGGCGGTGCGCGAGGAGGCGCCGGCCGGGGCGTCCTCCGCGGACTGCGAGCTGAGCGCGCCGGCCGGGACGCTCTACCTCGCCCTGTGGAACCGGCTCCCGCTGTCCGCCCTGACGGTGACGGGCGACGAGGAGCCGGCGCGGATCTGGCGCGAGAACTCCTCGATCACCTGGTCCTGACACCGGACCGGCTCAGCCGCGCCGGCCCAGGAGGCCCACCGTGCGGGCCAGTTCCGTGACCGCTTGGCGGAAGAAGACCTCGCGGGCCTCCACCACCTGGTTGAACTGGCCGAACACCTCGAAGGAGATCAGCCCGAAGAGCTGCGCCCAGGCGGCGACGAGCGGGGCGGCCACCGCCGGGGCCAGCCCCGGGGCCACGTCCGCGGCGAGCCGTTCGGCTTCCGGGCGCAGCTCGTCCGGGAGCGGCGGAAGCGCCAGGCCCTCGTCGCGGCGGGCCTCCTCCACGATGGCGATGAGCACCATGCCGACGCGTGCCGCGGGGCCGACGGTGTCCTGCGGAGCCGAGTAGCCGGGCACGGGCGAGCCGTAGATGAGCGCGTACTCGTGGGGGTGGGCAAGCGCCCAGGCGCGTACGGCGCAGCCGACGGCGACCCAGCGGGTGAGACCGGTGGCGGGGGCGCCGGACTCCCCGGCGGCGCGGTGGGCGCGCTCGGCGGCCTCGCCGACCGCGTCGTACGCGTCGACGATGAGAGCGGTCAGCAGGTCGTCCCGGCTGGGGAAGTAGCGGTAGAGGGCCGAGGAGACCATGCCCAGTTCGCGCGCTACGGCGCGCAGCGACAGCTTTGCCGCGCCCTCGGCGGCGAGCTGTTTCCTCGCCTCGTCCTTGATGGCGGCGGTGACCTCGATACGGGCCCGTTCCCTGGCTCCCCGGATAGCGCTCATGGGCCTCAGTCTGCCACGCGCACAGAGCAGCGACCAATAACGAGAGCAGTGCTCTTGCTATTGAGCGGCGCTTCCCTGCACACTGATCTCAAGCGAGAGCACCGCTCTCGGAAATGCCTTTCCACCGTGGGGGTCACACATCATGTCTCCGTCGCCGACGCAGCCGTACTACCTGCAGGCCAGCCCGCTCAACATCCGCTTCAACCGCCTCGTCGGATGGCTCGCGCGACACGGGATCAGCCTGCTCGGGTCGCAGGAACTGTCGGTGCGGGGCCGCAAGAGCGGCCGGATGCAGCGCGTCCCGGTCAACCCGCACCTCCATGAGGGTGTGCGCTACCTGGTCTCCGCCCGCGGCCACTCGCAGTGGGTGCGCAACATGCGGGCGGCGGGTGGCGGAGAGCTGCGCCGCGGCCGCCGGACGCAGGTCTTCTCGGCCGTGGAGATCACGGAGGACGCGCACAAGGCGGCCGTCCTCCGCACGTACCTGGAGCGGTGGGGCTGGGAGGTCAACCAGTACTTCCAGGGCGTCACGGCGAAGTCCACGGACGCCGAGATCCTGGCGGCCTGCCCGGACCACCCCGTCTTCCGGATCGCCGATGCGGGCTGACGCACCGGACGGCGCGTCAGCCCCCGCAATCCCGCGTTCTAGCGGTCCATCGCCGAGAGCGCCCGCTGGGCCAGCGGGTGCGAACGGACCAGCTCGGCCAGCGAGGTCGTGCCGCGCGTGACACCCGCGAACGCGTTCCATGCCGGGCGGAAGCCCGTGAGAACGGCGTGCAGCAGGCCCGGGCGCCGCTCGAACAGCTTCAGCATGCGCCGGCCCACGCTCATCTCGACGCCGAGGCCGGCCTTGATGGCGAAGGCGTAGTTGAGCGCCTGGCGGCGGGCGTCCACCGCGTCGTGCGCCTCGGCGACGCGTACCGCCCACTCACCGGCGAGCCGTCCCGAGCGCAGCGCGAAGGAAATGCCCTCGCGGGTCCACGGCTCCAGCAGCCCGGCCGCGTCACCGCACACCAGCACCCGGCCGCGCGAGAGCGGCGAGTCCTCGCTGCGGCAGCGCGTGAGGTGGCCCGAGGAGATCCTGGGCTCGAATCCGGCGAGGCCGAGCCGTGCGACGAAGTCCTCCAGATACCGCTTGGTGCCGGCGCCGTCGCCGCGCGCGGAGATCACGCCGACCGTCAGGGTGTCGCCCTTGGGGAAGACCCAGCCGTAACTGCCGGGCATCGGACCCCAGTCGATGAGGACCCGGCCCGCCCAGTCCTCCGCGACGGTCGGCGGCACCGGGATCTCCGACTCCAGGCCGAGGTCGACCTGGTCGAGCTTCACCCCGACGTGCGCTCCTATCCGCCCGGCGCTGCCGTCGGCTCCGACCACCGCGCGGGCCAGGACGGTCTCGCCGCCGGACAGCACGACCGCGACCGTGCGCCGGTCGGGCACCGCGGCGCCGTGCTGCTCCACCCGCGAGACGGTCGCGCCGGTGCGCAGTTCGGCACCGGCCTTCTGCGCCTGCTCGACGAGCCCCGCGTCGAACTCGGGGCGGTTGATGAGGCCGAAGAGCATCCGCCTGGAGCGGCGGGTGCGCGCAAGCCTGCCGTTGAGCGAGAAGGTGACCGCGTGGATCCGGTCCCGCAGGGGCAGTTCGAACCCGGGCGGCAACGCGTCGCGCGAGTATCCGATGATGCCGCCGCCGCACGTCTTGTAGCGGGGCAGTTCCGCCTTCTCCAGGAGCAGTACCTTACGGCCGGCGACGGCCGCCGCGTATGCCGCGGAGGCTCCCGCCGGTCCGGCGCCGACTACGACGACGTCCCACACGGACGACTCTTCGTGCTCATGTCCGGCGTCTGCGTTCTCGCTGCTCACGATGTGCTTCTGCTCCCGATCCGACCAGTGGCCCAAGCTGCTCACGGCATCCTACGGCGCGTTCTGGCCGAGAAACGCTGTGGGAGGATCGGCCGAGTCTCCGACGCACCCGCGACGCCGCACTCCAGGCGGGCGAGTGACCGGAAACGTACACATAACGTCGCACCCACCAGGAGCGTGCCCCATGACCGGCCGTCCGATTCCCGAGACCGTCGCCTCACTGATGCCCCGCGCCAAGGCGGAGCTGACCGAGCTGGTGGCCTTCCAGTCGGTGGCGGACCCCGCGGTCTATCCGAGGAGCGAGTGCGAGGGCGCCGCCGAGTGGGTCGCCGCCGCCCTGCGCACCGAGGGCTTCCAGGACGTGGCCCTGCTCGACACCCCGGACGGCAGCCAGTCCGTCTACGGCTTCCTGCCCGGCCCGGCGGGCGCTCCCACCGTGCTGCTCTACGCGCACTACGACGTGCAGCCGCCGCTGGACGAGGCCGCCTGGATCTCCCCGCCGTTCGAGCTGACGGAGCGTGACGGGCGCTGGTTCGGCCGGGGCACGGCCGACTGCAAGGGCGGCTTCATCATGCATCTCCTCGCGCTGCGCGCCCTGGAGGCCGACGGCGGGGTCCCCGTCTCGGTCAAGGTGATCGTGGAGGGTTCGGAGGAGCAGGGCACCGGCGGTCTGGAGCGGTACGCCGAGGCGCACCCCGAGCTGCTGGCCGCCGACACCATCGTGATCGGTGACACCGGCAACTTCCGGGTGGGGCTGCCGACCGTCACCTCGACGCTGCGCGGCATGACGATGCTGCGGGTCCAGCTCGACACCCTGGAGGGCAACCTCCACTCCGGCCAGTTCGGCGGTGCCGCGCCCGACGCGCTCGCCGCGATGATCCAGCTGCTCGCCTCGCTGCGCGCCGAGGACGGCTCGACCACGGTCGACGGCCTGACCGCGGACGGGCGGTGGGACGGGCTGCAGTACCCGGAGGAGGAGTTCCGCAAGGACGCCAAGGTCCTCGACGGGGTCGGGCTCATCGGCACCGGCACGGTCTCGGACCGGATCTGGGCCCGGCCCGCCGTCACCGTGATCGGCATCGACTGCCCGGCCGTGGTCGGCGCGACGCCCTCCGTGCAGGCGAGCGCCCGCGCGCAGATCAGCCTGCGGGTGCCGCCGGGCCAGGACGCGCAGCAGGCCACGAAGCTCCTGACCGCGCACCTTCTCGCGCACGCCCCGTGGGGTGCGAAGGTCTCGGTCGAACAGGTCGGCCAGGGCCAGCCGTTCCGCGCGGACACCGGGAGCCCGGCGTACACCGCGATGGCCGACGCCATGCGGGTCGCGTACCCGGGCCAGGAGATGCAGTCCTCCGGCATGGGCGGCTCGATCCCGCTGTGCAACACACTGGCCGGGCTGTACCCGGAGGCGGAGATCCTGCTGATCGGGCTCAGCGAGCCGGAGGCGCAGATCCACGCGGTGAACGAGAGCGTGTCGCCCGACGAGCTGGAGCGGCTGTCCGTGGCCGAGGCCCTGTTCCTGCGCAACTACGCGGCCTCGAAGGCGGTCTGAGTCCCCGCCGGGGCGGGATACGCGTTGAGCGAAGCTCGCCGAGAGCGTAGATCCATGCGGTGGCCGTCCGCCGCCGCTTACGTTCGCCGCATGGATCTCGTAGAAGTGCTTCCGCAGTTGCACATGTTCCGCTTCCCGATCGGCCAGGCGTACCTCTGGCGCGACGGGACGGAGCTGACCCTGATCGACGCGGGCGACGTGAACGCGGCGTCCGCCATCGAGGAGGCGGTGCGCGGCCTCGGCCACGACCCCGCCGGCATCGCCCGGATCGTCATCACCCACGGCCACCGGGACCACTACGGCGCCGCCCAGGAGCTGGCCGACCGCCACGGTGCCGAGATTCTGGCGCACCGGCTGGACGCGCCGGTGATCCGGGGCGAGGAGGAGGTCGGGGAACCGGTGCTCCTGGACTGGGAACGCCCGCTGTACGAGCACGCGCTGACGGTTCCCCCGGCGCCTGCGACCCGGGTCGACACCGAGCTGTCCGACGGGGTGGTGCTGCCGTTCGGGGGCGGGGCGCGGGTGGTCCACTCCCCCGGTCACACGCCCGGCTCCATCGGGGTGCATCTGCCCGGGCACGGCGTGCTGTTCACGGGCGACTGCGTGGCCGGGGTGGGGCAGGTGATGCTGGGCGTCTTCAACATCGACCGGGAGCAGGCCGTGGCCTCGTTCCGGCGGCTGGCCGCGCTGGAGCCGGCCACGGTCTGCTTCGGCCACGGCGGCCCCCTCACCGAGGACGCCGCCGCGGTCCTGCGGGCCTCAGCCGACGGGGACGCCGGCCTCCAGGTTGAGCACGGCTGAGCGTTCGCGGGCCCGGAGCGCCCAGCGCAGCCGTTCGTAGCGGGTGGGCGGCAGCAGGGTGACCGCCTCCGCCTCGGTGACGAACCGCCAGCCGCGCAGCTCGGAGCCGGGGAGCAGCAGCCGTTCCGCGTCCGCCCGGGGCAGCAGCCCGCCGTCGAAGAGGAGGCGCAGGCCTCCGTACCCGGGCGGGTCGGGCGCCTCCCAGTCGATGACGAGCAGCTTGGGCACCCGTTCGAGCTGGATGCCGATCTCCTCGGCGACCTCCCGGATCCCGGCCTGGGCGGGGGCCTCGCCGGCCTCCACGACGCCGCCGGGGAACTCCCATCCGGGCTTGTACGTGGGATCGACGAGCAGGAACCGGTCGTGCTCGTCGAAGAGGAGCACCCCGGAGGCGACGGTCTCCGCCGTCGGCTCGGGGGTCTGGACGATCTCGCAGGCGGGGGCGGCGCCGGTGCGTACGGCCTCCGCGATCCGCTCGGCCGTCTCGCGCGGGGTGAGCGCGCTGTTGTCGATGGTGTGGGCGTCCCCGGTGATCCAGCCGAGGGCCGACCGGTACGGTTCGATCCGGTCGTACGCCCAGCGGCCGGTCGGGTCCACCCCCTCCGCGTCGCCCGGGTCCTGCGCCCGGTGGGCGATACGGGTGCGCAGGATCGTTTCCTCAGGTGAGAGCAGCACATGGCACACCGGTACGCGCCGGGCGGCGAGGCCGCCGAATATCTCGTCGCGGTACTCCTGTCTCAGGAGGGTCATCGGCACGACGAGGACTCCGCCCAGCTCGGCGAGGAGCGCGGCGGCGGTGTCCACCACGAGGCGCCGCCAGATCGGCAGGTCCTGGAAGTCCGTCACCTCGGCCAGTTTCTTCTGGGGCAGCAGGCTTCCGAGCCCCGTCCCGGTGAGTTCCGGGTCGTACAAGGTGCTGTTCGGGATCAGATCGATCAGTTCACGCGCGGCGCTGGTCTTTCCGGCGCCGAACGCACCGTTGATCCAGACGATCACGGTTCCCCCTCTTCCGTAGCAGCCCCCTGTGGCTTGCCCGCAACACCCTGCCGCGAAAACCCGCCCGAGGCGACGCGTTGCGCGGGCGGGACGGCGGGGGCCGCGCACGGGCTACGGCGTATCGCCCCGCCAGTCCCACTTGTCCGGCTCGTCCGGGCGCGGCCCGTACTCCGCACGGCCTCCCGGTCCGTACGCGCCGATCTCGGTGACCAGGGCGGAGCCGTCCGCGAGGGCCACCGGTGTCCACCCGGTCACGTCGAGGAGCAGTCCGTCGAGCGGCCCGCCGACCAGTTCGCGGTACTCGCGGCCGGGCCGCGGGCCCGGGTCGGGGTCTTCGTGGTCGGCGCCGTACACCCGCCGTCGCATGATCTCGTCCATGCACGCAGGATCGCACCCGCCACTGACAACGGCGGGCCCGCAAGGACCGTGGCGGCGCGCCGGAAGCCCCCGCCGGGGCCTCGGGCGACTCCGGCCGGGGCGACTCCGGCTCGGACGACACCGGCTCGGGCGGCGAAGGCTCCACTCACCCCTTCCCGGACCCCAGCGTGAGTCCGGCGATGAAGTGCCGCTGGAGCAGCAGGAAGACGACGAGGGTCGGGAGCGCCACGATCACGGAACCGGCGGCGAGCAGGTTGTAGTCCGTGAAGAACTGCCCGCGCAGGTTGTTCAACGCGGAGGTGACGGGCAGTTTGTCGCCGTCGGAGATGAAGACCAGCGCCCACAGGAAGTCGTTGTACATCCAGGTGAACTGGAGCGTGCCCAGCGCGGCGAGCGCCGGGCGGCACAGCGGCAGGGTGATCCGCCAGAACCGGGTCCACACCCCCGCCCCGTCCACCACGGCCGCCTCCAGGATCTCCGGTGGGAGGGTGCGCATGAAGTTGGCCAGGACGAACACGCAGAAGCCGATCTGGAAGCCGATCTGCACCAGGACGACGGCCCAGTAGGAGTCGAACATCGTCATCGAGTCGGACATCCAGTACGGCAGCGGGATCCGGTTGAAGACGACGTACAGCGGGGTGACGATCACCTGCTGCGGGAGCAGGTTGCCCGCCGTGAAGAGCATGAGCAGGACCAGCCCGCCGCGTATCTTCAGCCGGGCGAGCGCGAAGGCCACGAACGAGGCGAGGAACAGGGTGATCAGGACCCCCGGCACCGCGATGATCAGGGTGTTGACGAAGTACTTCGTCATGCCGGAGTCGGTGAACGCCTGCCGGTAGTAGTCCAGGGAGAGATGGCGCGGCAGCGAGAAGTAGCCGTACTCGGAGGTCTCGTCGTACGGCCGCAGGGACGCGTACACCGCGAGCAGCAGCGGGGCGAGGAAGGCCAGCGAGACCGCCGTCAGGAAGGCGTGCACTCCGAGTCGCCCGGGGCGGAGCCGGCGGCGGGCCCCGGCGGGGGCGGCCGGGACGGCACGGGTGGTCTGCGTGGTGGTCATCGGTCTTTCTCCCCTCGGAGCTCCTGGACCAGGTACGTCGCCACGAATCCGAGGGAGACGGTCAGCAGGACGACGGCGATCGCGGAGCCGAAGCCGATGCGGCTGGCCTCGCCGATGATGTTGTCGGTGACGAGCACGGACAGCAGTTCGAGGCCGTTGCGGCCGTGGTTGACCGCGTACACGATGTCGAAGGCGCGGAGCGACTCGATCACGGTGATCACGCCGACGATGACGTTGACCGGCCGCAGGGTCGGGAAGACGACGTGGAAGAAGGTCTGCGCCTCGCTCGCCCCGTCGATCGCCGCCGCCTCCTTGAGCGACTGGTCGACGGCCTTGAGCCCGGCGAGGTAGAGGATCATCACATAGCCGGTGTGGCGCCAGGCGGCGGCCAGCAGGACCATCCAGATGTTGAGGTCCGGATCGCCGAGCCAGTCCGTCGGGGTCTCCGTGTCGCCGATGACCGCGTTGAGCGCCCCCTGGTCCCGCGAGAACACGAGCTGGGCGATGAAGCCGACCACCGCGAGCGAGAGCACGACGGGCATGTACAGCGTGGACTGGTAGAACCGGCTGAACCGCACGCCGCGGTCGATCAGCACGGCCAGGAGCAGCCCGAACGGGGTGGCGACGAGGCCGAGGAAGGCGAGCCAGAGCAGATTGTGCCGGGCGGCGGGCCAGAACTGCGGGTAGTTCGTGAACAGGTTGGCGTAGTTGCGGGTCCCGACCCACTCGATGTCTCCGATCCCGTCCCAACTGGTGAACGAGAGGACGACGGAGGCCAGGGTCGGGCCCCAGACGATGGCGAGGTCGAGCAGGACGGGCAGACCGAGCAGCACACCGAGCACGACGAGGTCGCGACGGGTGTACCGCCGCGTGCCCCGACGTCCGGTGCGCCTCCCCGAGATGAACGGCACGGCGGTACTCCCGGTTCAGTCCGAGGCGAAGATGGACTTCTTCTGCCGTTCGATGTCGTTGACCAGGCCGTTCACGTCGTCGGGGCTGCTGATGAACTTCTGGATGGCGGGGATCATGACCGTGGACGCGAAGTCCGGGCGGGTGTCGCGGTCGAGGAACTGCGAGATCTGCTTGGCGCCCGAGACGAGCCCGACGGCCTTCTTCTGGATCGGGGTGTACGTGGAGGTGTCCGCCTCGTCGCTGACCGCGATGTTGTTGGGGTCGCCCTTGAGGTAGACGTCCTCGGCCTTGCCGGTGGCGAGCCACTTCAGCAGGTCCTTGGCGCTCTCCAGCGTCTTCTTGTTCTTCAGGTTCTTGGACTTCTTGGCGAGCAGGAACCCGTCGATGGGCGCCTCCACGGCGTCCTGGCCGTACTCGGGGTTGATCACGGGGAACGGGAAGAAGTCCAGGTCGGCCTGTTGGTCCTTGGGGAACTGCTGCCCGGGGTGCGGCAGACCGAGCACGGTCATGCCCGCCTCGCGCTTCTGGAGACTGGCGGCGGACTCCTGCCAGGTACGGCCGTTGGCGCCGGGCTGGCAGTACGGGAGGAGGCGCCGCCAGGTGTCGAAGACCTCCCGGACGCGCTTGTCCGTCCAGGCTTCCTCACCGGCCATGAGGCTCTTGTGGAATTCGTATCCGTTGGTGCGCATGTTGATGTAGTCGAACGTGCCCATGGCGGGCCAGCCGTCCTTGTCGCTGAACGCGATGGGGTCCAGCTTGTCCTTCTTCATCTGCTTGGCGAGCGCCACGTACTCGTCAAGCGTTTTGGGCACCTGATAACCGCGCTCCGTGAACAGGCTCTTCCGGTGGAAGACGGCCCACGGATAGTAGTAGTACGGGGTGAGGTACTGCTTGCCGTCCTCGCCGGTGGACTGGTCCTTCAGGGCGTCGGAGAATCCCGTGTAGTGCTGCCAGTTGTCGCTGATGTCGTACAGCAGGCCCTTCTTCGCGAAGAACTGCATGCGGTACCCGGCGAACCACATGAAGACATCGTCGGGCTTGCCCTGGAGATAACGGTTGATGTTCTCCTGGAAGGTGTTGTGGTCGACGGTGTTGACCTCGACCTTCCGGCCGTCCGACTGCGCGGCGTACGCCTTGAACGCGTCGGCGAACGCCTTCTTGGGAACGGGGTCGGACCCGTTCGATCCCAGGGTGATGGTCTTGCCGTCCCCGCCGGGGCCTCCGCCGCACGCGGCGAGCAGGGCGGGGAGCGTGACCGCGCCGGCACCGAGCGCCGCGCCTCGCAGCAGGCTCCGCCGGGTCATCCGGTGTCCCGCGACACTGCCGGGCAGATCCGATCTGTTGTACGAGTGTGCCATGACCCCGTCCTCCGGAAGGCAACCGAACACAACCGAACGTGCGCTTGGATCTCACCCCCAACATGGGGCGCAGTCAAGGGTTTTGACGAGATGTGGCCGACGGGATCCACGCCCTCTTCCAACAGAGTTCAACACGCTCTAACGTATTCGCTCGTCTTGGCGTGTGCATGTCGCTCGCCTGATCCGGCACGAGTACGGAGGAACGTAACGATGCGTCATCTTCCAAGCCGTCCCACTCGAACGAGCCGCCCCAGAGTCCTCGGAGCCCTGGCCGCCGGCCTCCTGTGTGCGGCGGGGGTGGTGGCTCCCGCCGCCGCCCACGCCCCGGCACCGTCACCGGCCGCCGGGACCCGGGCCGCGAACGGACTGGCCCTCACCCCGCCCATGGGCTTCAACAACTGGAACTCCACGCATTGCCGCGCCGAATTCGACGAGGCGATGGTCAAGGGAATCGCCGATATCTTCGTGGAGAAAGGACTGAAGGACGCCGGGTACGAGTACGTCAATCTCGACGACTGCTGGGCGGTTCCGGAGCGCGATGCCGAAGGGAAGCTGGTAGCCGATCCGGTGCGCTTCCCGCACGGCATTGAAGCGGTCGCGGACTATGTGCACGCGAAGGGCCTGAAGCTGGGGATCTACACCAGCGCCGGCACCAGGACCTGCGACAGCGTGGGTATTCCCGGCGCGCTCGGCCATGAATTCAGCGACGCCCAGCAGTTCGCCGACTGGGGCGTCGACTACCTCAAGTACGACAACTGCAACAACCAGGGAGTCGACGCCAAGAAGCGCTATACGGCGATGCGGGACGCGCTCGTCGCGACCGGCCGTCCCATCGTCTACAGCATCTGTGAATGGGGACAGAACAAGCCCTGGGAATGGGCGGCCGAACTGGGCAACCTCTGGCGCACCACGGGCGACATCAACGACAGCTGGGGCAGCATGCTGTCGATCATGAAGCAGAACCTCCCGCTCGCCGCCGCGGCCGGCCCGGGGCACTGGAACGACCCCGACATGCTGGAGGTCGGCAACGGCGGGATGACGGACACCGAGTACCGCACCCACTTCTCGATGTGGTCGGTGATGGCGGCGCCGCTGCTCATCGGCTCCGACCTGCGTACCGCCTCGCAGGAGACGTTCGACATCCTCTCCAATGAGGAGGTCATCGCCGTCGACCAGGATCCGCTGGGCCGGCAGGGAGAGGTGCTCTCCTCCGAGGGCGGGCGCTGGGTCGTCGCCAAGGAGATGGGGGACGGCTCCCGGGCCGTGGCCCTGTTCAACGAGACCGGCAGCGCGCAGCGGATCTCCACCACGGCCGCCGCGGTGGGCCTGCCGCACGCGTCCGGGTACACCGTCCGCGACCTGTGGGAGCACACCACCCGCAACACGGCGGGCGCCCTCTCCGCGACCGTGCCCGCGCACGGCACCGTGCTGCTGCGCGTCGCCGCCGGCCACCGGTGGGCCGCGCACCCGCCGGCCGTCGAACTCGCCCTGGAGGGCAGCCCGCTGGTCGAGGCGGGCCGCACCGCCGCGCT
>NZ_JAAGNI010000005.1 GCF_010550605.1 Streptomyces sp. SID9727
CGCCGTCACCGCGTCGACGCTGTCGGGGAGCGGGGCGAGGCTGTGCACCGGGACGGCGACGCGCTCGGCCCAGCCGTACGCGGGCGGGTGGGCGACGACGCGGGTCCCGGCGGCCGGTCCCGTGCCGTCGGCGGCGGCCCGTACGACCGTGCCGGCGACGTCCTTGCCGGGCCGCCAGCCGGGCCACCGGCGGTCCAGCTGCCCGTCGAGCTGGAAGGTCTCGCCCCGGTTGACCGAGTACGCCTCGACCGCGACCAAGGCCTCGTCGGCGGCGGGTTCGGGCTCGGGGACCTCGTCGATGTGGACCGTGCCGCCCGCTTCGGGGGCGGGAAGTTGTGCGCGCATGGCGGGCTCCTCAGGCGAAGACGACGTGGTGGGCGTGGAGGGTGTCGAAGTGCTCCCGGACGGCGGCGATACGGCCGTCGCGCACGGTGAACACGGCCAGGCAGTGCTGGTCGTAGCGGGCGCCCTTCCGGGTCAGCCCGCGCGTCCGCCACTCCGCGAGCACCCGCTCGCCCTCGGCGAGGACGCCGAGGAACTCGATCTCCACGGTCTCCGGCACCAGCCGGGCGGTCATCGCCGCAACGAACTCGTCGAAGATCTCGTCCGGGCCGGTCCAGGTGCCCGAGACCGGGAGGTCCCCGGCGAGCGTCCAGGTGGCATCGGCGTCGAAGAACGCCCTCAGCCGGTCCATGTCGCCCGCGGCGAGGGCCTTCATGTAGTCGAGGACGACGTCCTTGGGGGTGCCGTGCATGATCGTGGTTCCTTCCGGGGCTGTGTTCCTCCGATGCCTGAACGCTACGAAGACCGGGGCCGCGCAGGGAAAGACCTGTTCCCGATGGCTCCAGAACAGCCCGGCATCACCGCAGCTCATATGCTGTTCGGCATGTCGGATCTACGGCGCCTGCGCTACTTCCTGGCCGTGGCCGGGGAACGCAACTTCACCCGTGCCGCCGAGCGCCTGCACATCGCGCAGCCCGCGCTCAGCCGCCAGATACGGGAGCTGGAGCGTGAGTTGGGCGTCCGGCTCCTGGACCGCACCACGCACTCCGTCGAACCCACGGAGGCCGGGCGGCTGCTGATGGAGCGCGGCGCGGCCCTCTGCGAGGAGGCGGACCGCCTCTGGCGCGACGTGCGCGGCTTCGCCGGGGGCGAGACCGGCACCCTGGTGTTCGGCTACAGCATGAGTACGAGTTACGGGACGGCCCCCGCGATCCTCGCCGCCCTGGCGGACCGGCTGCCCGGCATCACCGCCGACACCCGGCTGCTGTCCACCGCCGAGATCCTGTCCGGTGTCGCCGACGGCACCCTCGACGCGGGCCTGGTCCGCTGCCCGCCGCCGACGCCGGAGCTGGTGCGGACGCTCGTACGGCTCGAACCGCAGGGCGTCCTGATGTCCGCCGCCCACCGCCTCGCGTCCCGCCCCGCCGTCGACCCGGCCGAGCTGTCCGCCGAAACGCTCCTCATCCACCCGCGTGCGGCCAACCCGGGTCACTACGACGCGATCACCGCCCTGCTGGCCGAGGCGGGCGCCACCCCCGAACTCCTTGTGCGCTCCCTGGCGTTCGACGCCGGCCACACCCCGGTCGCCCGGGGCGACGCGATCTCGGTCGTCGGCGACTCGGCCGCCCCGAGCCTCCCCGCCGGGCTGGTGTGGCGCCCCCTCACCGGGGGAGCGGCCATCGAACTCCACCTCCTCACCCGGGGCCGGGGCGGCCGCCAGGTGACCGCGCGACTCCTGCGCGTGGCGGGGGAGGTGGCGCGGGACGGGGGGTGGCTGCGGTCGCCGGGGGCGGCGGGGTGACCCGGGCCCGCCGGGTCACCAGGGGATGACGGCGAGGGCTTCCACCTCCATGAGCAGGTCCGGCCGGAAGAGCGCGGCCACCTGTACGGCCGTGCTGGCCGGGGGGTGCGCCACGTCGACATGGGCGTCCCGCGCGACGCGGATGGCCGGCAGGAACGCCACGTCGGTGACGTAGAAGGTGAGCTTCGCGACGTCGGCGAACGTCGCCCCGCCCGCCTCCAGGCAGCGCTTCAGATTCTCGAAGACCTGACGCGCCTGGGCCGCGGGATCGCCCTCCCCGACCAGATTCCCCTTCTCGTCCAGCGCGATCTGCCCCGAGACCGCGACGAGCCTGCCCTCGCCCACGACGACATGGCTGTACCCCTGGGCAGGGGCGACGCCGTCCGGTGCGACGTGGGTCAGCATGGTCTCGATGGAATCCTCTGGTCCGTCCTGCACGGTGCTCCCTCTCGTCCGGCCTTCCAGCGGGTCAACGATAGGCGGTACGGGCGGAGTTGGCGGGGTCCGGGGGGCCGCGGGCGCCCCGCTACCCCCGGAACGGCCGGTACGTCAGCTGCTTCACCCGGCGCAGGAGCGGCATCGACTCCACGTGCTCGACGCCGTCCAGGCCGCCCAGGCGTTCGCTGAGGTAGCGGTAGAAGTGGGCCGAGTCCCGGGTGATCACGACCGCGACCAGGTTGGACGGGCCCGTGGTGGCCGCCGCGTACGCCACCTCCCGGTCCGCGGCCAGCGCCGTGCCCACCGCGTGCAGGGCGCGGGGCGCGGCGGTGACGTACAGCATGCTCGCGTTGCGGTGTCCGATGTGGCCGGAGTCGAACTCCACGTCCACGTACAGCGCGCCGGAGGCCACCAGCCGGGCCAGCCGGCGCCGGACCGCCGATTCGGAGAGGCCGGTCGCCCGCTGGAGTTCCGGGTACGTGGCCCGGCCGTCCCGTTCCAGCGCGGCGACCAGCGGCTCGTCCTCGGCGGTGATGACGGCCGGGCCGGGCGGGACGGAGGGGGGAACCGGGGTGAGGGCGGCGGCCTCCTCCGGGGTCAGCGCCCCGCTCTTGTGCAGCCAGCCGGCCGGGCCCCCGTAGAACCGGTGCAGCAACTGGTGCGCGCGGATGTCCACGAGGTGCGGGGTGCGCGGCAGCTTGCCGATGAGCAGGTCGTCCGCGTCGTTCCGGCTGCGCACGTTGACCGTGCACGTCACCTCCGTACCGCCCGACGTCAGCCCGATCCACGACGTGTCGGGCCGCTTGGCGAGGGCCTCCGCGATCGGCATCGCGCCCTCCGGCGCGCACCGCACCCGCAGCAGCCAGTGCTCGAACGACTCCTCGGAGGCCGCGCACCGCACCCCCACCACCCGCAGCCCGGCCTCCGCGCGCAGGGAGCGGAAGCGGCGCGCGACCGTCTGGTCGGAGACGCCGAGGACGGCCGCGATCCGGCTGAAGGGCGCGCGGGCGTCCAGCTCCAGCGCGTGCAGGATGCGCAGGTCCAGGGCGTCGCCTCGGACGGGTGATTCCACTTCAGAAGGACCCTTCCGTGTCGGATTCCGGCGCCCGGCCGTCGCTGGCTGGGGATCCCGGACGTGGCCGTCCGATCGTACGTACCGGGGTGGCCACCGGTCACCATGCCGAAGCCGTACGGGAGAAGGATCAAGGACATGCGCAAGTGGGGGCCGCTCACCGCGGTCTGTCTGGGGACGTTCATGCTGCTGCTGGACGTCACGATCGTCATCGTGGCACTGCCCGACATGGCGAAGGCGCTCGACGCCTCGCTCTCCGATCTGCAATGGGTCATCGACGGCTACGCCCTGGCCCTCGCCGCCCTGCTCCTCGGCATAGGCGCGGCGGCCGACCGGCTCGGCCGGCGCCGGGTCCACGTCGTCGGCGTCGTGCTGTTCGCCGCCGCCTCGCTGGCCTGCGGGCTCGCCTCGTCGCCGGGCCTGCTGGTGGCGGCGCGCGGCGCCCAGGGCGTGGGGGCCGCCGCGATGTTCGCGACGACGCTGCCGCTGCTCGCCTCGGTGTACCGGGGCAAGGACCGGTCCGTGGCGCTCGGGCTCTGGGGCGCGGTGGCCGGGGGAGCCGCCGCGATCGGGCCCGTGATCGGAGGGCTGCTCGCCGAGGGGCCCGGCTGGCGGTGGATCTTCTTCGTCAACCTGCCCGTGAGCGTCGCCGCGATCTGGCTGACGCTGCGGACCGTGCCCGAGTCGCACGGGGCGCGGGACCGGCGCACCGACTGGGCGGGGACCGTCGCCTTCGCGGTGTTCGCCGGGGCCGCCACGTACGCCGTCGTGCGGGCGGGCAGCGTCGGCTGGGCGTCCGGGCAGACGCTCGCCACGTTCGGGATCGCCGCGCTCGCCCTGGTCGGCTTCGTGCTGGTGGAGCTGCGCGTCGCGCACCCGCTGCTGGACCTGTCGCTGTTCCGCACCTCGGCGTTCACCGGGGTGATGGCCGGGTCGCTCGCCTTCAACATGGCGGCCTTCGGTGTGCTGCCGTACACCTCGATCTGGCTGCAGACGGTCCTCGGACTCAGCCCCGTCCAGGGCGGCCTGGCGGTCCTGCCGCTGGCCGCGACCTCGTTCGTGGTCGCCGCCGCCGGCGGCCGGCTGCTGCACGGGGTGCAGCCGCGGTTCACCATCGGCATCGGACTCGCCCTCATCGGCGCCGGGACCCTCGCCCAGGCGGTCCTGGGCGCGGGCTCCTCCTGGCCCGCCCTGATCCCCGGCCTGGCGCTCGCGGGCATCGGTACGGGCCTGGTCTCGCCGGCCATCGCGGGCGCGGCGCTCGCGGCGGTCCCGCCGGAGCGGGCCGGCATGGCGGGCGGCGCGGTCAACACCTTCCGCCAGCTCGGTTACGCCTTCGGGGTCGCCGTGCTCGGGACGGTGCTGACCTCCCGGATGGCGGAGAGCCTGGGCGACGGGGAGTCCCACGCCCTGGCGGGTGGCGGCGCGGCGGGGCTGCGGGCCGCCGGGGTGCCGGAGCAGGCGCTGCGGACGGCGTTCGCCTCGGGGCTGAACACGGCCGCGGTGGTGGCCGCAGCGGTGGGGATCGTCGCGGGGGCGGCGGTGCTGCTGCTGGTGAGGGGAGAGCGGCCGGTGGTCCCGGCCGAGGTGCGGGAACCCGCACCGGTTCGCGCCGGATAGCGCTCCGGTCGGCTTGAAATAGGGGTTACTTCTGCGACTATGCGAAGAACAGGGGCTGGTGACCAAGAAAGGACCACTATGTGCGGAATCGTGGGTTACGTCGGCGGGCAGTCGGCGCAGGACGTCGTCGTCGCGGGCCTCAAGCGGCTGGAGTACCGGGGCTACGACTCCGCCGGCATCGCCGTCCTCGCCGACGGCGGGCTCGCCGCCGCCAAGAAGGCCGGGAAGCTGGTCAACCTGGAGAAGTCGCTGAGCGAGCAGCCGATCCCGGCCGGCACCGCCGGGATCGGCCACACCCGCTGGGCCACCCACGGCGGGCCCACGGACGCCAACGCCCACCCGCACCTGGACAACGCCGGCCGCGTCGCCGTCGTCCACAACGGGATCATCGAGAACTTCGCCGCCCTGCGCGCCGAGCTCGGCGAGCGCGGCCACGACCTGCTCTCCGAGACCGACACCGAGACCGTCGCCCACCTCCTCGCCGAGGCGTACAGCCAGAGCGGGGAGCCGGCGGAGGCCATGCGCCAGGTGTGCCGCCGCCTGGAAGGGGCGTTCACCCTGGTCGCGGTCTTCGCGGACGCGCCGGACGTGGTGGTCGGCGCCCGTCGCAACTCCCCGCTCGTCGTGGGGCTCGGGGACGACGAGTCCTTCCTCGCCTCCGACGTCGCCGCGTTCATCGAGCACACCCGGTCCGCGATCGAGCTCGGCCAGGACCAGGTCGTGGAGCTGCGCCGGGACGGCGTCCTCGTCACCGGCTTCGACGGCCGGCCCGCCGAGGTGCGCGAGTACCACGTGGACTGGGACGCCTCGGCCGCCGAGAAGGGCGGGTACGCCTCCTTCATGCTCAAGGAGATCGCCGAGCAGCCGAAGGCGGTCACCGACACGCTCCTCGGGCGCATCGACCCCGAGGGCACCCTCCACCTGGACGAGGTCCGCATCACGCGCGGCGAGCTGCGCGAGGTCGACAAGGTGGTGATCGTCGCCTGCGGCACCGCGTACCACGCCGGGATGATCGCCAAGTACGCCATCGAGCACTGGACCCGCATCCCCTGCGAGACCGAGCTGGCCAGCGAGTTCCGCTACCGCGACCCCATCCTGGACCCGCACACCCTGGTCGTCGCCATCTCGCAGTCCGGCGAGACCATGGACACCCTGATGGCCCTGCGGCACGCCCGCGAGCAGGGCGCGAAGGTGCTCGCCATCTGCAACACCAACGGCTCCACCATCCCCCGCGAGTCCGACGCGGTCCTCTACACCCACGCCGGGCCCGAGGTCGCCGTCGCCTCCACCAAGGCGTTCCTCACCCAGCTCGTCGCCTGCTACCTCGTCGCCCTCTACCTCGGCCAGGCGCGCGGCACCAAGTGGGGCGACGAGATCCGCACGGTCATCCGGCAGCTCTCCGAGATCAGCGGCTCCGTCGAACGGGTCCTGGAGACCATGGAGCCGGTCCGGGAGCTGGCCCGTTCCCTCGTCTCCCACGACACCGTGCTCTTCCTCGGCCGCCACGTCGGCTACCCGGTCGCCCTGGAAGGCGCGTTGAAGCTCAAGGAACTCGCGTACATGCACGCCGAGGGGTTCGCCGCCGGCGAGCTGAAGCACGGGCCGATCGCGCTCATCGAGGACGGGGTGCCCGTCGTCGTGGTGGTCCCGTCCCCGGCCGGGCGGTCCGTGCTGCACGGAAAGATCGTCTCGAACATCCAGGAGATCCGGGCCCGGGGCGCCCGCACCGTCGTCATCGCGGAGGAGGGCGACGACGAGGTCGTCCCGTACGCCGACCACCTCATCCGCGTCCCCGCAACGCCTACGCTGCTTCAGCCGCTGGTCGCCACCGTGCCGTTGCAGGTCTTCGCCTGCGAACTCGCGACGGCCCGGGGCAACGAGGTGGACCAGCCGCGCAACCTGGCGAAGTCCGTCACCGTGGAGTGAGCCGAGACGAGCAGTGAGGGTGGGTACGTGATCATCGGGGTCGGGATCGACGTGGCGGAGATCGAGCGGTTCGACGCGGCGCTGGAGCGCACGCCGCAACTCGCCTCGCGGCTGTTCGTGGAGGCGGAGCTGCGGCTGCCGAGCGGCGAGCGGCGCGGGATCGCCTCGCTGGCCGCCCGGTTCGCCGCGAAGGAGGCCCTGGCGAAGGCGCTCGGCGCGCCCGGCGGGCTGCTGTGGACGGACGCCGAGGTGTACGTCGAGGAGAGCGGGCAGCCCCGGCTCCGGGTGCGCGGCACGGTGGCGGCCCGCGCCGCGGAGCTGGGGGTGCGGCAGTGGCACGTGTCGCTCAGCCACGACGCGGGGGTGGCGTCCGCGGTGGTGATCGCGGAGGGGTGAGCGGCGCTGGGGCCCCGGTGGCCTCGGGTGCTCCGGCGGGCCGGTTCCGTCCTCAAGCGCCGGACGGGCTTGACGGCTGGACGCCGTGAAGCCTGCGGAGGGCGCTCGATCTGCGTACGTTGGAAGGCATGCGTACCGCCTACAGCGTTGACACCGTACGGGCCGCCGAACAGGCCCTCATGGCACGGCTCCCCGAAGGTGCGCTGATGCAGCGTGCCGCCGCCGGGCTCGCCGCCGCCTGCGCCGATCTGCTGCGCCGGGCCGGCCGGGTCTACGGCTCCCGCGTCGTCCTCCTCGTCGGCACCGGTGCCAACGGCGGCGACGCCCTGTACGCCGGAGCCCGGCTCGCCCGGCGCGGCGCGGGCGTGGTCGCCGTGCGGGTCACCCCGGGCCGGGCCCACGAGGGCGGCAGCGCGGCCCTGCTCGCGGCGGGCGGACGCGTGGTGGACGGTGCGCAGAGCACCGCCCACGCGGACTGGGCCGGGCGCATCGACCTCGTCGTGGACGCCGTCACCGGCATCGGCGGACGCGGCGGACTGCGCCCCGAGGCCGCCGGACTGGTCCGGAAGTACACCGCGCACGGCGCGCCCGTCGTCGCCGTCGACCTGCCCAGCGGGGTCGAGGCGGACACCGGCGAGGTGACCGGCGACGCGGTGCGCGCGGACGCCACCGTCACCTTCGGCGCGTACAAGCCGGCGCTGCTCGTGGACCCGGCCGCCGAACGGGCCGGGGCGCTGCGCCTGGTGGACATCGGGCTCGGGCCCGAACTCCCCGAGGTGCCCGACCTGGAGGCGCTCCAGTACGCGGACGTGGCCGCGCTGCTGCCCGTGCCGGCCGCCGAGAGCGACAAGTACCGGCGCGGTGTCGTCGGCATCGCCGCGGGATCGACGCGCTACCCGGGCGCCGCCGTGCTCGCCGTCTCCGGGGCGCTGCGCGCCGGCGCGGGGGCCGTGCGCTACGCGGGCCCCGGCGGCGAGGCGGTC
>NZ_JAAGNI010000018.1 GCF_010550605.1 Streptomyces sp. SID9727
AGCCCCCGGCCCACGGCACCCCCGCCCAAGGCACCCCCGCCCCCACCGCCGACGCCGGTACCCCGAACCTCCCCGCGCAGGTCCAGCCGCAGCCGCAGCCGCCCGTCGACCCCCGGGCCGGCACCTCCTGGCCCACCCCCGCCCCCCGTGATCCGCGTGCCGCGGGCGGCGCCCCGCTGGGGTACACCGCGGCCGTGGAGCTCACGTCCGACCGGCTCATCCGGGGCAAGCAGAAGACCCGGAGCAGCCGCAACCCCACGGGCGCCTCGCGCTTCAAGCTCGGCGGGAAGAAGGAGGAGCAGGAGAGGCAGCGCAAGCTGGAACTCATCCGTACGCCGGTGCTCTCCTGCTACCGGATCGCGGTGATCAGCCTCAAGGGCGGGGTCGGCAAGACCACGACGACCACCGCGCTCGGCGCCACCATGGCCAGCGAGCGGCAGGACAAGATCCTCGCGATCGACGCCAACCCGGACGCCGGCACGCTGGGCCGGCGGGTGCGCCGCGAGACCGGCGCGACCATCCGCGACCTGGTGCACGCGATCCCGCACCTCAACTCGTACATGGACATCCGGCGGTTCACCTCGCAGGCGCCCTCCGGACTGGAGATCATCGCCAACGACGTGGACCCGGCGGTCTCCACGGCCTTCAACGACGAGGACTACCGGCGCGCGATCGACGTGCTCGGCAAGCAGTACCCGATCATCCTCACGGACTCGGGGACCGGTCTGCTGTACAGCGCGATGCGGGGTGTGCTGGACCTGGCCGATCAGCTGATCATCGTCTCGACGCCCTCGGTCGACGGCGCGTCCAGCGCGTCCACGACCCTGGACTGGCTGTCGGCACACGGGTACGGGGAGCTGGTCCAGCGGTCCATCACGGTGATCTCCGGCGTCCGCGAGACCGGCAAGATGATCAAGGTCGACGACATCGTTCAGCACTTCCGGACCCGCTGCCGCGGGGTGGTCGCCGTGCCGTTCGACGAACACCTCTCGGCCGGTGCGGAGGTCGACCTCGACATGATGCGGCCGAAGACCCGGGAGGCGTACTTCAACCTCTCCGCCCTGGTCGCCGAGGACTTCGCGCGCGCCCAGCAGCAGCAGGGGCTGTGGACGCCGGACGGCAGCGGCCCGCCGCCGCAGTACGCCCCGCCGCTCCCGGGCCGGCAGATCCCCGGTCAGCAGGCCCCGGGGCAGCAGCCGTACGCCCTCCCGCAGCCGCAGCAACCCCAGCAGCCCGGCCACCCGCAGTACCCCGGACAGCCGTACGCGCCGCAGCAACCCGGTCAGCCCTACCCGCAGCCCCAGCAGCTACAGCCGCAGCAGCCGTACGACGGCCGGCAGCCCTATCCCCCGCAGCCGGGCCCCGGCGCCGGGCAGCAGTGGCAGCAGCACCCGGCCCAGGACCAGCAGCCGCACCAGCAGCCCCCGGCCCAGCCGCAACCCCAGCTCGACCAGCCAGGACACCCCGAGCCGCACGGTCCCGTACCGCCCGCCGGGTGGCAGCAGCAGCCGCCGCCAGCGCCTCAGCAGTAGGGCGTCAGAGGTCTGAACCAATGAGGGTCCGCATCGCCTCCGCGATGCGGACCCTTTTGGCATATCCGCAGACCACACGCCGTTTCGGTGACCGTTGACGCGGCTCGACCACCGCTGATAAACCTTCGCAACACCAGCCGGCGAACCGAAGTTCAACACGCCTTTCCCGTGCGAGTCATGACGCGAGGTCCCAGACCATGGTCGTAAGAGTTCCATCCTCCTCCGCCCCGCCACGCTCACGTCTGCGTGTGCTCCTGGCCTCCGGTGCCGCCGCCCTCGCTCTCGCGGCCGGGACCGTCGTGCCGGGCACGCCCCTCGGGGCCGCGCCCCAGCAGGCGCAGGCAGCCGACAGCGGAAACAAGACACTGACCGTCGCGGTCGCGCAGAGCGTCGACTCCCTGAGCCCGTTCCTCGCCCAGAAGCTGCTGAGCACCAGCGTCTCGCGGCTCATGTACGACTTCCTGACGAACTACGACGCCAAGGACAACCACGCCATCCCGGGCCTGGCGACCAAGTGGGAGCCCTCCGCCGACAAGCTGACGTGGACGTACACCATTCGGAGCGATTCGAAGTGGTCGGACGGGCAGCAGGCGACCGCCGAGGACGCCGCCTGGACGTTCAACAAGATGATGGACGACGATGCCGCGGCCCAGGCCAACGGCAGCTTCGTCACCAACTTCAAGAAGGTCACGGCCCCGAGCCCCACCCAGCTGGTCATCGAGCTCAAGGAGCCGCAGGCCACCATGGCCGCGCTCGACGTGCCGATAGTGCCGAAGCACGTGTGGGAGAAGGTCGGCGACTTCTCGAAGTTCAACAACGACACGAAGTTCCCCGTCGTCGGCAACGGCCCGTTCATCCTGACGGACTACAAGGTCGACCAGTACGTGAAGCTCAAGGCCAACCCGGACTTCTGGCGCGGTAAGCCCAAGTTCGACGAACTGGTCTTCAAGACGTACAAGGACCAGGACGCCGCCGTCGCCGCCCTCCGCAAGGGTGAGGTCTCCTTCGTCGCCGGTTCGCCCGCGCTGACACCCGCTCAGGCGAACTCGCTCAAGGGCGACAAGAACATCAAGGTCAACGAGGGGCCCGGCCGCCGCTTCTACGCGCTGGCCACCAACCCCGGGGCGCAGACCAAGGACGGCAAGAAGTTCGGCGACGGCAACAAGGCGCTGCTGGACCAGAAGGTGCGCCAGGCGCTGTTCCTGTCGATCGACCGCGAGACGATCATCGACAAGGTGTTCCAGGGCCACGCCGTCGAAGGCAAGGGCTACATTCCGCCGCGCTTCTCCGCGTACGCCTGGGAGCCCTCCGCCGACCAGGCGATGAACTACGACCCCGACAAGGCGGCGAAGCTGCTGGACGAGGCGGGCTACAAGCTCAAGGGCGACCAGCGCGTCGGCAAGGACGGCAAGCCGCTCGACCTGCGCATCCTGTGCCACGCCACCGACCCGAACGACAAGGCGGTCGGCAAGTACCTGAAGGAGTGGTGGGGCAAGCTCGGCATCGGGCTGAAGGTCGACTGCCTGGACGACGTCTCCGTGCCCTGGTACGCCGGTGAGTACGACCTGGCCTTCGACGGCTGGTCGGTCAACCCGGACCCGGACTTCGTCCTCGGCATCCACACCTGCGCGGCCCTGCCGACGAAGGCCAAGGCCAGCGCGACCACGGACAACTTCATCTGCGACAAGAAGTACGACGAGCTGTACAGGAAGCAGCTCGCCGAGTACGACCCCGCGAAGCGGGCCGAGCTCGTCGGGCAGATGCAGTCGTGGCTGTACGACTCCGGGTACATGAACGTGATGGCGTACCCGAACGCGGTCGAGGCGTACCGCACCGACCAGATCAAGTCGATCACGACCATGCCCGAGGCAGCCGGCAACATCTACGGCCAGGACGGCTACTGGAGCTGGTGGTCGGCCGTGCCGGCGAGCGGCAACGGCGGCTCGGAGGGCAGCAGCTCCGGCTCCTCCACCGGTGTGATCATCGGAATCGTGGTGGCGGTCGTGGTCCTCGCAGGTGGCGGATTCCTGATCTCGCGGCGCCGCCGCACCACCGCGGACGATCGCGAGTAGGTTCTCGAACGGGATGCGAGGAACCGGCCGGCGCGGGTGCGGTAGGCCCGTGCCGGCCGGTTCTTTCCAGGAACGACACGAGTAACGAGAGTTCCCCATGACAGCTGACAGCACTCCGGCGCTCGTGCAACAGGCGGACGCGGCCACGGACGGCCCTCCGGCCGGTCCCTCGGCCGCACGCGGTCCACGGGCGCGCAACACCACCGCCTATCTGACATACGTGGCCGCCAAGATCGCGGGCGCCGTCGTCTCACTGTTCGCGGTTCTGGTCACCAGCTTCTTCCTCTTCCGGCTCATTCCGAGCGACCCGGTCAAGCAGATGACGGGCGGCCGGCCCGTATCGGCCGAACAGCTGGAATCGCTGCGCCATCAGCTCGGGCTCGACCAGCCGATGTGGCAGCAGTTCACCAGCTACATCGGGGACGCCCTCACCGGCGACTTCGGTGTCTCGTTCGCGTACCACGCGCCGGTGATGGACAAGATCGTCGAAAAGCTGCCGGCGACGCTGCTGCTCACCGGCACCGCCTACGTCCTCTACAGCCTCATCGGCCTCTGGCTCGGCACCCGCACCGCCTGGCGCAACGGTTCGGCCGGCGACCGGTTCAACACCGCGCTCGCGCTCACCCTGTACTCGGTGCCGTCGTTCTGGCTCGGACTGCTCCTCATCATCGTCTTCTCGGTGGGCGTCGGCCCGATCCCGGGCATGTTCCCGACGGGCGGGATGTCGTCGGGCGACACGAGCGGCTTCGACTACGTCATCGACGTGGCGCACCACATGGTGCTTCCGGTGATCACGCTGGTGGCGGTCGGGTACGCGCAGACGCTGCTGGTGATGCGGTCCTCGCTGCTGGACGAGATGGGCAGCGACTACCTCACGACGGCCCGCGCCAAGGGGCTGCGGGACAACGTCGTACGCCGCAAGCACGCCGTGCCCAACGCGATGCTGCCCACCTTCACGCTGATGTTCGTCAACCTGGGGCATGTGGTCGCCGGGCAGATCCTGGTGGAGACCGTGTTCTCCTGGCCGGGCCTCGGCTCCCTCTTCTACCAGGGCCTCAGCACCCCCGACCTGCCACTCGTCCAGGGCCTGTTCTTCGTCTTCGCCACCGCGGTGATCCTGGCGAACACCCTTGCCGATGTGCTGTATCCGCTGCTCGATCCCCGGGTGGGCCGATGACCACGACCGATTCCATGCCCACGCCGACCCCGGCGTCGGCCCCGCCCGAGCCCGTCCGGAGCGCCCGCTCCCTGGCCCGGGCCCGCAAGCGCCAGTCCGCGGCCCGCTTCTGGCGGGAGTACCGCCGTCACAAGGGCGGCATGTGGGGCCTGGCCGGCCTGATCGTGATCGCGCTGATCGCCCTGGCCGCCCCCCAGCTCGTCGGCGCCGACTCGCAGAGCGTCACCGAGGCGTCCGGCGGCGCGCTCGAATCGCCGAGCGGTGAGTTCCCGCTCGGCACCGACCAGTTCGGGCGCAGCGTGCTCGCGCTCCTGGTGTGGGGCGCGCGCGTCTCGCTGACCGTGGGGCTGCTCGCGGCGTTCCTGTGCGTCGCCATCGGCACGATCGTGGGAATCGTCGCGGGCCACTTCCGCGGCTGGTACTCGACCGTGCTGATGCGGGTGACGGACTGGTTCCTGGTGATGCCGACGCTGGTCCTCGCGGTCGCCCTCGCCTCGGTGATGGACCGCTCCCTGTGGACCATCATCATCGCGATCGGTGTCACGACCTGGCCGACGACCGCACGCCTGGTGCGCGCGCAGACCCTCGCCGTGGAGTCCCGCCCGTACATCGAGCGCGCCCGCGCGCTGGGCGGCGGCCACGGCCACGTCATGCTGCGGCACGTCCTGCCGAACGTGATGCCGCTGGTGCTCGCCCAGACCACGCTGGCCATCTCCAGCGCGATCCTGAGCGAGGCCACGCTGGCCTTCCTCGGCCTCGGCGACCCGACCATCACCTCGTGGGGCAGCATGCTCCAGGACGCGCGCGCCGCGGGGGCGGTGAGCGCCGGCGACTGGTGGTACCTGGCACCGCCCGGCATCGCCATCGCCCTGGTGGCCCTGGCGTTCACGCTGTGCGGCCGCGCGATCGAGTCCGTCCTCAATCCCAAGCTGGGGGTGGCCCGTTGAGTACGACGAGCATCCGCAAGACGCCTCTTCTGGAGGTACGCGACCTGACGGTGACGTACGCCGGCGGGGCGCAGGCCGTCCGCGGCGTGAACCTCCAGGTGGAGGCCGGGCGCAAGCTGGGCATCGCCGGGGAGTCCGGCTGCGGCAAGTCCACGCTGGCGCTGGCCCTGCTGCGGCTGCTGCCCGCGGGGACGAAGGTGACCGGTGAGATCCTGCTGAACGGCGAGGACGTCCTCGCGATGAAGTGGGGCCAGGTCAGGGCCGTGCGCTGGGCGGGCGCGTCGATCGTCTTCCAGGGCGCGATGCACTCGCTGAACGCCGTGCACCGCATCGGGGACCAGATCGCCGAGCCGATCCTGCTGCACAAGAAGGTCACCCAGGCCGCCGCGCGCAAGCGGGCCGGTGAGCTGCTGGAGCAGGTGGGGCTGCCCGCCGCCCGGACGGACGCCTATCCGCACGAGCTGTCCGGCGGTCAGCGGCAGCGCGTGATGATCGCGATGGCGCTCGCCTGCGACCCGGGCCTGATCATCGCGGACGAGCCGACGACGGCCCTGGACGTGATGATCCAGGCACAGATCCTGCGCCTGATCGAGCAGCTGGTCTCCGAGCAGGACCTCGGTCTGATCATGATCAGCCACGACCTCGCGGTGCTGTCCGACACCTGCGACCGGCTGGCCGTGATGTACGCGGGCCGGGTCGTCGAGGAGGGCCCGGCGTCCGAGGTCTACGAGGGCGCGCACCACCCGTACAGCAGGGCCCTGTCGGGCGCCTTCCCGCGCATCGGGGACCCGGCGTCCCGGTTCGCGCCGCGGGGCCTGCCCGGCGACCCGCCCGACCCGTCGGCGCTGCCGGCCGGCTGCACGTTCCACCCGCGCTGCGCCCTGGCCCTGGACTCCTGCGCCACGCAGGACCAGGTGCTGCGGGACGCGGGCCCGGGGCGGCAGGCCGCGTGCGTGCTGGTGGGTCCGGAGGGGGCGGCGGCGCCGGTCCTGCCGGGCGCCGAGGAAGCGAGGAGCACATCATGACGACGACCCCCGTGGACCTGCTCAGCGCGCAGGGGCTCCGGATCACCTTCCCCGGCCGGCACGGCGCCTCGCCCGCGCGTGCGGTGGACGGGGTGGATCTGGACATCCGGCCCGGCGAGATCGTGGCCCTGGTCGGCGAGTCGGGGTGCGGCAAGACGACGCTGGCCCGCTCCCTGCTGGGCCTGGTACCGCCGACGGCCGGGCAGATCACGTTCGACGGGAAGCCGCTGGACTACGGGAGCCGGGCGCTCAAGGCGTACCGCAAGCGCGCCCAGCTGGTCCTCCAGGACCCCAGCGGCTCGCTGAACCCGCGCCACACGGTGTACGACGCGGTGGCCGAGGGCCTGCGCATCCACGGCTACGCGGGCGACGAGCGGCAGGCGGTGCACGACGCGCTGTCGCGGGCCGGGCTGCGTCCGCCGGAGCGGTTCTTCCTGCGCTATCCGCACGAGCTGTCGGGCGGTCAGCGTCAGCGCGTCGTGATCGCGGGGGCGCTGGTCCTGGAGCCGGAGCTGATCGTGGCGGACGAGCCGGTGGCCTCGCTGGACGCGTCGGTGCGCGGCGAGATCCTGGCGCTGCTGCTGCGGCTGCGCGAGGAGCTGGGGCTCTCCGCGCTGGTCGTGACGCACGACCTGGGTCTGGCGTGGAACATCGCGGACCGGGTCGCGGTGATGTATCTGGGCCGCATCGTGGAGACGGGTGACGTCGAGCAGATCCTGACGGCCCCGCGCCACCCGTACACCCAGGCGCTGCTGTCGGTGCTGCCCGAGGCCCCGGGCGATCCGGTGGTGCTGACGGGTGAGCCGCCGGACCCGTCCCGGGTGCCGTCCGGCTGCCGTTTCCACGCCCGCTGCCAGGTGCTGGCCTCGGGCGAGGCGGAGCGGGCGGGCGTCGCGGACGCGTGCCGTACGCAGGACCTGCCGGTCCTGTCGGGCGGCGGGGAGACGCAGGTGGCGTGTCACTGGGCCACGGCGAAGGTCACCGCGCCGACTGTCTGACGGGCGGTCTCGGGTTTCCCGGCCGGTCCGGCCGGGAAACCCCGCGCGGTCAGTCCTGGCCGGCCTCGGCGGCGGCGACCAGCTCGCCGCACCGCTTCACGTCGGCGGCCATCGCCACCAGCAGGTCGTCGATCGTGTCGAACTTCAGCATCCCGCGTACGTACGCCAGGAAGTCCACGGCCACGTGCAGGCCGTACAGGTCGAGGCCGACGCGGTCGATGGCGTACGCCTCCACCGTGCGCTCGGTGCCGTCGAACTGCGGGTTGGTGCCGACCGAGATCGCGGCGGGCATCGCCTCGCCGTTCGCGTGCAGCCAGCCCGCGTAGACGCCGTCGGCGGGGATCGCGGTGTGCGGGAGGGTTTCGACGTTCGCGGTGGGGAAACCCAGCTCGCGGCCGCGCTGCGCGCCCCGGACGACGACGCCCTCGACGCGGTGCGGGCGGCCCAGGATCTCGGCGGCACCGGCCACGTCCCCCTCGGCCACCAGGCGCCGGGTGAGCGTGGAGGAGAACGGCTCGCCGCCGCCCGCCTCGCCGCTCACCCGCAGGTCGATGACCTCGACGCGGTAGTCGTGCTCGGCGCCCAGCTCGGCCAGCAGCTCGACGTTCCCCGCGGCCTTGTGGCCGAAACGGAAGTTGGGGCCCTCGATGACCAGCTGGGCGTGCAACTTGTCGACGAGCACCTTCGCGATGAAGTCGGCCGGGGCGAGCCGCGAGAACTCCGTGGTGAACGGCAGGATCAGCATCGCGTCCACGCCCAGCTCCGCCATCAGCTCGGCGCGCCGGTGGTGCGGGGCGAGCAGCGGCGGGTGGCTGCCGGGCCGGACGACCTCGCTGGGGTGCGGGTCGAAGGTCACGACGACCGACGGCACGCCCAGCGCGCGCGCCCGCTCGACGGCGCGCCCGATGATCAGCTGGTGTCCCCGGTGCACCCCGTCGTACGAGCCGATGGTGACGACGCTGCGCCCCCAGTCCTGGGGGATGTCCTCCAAGCCTCGCCAGCGCTGCACTCTGACCGCTCCTCGCCCGAACCTGTGTACGTGGATTTCTCGCTTACGCAGGTCTAAGACTGCCATGCTCACGCCCTGCGGCCTGCATCGGCATGGGCATCGGAGCCCTCAGCGCCTCAACCGTGCGGCGTGCGCTGGGCCCGACGACGGCCGCCCACTCCTGCGGCGCCCCGGCCAGCCAGCCCGCGACCAGCGCGCCGAACGCGGGCACCTCGCGGACCAGCGCGACGAGCCGCCGGTCGAACAGGGCGGCCCCTTCG
>NZ_JAAGNI010000030.1 GCF_010550605.1 Streptomyces sp. SID9727
CCGCCCACCACGCCGTGCGCGCGGCCGCCCACGACGCCGTCACGCCGGCCCAGCGCACCGCCGCCCAGCGTGCCGCGCTGCGCCACGCCGCCTCCCTCGGCATCGGCAGCCTCCACGAGTGCGGCGGCCCCGACATCTCCGACGAGGACGACTTCACCGGGCTGCTGAAGGTCGCCGCCGAGGAAGCCGGGCCCCGGGTCTTCGGCTACTGGGCCCAGGAGGTGGCCGACGAGAAGGACGCCCTGCGCGTCCGCGAGCTCGGCGCCGTCGGCGCGGCCGGCGACCTCTTCGTGGACGGCTCCCTCGGCTCGCACACCGCCTGCCTGCACGAGCCGTACGCCGACGCCCCGCACACCGGCACCGCCCACCTGGACGCCGCCCGGATCGC
Organism: Streptomyces sp. SID9727; assembly: GCF_010550605.1. GTDB lineage: Bacteria > Actinomycetota > Actinomycetes > Streptomycetales > Streptomycetaceae > Streptomyces. The sequence goes on from NZ_JAAGNI010000030.1 coordinate 389, forward strand.
CGCCCACGTCGCCGCCTGCACCGAGGCGGGGCTCCAGGCGGGCTTCCACGCCATCGGGGACGCGGCGCTCTCGGCGGTCGTCGAGGGGGTCGGGGCCGCGGCCGAGAAGGTGGGCCTCGCCCGGATCCGCGCCGCCCGGCACCGCGTCGAGCACGCGGAGATGCTCACCCCCGAGACCATCGCGGCCTTCGCGGAGCTCGGCCTCACCGCCTCCGTCCAGCCCGCCTTCGACGCCGCGTGGGGCGGCGAGGAGGGCATGTACGCCCAGCGCCTGGGCGCCGGACGGGCCGCCACCCTCAACCCGTACGCGGCGCTCCTGCGGGCCGGTGTGCCGCTCGCCTTCGGCTCGGACAGCCCGGTGACCCCGCTCGACCCGTGGGGGACCGTGCGGGCGGCCGCCTTCCACCGGACGCTGGATCACCGCGTCTCGGTCCGGGCCGCCTTCGCCGCGCACACCCGGGGCGGCTGGCGGGCCCTGGGGCGGGACGACGCGGGGACCCTGGTGCCCGGCGCCCCGGCCGACTACGCCGTCTGGCGCACCGACGAGCTGGTGGTCCAGGCCCCGGACGACCGGGTGGCGCGCTGGTCGACCGACCCCCGGTCCGGGACGCCGGGACTGCCCGACCTCAGCCCCGGCGCCGACCTCCCGGTCTGCCTGCGCACCGTGGTCCTCGGACAAACTGTCTACGTAAGGCCGAACGAGTGACGTGCGGACATTCCGGTCCGCCGATCGAAGGCGGGCCGGCTCTTCCGCTACCTGGGGATCTTCGGGACTGACCAGGCGATTTCGGTAATCGATGCAGGTCAGGCAAGTATTGACAGAATGCGCCCATCGGCCGGTAGGTTCGGCCGAGTCCACCACAGGACGTCCGACCGGTGAAGTCTCCACGCAGTCGTCGAACGCCGCTGGGTCACGGGGTGGTGTGCCGCACCGGCGCACCACCACTGACAGCCAGGTTCAGCGCCCGCGCCTCGGGGGCGAGGGAAGGCTTCAGCCGGACGGAGGGTGCGACCCGGGTGGGGCCCGGACGTTCAGTAGACAACGGCTCTAGGTCGACCCGCAGCCAGCGGGTCCCAGGTCGGCCCGAAGGACACCGGGCCCCGATCCGCACTTCTGTCCCCGATTCCGCTCTTCTGTCCGCCGCGACTCCCGCGCCACCCCGACCGGGTCGGTATTCCGCGCCGCCGCGCTCGATATGGTGTGCACCTGTGTACGGACGTGAGGGGCAGTAAGTGAACGACGGCGGTCAGCGGCAATTCGGCCCGCTCGGCAGTGTCTTGGTGATCATCCCGACCTACGACGAGGCCGAGAACATCAAGCCGATCGTGAACCGGGTACGCGCCGCCGTGCCGGAGGCCCACATCCTCGTGGCCGACGACAACAGCCCCGACGGCACGGGCAAGCTGGCCGACGAGCTCGCCGCGGCCGACGACCACGTCCACGTCCTGCACCGCAAGGGCAAGGAGGGGCTCGGCGCGGCCTATCTCGCCGGCTTCCGCTGGGGCATGGACCACGACTACGGCGTGCTGGTCGAGATGGACGCCGACGGCTCCCACCAGCCCGAGGAGCTGCCCCGGCTGCTCACCGCGCTCAAGAGCGCGGACCTGGTCCTCGGCTCCCGCTGGGTGCCCGGCGGCCGGGTGGTGAACTGGCCCAAGTCCCGCGAGATCATCTCCCGCGGCGGCAGCACGTACTCCCGGCTGATGCTGGGCCTGCGCACCCGCGACGTCACCGGCGGCTACCGGGCCTTCCGCGCCGACACCCTGAAGGGCATCGGCCTCGAAGCGGTCGCCTCACAGGGCTACTGCTTCCAGGTCGACCTGGCCCGCCGCGCGGTCGACGCCGGCTTCCACGTGGTCGAGGTCCCGATCACCTTCGTGGACCGCGAGGTCGGCGATTCGAAGATGAGCAAGGACATCCTGGTCGAGGCGCTGTGGCGGGTGACCGCCTGGGGCGTCACCAGCCGGACGAACAAGGTGCTCGGCCGCCGTACCCCCTGAGCCGGACCGTCACCCCCTTACGGCGTACGGACGCGTGGCCAGGCACACTGGGGGCATGACGACCGGCACACCGCCCCCGACCGCCCGCAGGCGCTCGCGCGCCCGGACCTTCGTACCTCTCGCCGTCGCCGCCTGGGCGGTGCTGGAGATCTGGCTGCTGATCCTGGTGGCGGACGCCGCGGGCGGGCTGACCGTCGTGATCCTGCTGGCCGCCGGGATCGTGCTCGGCGCGGCGGTGATCAAGAGCGCGGGCCGTCGGGCCTTCCGCAATCTCACGGAGACACTCCAGCGGATGCCGGGGCAGCCGGGGGGCGAGGGCTCCTCGCCCGTCGCCCCCGAGAGCGGCCGGGGCAACGGCTTCCTGATGCTCGGCGGGCTGCTGATCATGATTCCCGGCCTGCTCTCGGACGCGGCCGGGCTGCTGCTCCTGATCCCGCCGGTGCGCAGGGCACTCAGCGGCTACGCGGAGCGCTCGCTGGACCGGCGCATGCGGACGGCCGCCCCCGGCGGTTTCTCGGACGCCTTCCAGCAGGCCCGCATCCACCGCCCCGACGGCAAGGTGGTCCAGGGCGAGGTCATCCGCGACGAGCCGCCCCGCGACCGCCCGGGCCCGAACGACGAGCCCCGCCCGCCGCTGACGCGGTAATCCGTGCGAGCCCGTCCGGCGATCGAGGACGCTCCCTGACGGAGACGGGGGCGGGCCGCGGTACATGACAAAGCCGCGGGTCCGGTACGCATCGCGTACCGGACCCGCGGCTCTGTCGCGGTGCCGTGCTAGCGGGTCACGCAGACTTCCTGCTGTCCCGAGGGTGCACGGCGATGTTCATCGCCCCGGAGCGCAGGACGGCCAGCCGCTCGGCCAGCACCTCCTCCAGCTCCTCGCGCGTGCGCCGCTCCATGAGCATGTCCCAGTGCGTACGCGCCGGCTTGCCCTTCTTCTCCTCGGGGCCATCCCCGTCCACCAGGAGTGCCTGGGCGCCACACGCCTTGCACTCCCACTCCGGCGGAATTTCCGCCTCTACCGAGAACGGCATCTCGAATCGATGTCCGTTCTGGCATGCGTACTCCACCGCCTGGCGCGGGGCCAGATCGATGCCGCGGTCCGTCTCGTAGCTGGTAACCACGAGTCGCGTGCCGCGGAGAGCTCGCTCACTCATGAATCGTGCCTCCCGGGCTTGTCGCCCACAGGACAGGTGTCGCTGTCGTCGTCAATCGGTCAACGTCCGGTCGGCGGCAAAGATTCCCGTTGCCGGTCATGCGTCGCCCGTCGAACCGCTGATTTTCAGGTTTCCCAGGGTTCAAGTACCCGCCCATACCCGGTTTGTCACCTTTGACGGAAGTTGTCACCCAACGGTTCGTGAAGTTCCACTCGCCGTAACGGTCACCCGGGGCAGGCCAAAGGCGTACACTACCGGCCTTTTACTTCAACGTCTAAATCCGCTCGGGTACGGGGTTTCCCGCCGCCGCCACCGCCCGCCTGAGCGGGACCCGCGCGAGCAGCACCGAACCCACGGCGAAGAAGACCACCAGCGAGATGATCGCGTCCCGGTAGCTGCCGGTCAGCTGGTAGGCGAGACCGAACACCAGGGGCCCCAGCCAGCTCAGGCCGCGGTCGCTCATCTCGTACGCCGAGAAGTACTCCGCCTCCTTGCCGCGCGGCACCAGGTGCGAGAACAGGGAACGCGACAGCGCCTGGCTGCCGCCCAGCACCAGGCCGATCGCCGCCGCCAGCACATAGAAGAAGACGGGCGACCCGGCGGGCAGGAAGTAGCCGGCGACCAGGATCAGCGTCCACACCACCAGGGAGCCCAGGATCGTGCGCTTCGCGCCGTACACCCGGGCCGTCCGGCCCATCGCCAGCGCCCCGGCCACCGCGAGCACCTGCACCAGCAGCACCGCCGTGATCAGCGTCGACTGGCCGAGGCCCAGCTCCTCGGAGCCGTACACCGACGCCTGCGAGATCACGGTCTGCACGCCGTCGTTGTAGACGAGGTAGGCGAGCAGGAAGGACAGCGTCAGCGGATGGCGCCGCATGTCCGCCAGCGTGGCCCGCAGCTGACGCCACCCCGAGCCCGTCGCCGCACCGCGGCCGCCCGGCTCCACCCGGCGGTCACGCAGCCGGCGCAGCGGGATGACGGTGAAGACGCCCCACCAGAGGCCGGCCGACGCCAGGCAGATCCGTACGGCCTCGGACTCGGACAGGCCGAAGGAGTCGTGGCCCGAGTACAGGATCAGATTCAGTACGAGGACCAGCGCCCCGGAGGTGTAGCCGAACGCCCACCCCCGCGAGGAGACGTCGTCGCGCTCCTCGGGTTCCGCGATCTGCGGCAGATAGGAGTTGTAGACCATCATCGCCACCGCCGTCGCGGCGTTCGCCACGATGAGCAGGAAGGCGCCGAGCAGATAGCGGTCCCCGGCCAGGAAGAACATGGCGGTCGTCGCGGCGGCCCCGGTGTACGCCGTCGCCGCGAGGAGCGGCTTCTTGCGGCCCGTACGGTCGGCCGCCGCGCCCACCACGGGCATCAGGACGATCGCCAGGACGAGCGAGGCCGACACCGCGTACGCGAACAGGGACCCGGCGCGCACCGGGATGCCGAGCGGGTGGACGTAGCCGTCGGAGTCCGCGGCGGCCTTGGCGACCGACGTCAGATACGGGCCGAGGAAGACCGTGACGACGCTCGTGGAGTAGACGGAGCACGCGAAGTCGTAGAAGTACCAGCCGCGCTGCTCCCTGCGCCGCGCGGCCGGGCCGTCCGGGCCGGAGGTGCCGTCGGCCGGCTCGGCGGTGTCTGCGGTCTCGGCCGTCATGGCGCCCCCCTGGAAGCTCCCCGTGCGGACGCCGGCCGCGCGGGGAGCGGCGGGTCAGGCCCAGGCCCCCCGCTCGCTCAGCACCGTGCGCAGCGTCTCGATGTGATCGGTCATGATGCCATCCACCCCGAGGTCCAGGAGAGCGGCCATCCGCTCAGGTTCGTTCACCGTCCACACATGCACCTGGAGCCCTCGCGCGTGGGCCTCGCGCACGAAGCGGCGGTCGACGACCCGGACGCCGTTCTGACTCTCCGGCACCTGCGCGCACACCGCTCCGGCGCGCAGCGGGGCCGGGATGCCGTACGAGCGCAGCCGCAGGCCGAGTACCCCGCGCACGCCGTACGAGGTGGCCAGGCGCGGGCCGCCCAGCCGGTGCGCCCGGGCGACCCGGGCCTCGGAGAACGAGCCGACGCACACCCGGTCCCAGGCGCCCGTCGCCCGGATCAGCTCCAGGAGCGGCCGCAGGGCGGCCTCCGCCTTGACGTCCACGTTCCACCGGGCTTCGGGGAACGTCTCCAGCAACTCCTCGAACAGCGGCAGCGGCTCGCGCCCGGCGACCCGGGCCCGGCTTATCTCGCTCCAGGGCAGCTCCGCCAGGCGGCCCCGGGCGTCCGTCACCCGGTCGAGCGTGGCGTCGTGGAAGGCGACGAGCCGGCCGTCCGCCGAGGCGTGCACATCGGTCTCGAAGTAGCGGTACCCGGCGTCGGCGGCACGGCGGAAGGCGGCCGCCGTGTTCTCGGCGCCGTCCGCCGCGCCGCCCCGGTGGGCGAACGCGAGCGGGGCGGGGTGGTCCAGATAGGGATGGCGTTCGGAAGTCACCGCCGCAGTATGGACCGCCGGGGCGCGGACGCCCCGGCCGAGGGGGCGCCCTCCCCGGGTATCGCGAAGACACGCAGGAAGACCTGGGCGAGCGGGCCGATGGCCAGGGCGTACAGCACCGTGCCGACGCCGACGGAGCCGCCGAGCAGGAAGCCGGTGACCACGACGGCGATCTCGATCGCCGTGCGCACCAGCCGGATCGACCTGCCGGTCCGGCGGTGGAGCCCGGTCATCAGACCGTCCCGGGGTCCCGGGCCGAACCGGGCGCTGATGTACAGCCCCGTCGCCGCCCCGTTCAGCACGATCCCCGCCACCATCACCCCCGCCCGCGCCACCGGCCCGTGCGCCTCCGGGACCAGCGCCAGCGTGCCGTCCATCGCGATGCCCACGGCGAACACGTTCGAGACCGTGCCGAGCCCCGGCCGCTGCCGCAGCGGGATCCACAGCAGGAGCACGGTCGCGCCGATGATGATCGAGACCACGCCGATGCTGATCCCGGTCCGCTCGGCGAGCCCCTGGTGCAGCACGCCCCACGGCTCCAGGCCGAGACCGGCGACGACCAGGAGGGCCGAACTCGCCCCGTACAGCGCGAGCCCCGCGTACAGCCGGACCAGCCGACGAGTGAGGATCCTGGACAAGACGTGCCCCCTGGTGTGGTGGTGTTGGACTGCTCCGTGTCACTCTGTGGCAGGGGATTGGCTGCCGGACATGGCCAATCCGAGGAAGGTGGACTGATTCTCATGGCGCAGTGGACTTCGGCGGTGGGCGCGGCCCAGCTGGCCCGGCAGCTCCAGGCCCAGCAGCGGCCGGCAGGGCCCGGCAGCCGCCGCCCGCCCGCCTACCGGGCCCTCGCCGACGGCATCCGGCTGCTCGTCCTGGAGGGCCGGGTCGCGGTCGCCGCCCGCCTCCCCGCGGAACGGGAACTCGCCCTCGCCCTCGCCGTCAGCCGCACCACGGTCGCCGCCGCCTACGAGGCGCTGCGGGCCGAGGGCTTCCTGGAGTCCCGGCGCGGCGCGGGCAGCTGGACGGCGGTCCCGGCGGGCAACCCGCTGCCCGCCCGCGGCCTGGAGCCGCTGCCGCCCGAGGCCCTGGGCTCCATGATCGACCTGGGCTGCGCCTCGCTCCCCGCGCCCGAGCCCTGGCTGACCCGGGCGGTCCAGGGCGCCCTGGAGGAGCTCGCCCCGTACGCCCACACGCACGGCGACTACCCCGCCGGGCTGCCCGCGCTGCGCCGGATGATCGCCGACCGCTACACCGCCGACGGCATCCCGACCATGCCCGAGCAGATCATGGTCACCACCGGGGCGATGGGCGCCATCGACGCCATCTGCCACCTGTTCGCCGGACGTGGCGAACGCATCGCGGTGGAGTCCCCGAGCTACGCCAACATCCTCCAGCTGATGCGGGAGGCGGGCGCCCGGCTGGTCCCGGTCGCCATGGAGGAGGGGCTCGGCGGCTGGGACCTGGACCGGTGGCGCCAGGTCCTGCGGGACGCCGCGCCCCGGCTCGGCTACGTCGTCGCGGACTTCCACAACCCGACCGGGGCGCTGGCGGACGAGGAGCGCCGCCGGGCGCTGGTGGACGCCGCCCGCTCGGCCGGCACGGTCCTGGTGGTCGACGAGACGATGCGGGAGCTGCACCTCGACGAGGACGTGGCGATGCCGCGCCCGGTCTGCGCGTTCGACCCGGCCGGCAGCACGGTCCTGACCGTGGGCTCGGCCAGCAAGGCGTTCTGGGCCGGCATGCGGATCGGCTGGGTACGGGCCGCCCCCGATGTGATCCGCAGCCTGGTGGCCGCCCGCGCGTACGCCGACATGGGCACCCCCGTCCTCGAACAGCTCGCGGTGAACTGGCTGATGCGCACCGGCGGCTGGGCGGAAGCCGTGCGGCTGCGCCGGGAACAGGCCCGGGAGAACCGCGACGCGCTCGTCGCCGCGGTGCGCCGGGAACTGCCGGAGTGGGAGTTCTCCGTGCCCGGCGGCGGGCTCACGCTCTGGGTGCGCACCGGCGGCCTCTCCGGCTCCCGGCTCGCGGTCGCCGGGGAAGGGGTCGGGGTGCGCGTGCCGTCCGGGCCCCGGTTCGGGGTCGACGGCGCGTTCGAGGGCTATGTACGGCTTCCCTTCACGGTCGGCGGCCCGGTCGCGGACGAGGCGGCCCAGCGCCTGGCCCAGGCCGCCCGGCTGGTCGGCGCGGGCGCGGGGGCGGGCATGGAGGCACCGCGCACGTTCGTGGCGTGAACGGGCGGCAGGACGCGGAGCCCGGCG
>NZ_JAAGNI010000044.1 GCF_010550605.1 Streptomyces sp. SID9727
GAGCGGGGCGCGGAGCGGGACGGAGAGCCGTCGCAGGAGGAGTCCCTGTTCGACGCGCCCGTTCCGCCGTCGTCGCTGGACCCGGTCGCCGGGATCGAGTTCACCGTGCCGGACGGGCCACCGGCCGAGGCCGCGCATGCCCGGCGCACCATGATCGGGCGCAGCGCGGAAGAGGTCGACCACGCCCCGCCGCGCGGCCGCTACGCCCCCGTGCCCTCGCCGGATTCGGGCGGGGCGGGTGCGACGCTGCGCTGGGTCGCCCCGGCGGCGGCTCTGGCCCTCGCCTCGGCGGTGGTCGTCAGCCGGGCGTTGCGGCGGCGGAGGTAGCGGCGCCAGTAGGGTCGTCCCGTGAGCAGTAGCGAGAAGGACGTCCGGCTCTCCGTCGGCGACACAGAGTTGACCGTGAACCCCGCCAACGGCTGCCGTATCAGCAGCCTGCGGATCGGTGGTACCGAACTGCTGAGGCAGGGGGAGCGGTACGGCTGCTTCCCGATGGTCCCGTGGTGCGGGCGGACCGAGAACGGGCAGTTCCGCGACGGCGGCGTCCTCCACCAACTGCCGCTGACGGCTCCCCCGCACGCCATCCACGGCACCGGCCGCGACACGGCGTGGCACACCGCCCTGGAGAGCGGGACGCAGGCGTCGTTCTACTACGACCTGGCCGACCCGTGGCCGTACCCGGGCCGGGTGACCCAGACCTTCGAACTGGGCGACGACTCCCTCACGTTGGCCTTCGGCATCGAGACGTACGGGGACTCCTTTCCGGCCCAGGCGGGCTGGCACCCGTGGTTCCGCCGCCGCCTCGACACCGGTGAGGAGGTCCGCATCGACTTCGACGCCGCCTGGCAGGAGGAGCGCGGTGAGAACCACCTGCCGACCGGCCGCCGGATTCCGCCGCTGCCCGGACCGTGGGACGACTGCTTCGGGATGCCGGACGGTGTCGACGTCACCCTCACCTGGCCGGAACGGCTGGAGCTGACGGTGAAGAGCCGGTCCGAGTGGGTTGTGATCTACGACGAACAGGACGAGGCGGTGTGCGTGGAGCCGCAGTCGGGTCCGCCGAACGGGCTGAACACCGACCCTCGCTATGTCACCCCGATCGAGCCGCTGGAGATCGCCACCACCTGGAGCTGGCGCCGGCTCTGAGCGCGGGGCGCCGGCGGGCGGGCCCGGACCGGGACGGGTTCCGGACGCGGGTGGGTCCGGACGCGGGCGGGACGTGGTGGAAAACGCGCGCCTTATCCTCGTAGCCATGACTGACGTACGTGCTGAGCTGCTGCAGCAGATCAAGGACAAGGCCGTGGTTCACGGCAAGGTGACGCTCTCCTCCGGCCTGGAGGCCGACTGGTACATCGATCTGCGCCGCATCACGCTGGACGGCAAGGCCGCTCCGATGGTCGGTCAGGTCATGCTCGACGCGACGGCCGAACTGGACTACGACTGCGTGGGCGGTCTGACGCTGGGCGCCGACCCGGTCGCCACGTCGATGCTGCACGCCTCCGCGGCCCGTGGCCAGGAGCTGGACGCCTTCGTCGTCCGCAAGGCGCAGAAGGCCCACGGGATGCAGCGCCGGATCGAGGGCACGGACGTGAAGGGCCGTCGCTGCCTTGTCGTCGAGGACACCTCGACCACCGGCGGCTCGCCGCTGACCGCCGTCGAGGCCGTGCGCGAGGCCGGCGGCGAGGTCGTCGCCGTGGCCGTGATCGTGGAGCGCGGTGCCGCCCCTGCCATCGCCGAGGCGGGTCTTCCGTACGTCCACGTCTACACGGTCCCGGACCTCGACCTCGACTGACCTGGCAGTTTGCCCGAAGGCGGTCGGTTTCACGTGAAACCGACCGCCTTCGTCGTGCGCCCGCGAGCAGGCACCCCCCGGGCTGGGAGGCACCGCCGGGTGGAGCCGGAACCAGAGTCTGGGAAGATGGGGGCGACGATGACGTCGCCCCCAGGTCAGGGACCCAGCACGCACACCCGCACATCCCAAGGAGCGGACAGATGCCCATCGCAACCCCCGAGGCATACGCCGAGATGCTCGACCGGGCGAAGGCAGGCAAGTTCGCCTACCCGGCCATCAACGTGACGTCGACCCAGACCCTGCACGCCGCCCTGCGCGGCTTCGCGGAGGCCGAGAGCGACGGCATCGTGCAGATCTCGACCGGCGGGGCGGAGTTCCTGGGCGGCCAGTACAACAAGGACATGGTCACGGGCGCCGTCGCCCTTGCCGAGTTCGCGCACATCGTCGCCGCCAAGTACGACATCACCGTCGCGCTGCACACCGACCACTGCCCCAAGGACAAGCTGGACACCTACGTCCGTCCGCTGATCGACGTCTCCGCGGAGCGCGTCGCCAAGGGCCTGAACCCGCTGTTCCAGTCGCACATGTGGGACGGCTCGGCCGAGACGCTGGCCGACAACCTGGCCATCGGCCAGGAGCTGCTGGCCAAGGCCGCCGCTGCCAAGATCATCCTTGAGGTCGAGATCACCCCGACCGGTGGCGAGGAGGACGGCGTCACCCACGAGATCAACGACGAGCTCTACACGACCGTGGACGACGCGCTGCGTACCGCCGAGGCGCTGGGTCTGGGCGAGAAGGGCCGCTACCTGCTGGCCGCCTCGTTCGGCAACGTGCACGGCGTCTACAAGCCGGGCAACGTCGTCCTGCGGCCGGAGCTCCTCAAGGACCTCCAGGAGGGCGTCGGCGCCAAGTACGGCAAGACGTCGCCGTTCGACTTCGTCTTCCACGGCGGCTCCGGCTCCACCGCCGAGGAGATCGCCACCGCGCTGGAGAACGGCGTCGTGAAGATGAACCTCGACACCGACACCCAGTACGCCTTCACCCGCCCGATCGTGGACCACGTGTTCCGCAACTACGACGGTGTGCTGAAGGTCGACGGCGAGGTCGGCAACAAGAAGGTCTACGACCCGCGCAGCTGGGGCAAGTCCGCCGAGGGCGGCATGGCCAAGCGCGTCACGGAGGCGTGCGCCAACCTGCGCTCCACCGGCACGAAGCTGAAGTAATCCGGTACGGCTGAGTGGCGTGGGCCCGGCACCCCTCGGGGTACCGGGCCCACGGCATGTCCGGACCCGTCGCGCACGACCCGAGGGAACAGCTGTGAGCACGTCCTACGACTTCGACACCGTGATCGACCGCCGCGGAACCTGGTGCGTCCAGTGGGACGGGGTCGCGGACCGCTTCGGGGTGGACGGGCTGCTGCCGTTCACCATCTCCGACATGGACTTCGAGACCGCCCCCGAGGTGCTGGCCGCCCTGCGGGCCCGCCTCGAACACGGCGTATTCGGCTACACGGACTGGCGGCTGGGCGACTTCCGGCCGGCCGTCGCCCACTGGTATGCGACGCGGTACGGCACCGCGATCGACACCGGGAGCCTGGTGTACGGGCCGTCCGTGCTCAGCCAGCTCTCCCAGCTGCTCCAGATGTGGACGGACGAGGGCGACGGCGTGGTCCTGCACACGCCCACGTACGACGGCTTCCGCAAGGCGGTCCACGGACTCGGGCGGGAGCTGCGGGGCGTGCCGCTGGGGGACACGGACGCACTGGAGCGGGAACTCGCGCGCCCGGACAGCAAGGTCCTCGTGGTCTGCTCCCCGCACAACCCGTCCGGGCGGGTGTGGACGGAGGCGGAGCTCGCCGGGATGGCCGAGCTCGCCGTGCGCCACGGTGTGGCCGTGATCAGCGACGAGATCCACGCGGACTTCGTGCACGGCGGACGTCCGCACGTGCCGTGGACCCGGGTGGGCGGCGACGCGCGCTGGGCGGTCGTCAGCTCGGCGTCGAAGTCGTTCAACTTCCCCGCGCTGACCGGTTCGTACGGCCTCATCGGACGGCCGGAGGACCGGACCGAGTACCTGCGCCGGATGGAGACGGCCGAGGGCCTCGCCTCACCGGCGGTGCTCTCGCTCACCGCGCACATCGCCGCGTACCGGGAGGGCGGCCCGTGGCTGGACGCGGTACGCGCGTACGTCGCGGAGAACCTGGCCCTGGTCGCCGACCGGCTGAACACCGCCTTTCCGGCCCTGGAGTGGGAGCCGCCGCAGGCCGGGTACCTGGCCTGGATCGATCTGCGGCGTGCCGGCGTCCGGGACGACGAGGCGTTGCAGCGCGTCCTGATCGAGCGGGAGCGCGTCGCGGTGATGCCGGGCAGCACGTACGGGGCCGAGGGCTTCGTCCGGCTGAACGTGGGATGCACGCGGAGCAAGGCCGAGGCCGGGCTCGACGCGCTGATCCGGGGCGTCGAGGCGGTACGCGGCGGTGCCTGAGGGCCGGAGCCCTGGCTGACGATTCCCGTCTGCCAGGCCCTACCGGGTGGCCCTTCGGCCGGGTGCCGACGATGCTGAGGCCATGGAGAAGAGCGAGGCGGACGAGCCCGCGATCCGCGTGGCCTCCCCCGTCGGGCGCTGGGTCGTCCTGACGACGGTGCTCGGGTCGAGCATGGCCATGCTCGACTCCACCGTCATCAACGTCGCCCTGCCCCGCATCGGCGACGACCTGGGCACCGACCTGGCCGCGCTCCAGTGGACCGTCAACGCCTACATGCTGACCCTGGCAGGGCTGATCCTGCTCGGAGGGGCGCTCGGCGACCGCTATGGGCGGAGGCGGGTCTTCGTGGTGGGCGTCATCTGGTTCGCCGCCGCCTCGCTGGTCTGCGGCCTCGCGCCGAACGCCCCCGTCCTGATCGCCGCCCGTGCCCTCCAGGGGGTCGGCGGCGCGCTGCTCACACCGGGCTCGCTGGCCCTGATCCAGGCCAGCTTCCACCCCGACGACCGGGCGCGCGCCGTCGGGCTGTGGTCCGGGTTCGGCGGGGTCGGTGCGGCCGTGGGGCCGTTCCTGGGCGGCTGGCTCGTCGACGGGCCGGGCTGGCGCTGGGTGTTCCTGCTCAACCTGCCACTCGCCGCGGTCTGCGTGCCCGTCGCGCTGCGCCACGTACCGGAGTCCCGGGACCCGAGCGCCCGGGGGCGGTTCGACGTCGCCGGGGCGGCCCTCGGCGCCCTCGCGCTCGCCCTGGTGACGTACGCCCTGATCGACGCGCCGGGGCAGGGCGCCTCCCCGGCCGTGATCGGAGCGGCGGCGGGCGGAGTGCTCCTCGGTGCCGCCTTCGTCCAGCTCGAACGGCGGCGCGCACACCCGATGCTGCCGCCCTCGGTGTTCGCGTCCCGCCAGTTCACCGCCGTCAACATCGTCACCCTGTGCGTGTACGCGGCGCTCGGCGGCTACTTCTTCCTCTCCGCGATCCAGCTCCAGGTCGTCGCCGGGTACTCGGCGCTGGGCGCGGGCACCGCGCTGCTGCCGACCACCCTCCTGATGCTGCTGTTCTCCGCCGCTTCGGGCGAGCTGGGCCAGCGCATCGGGCCGCGCATCCCGCTCACCGCCGGGCCGCTGATCGCCGCCGCCGGCATGCTGCTGATGCTGCGCGTGGGGGAGGGATCGAACTCCGTCACCGGCTACCTGACCGACGTACTGCCCGCCGTCGCCGTCCTGGGCGTCGGCCTGGTCACCGTCGTGGCGCCCCTCACCGCGACCGTCCTGGCTTCCGTGGACACGGGGCGGGCCGGGCTCGCCAGCGGCATCAACAACGCCGCCGCACGCGCCGCCGGCCTCATCGCGGTGGCCGCGTTGCCGCTGCTCGCCGGCATGGGTCCGGAGGCGTACCGGGACGCCGGGGAGTTCGCCGCGACGTTCCGGCGGGCGATGCCGATGTGCGCCGGACTGCTGGTGCTGGGCGCGCTGATCGCCTGGGCGACCGTGCGCACCCCCGCTCCCGCGCGCGACACCACGCGGCCCGAGTGCGCGGTCCACTGCGGCGTCACGAGCCCGCCGCTGGAACCCGCGTCGGAGACGGCCCCACCGGACACCACGGGCTGAAGGGCGCGGTGGGTCCGAAGCCGCACGGGCCGGGGGCGGGATTCGTGCCCACCGGGTCACCGGCGGGCCCGTGCCAGGCACACTGGGAGCATGTCGATCCACGAAAACCTGCTCGGGGGCCCGCCCCCGACCCACCTGCCCGACGACCCGGAGCCGCGCGAACTGCTCGCCGCCGGCACGGCCCCCGCCGATGTCGCCGCGAAGTACCCGACCTCCTCGCTGGCCTGGGCGCAGCTCGCCGACGAGGCGTTCGAGGGCGGCCGGGTCGTCGAGTCGTACGCCTACGCCCGCACCGGCTACCACCGCGGCCTCGACGCGCTGCGCCGGGCCGGCTGGAAGGGCCACGGCCCCGTGCCGTTCGAGCACGAGCCGAACCGAGGCTTCCTCCGCGCCCTGCACGCCCTCGCACGGGCCGCGCAGGCCATCGGCGAGCAGGAGGAGTACGAGCGCTGCTCGACGTTCCTGCGCGATTCCTCGCCGACCGCGGCCCAGACCCTCGGCTAGCCGACGCCCTACCGCAGGCCCCGCAGCTCCGCATCCGCGACTGCGGGGCCTGCGCGTGTCCGGAGGCGGCGTTTAGGATGCGAACAGGGGACCGGAGCTCCACTTCCGCAGGGAAGGGGCGGACCGCTACCCGGAAGCTCGTGTCGAGGAGACAGCGATGTCGACGATTCACCCCGACCCCGAAGCCACCGGTGCGGCGACCCCGCACCTCGACTTCGCGGGCACGACTCCGTACGAGGACTATGTCCAGGCGGATGTCCTGACCCACCTCCAGCACCTCCGCTCGGACGATCCCGGCGAGATGGTCTTCCTGGTCACCACCCAGGTCATGGAGCTGTGGTTCACCGTCATCGTCCATGAGTGGGAGACCGCCGCGCACGCGATGCGCGAGGACCGCCTGGACGTCGCGCAGGACGCGCTGAAGCGGTCACTGCGCGAGCTGGAGGCCCTGAACGCCTCCTGGACACCGCTCGCCCAGCTCACCCCCGCCCAGTTCAACTCGTACCGGTCCTCGCTCGGCGAGGGTTCCGGTTTCCAGTCGGCGATGTACCGGCGGATGGAGTTCCTGCTCGGCGACAAGTCCGCGTCCATGCTGGTGCCGCACCGGGGTGCGCCCCGCGTCCACGCGGAGCTGGAGAAGGCCCTCGCGGAGCCCGGCCTGTACGACGAGGCCCTCGCCCTGCTCGCCCGGCGCGGGCACGCGATCCCGGAGACGGTGCTCGGCCGGGATCTGACCCGGAAGTACGAGCCCTCGCCCGAGGTCGAGGCCGTCTGGGCGGAGATCTACGCCAACCCGGATCAGAACGACGAGCTGGTCCGCCTCGGCGAGGTGCTCACCGACGTGGGCGAGCTGGTGTGGCGGTGGCGCAACGACCACCTCCTCGCGACCCGGCGGGCCATGGGCTCCAAGACCGGCACCGGCGGCTCGGCCGGCGTGGCCTGGCTGGAGAAGCGCGCCACGAAGAACGTGTTCCCCGAGCTCTGGACGGCCCGCAGCCATGTCTGATCTGCGGGAGCGCGCACAGGCGCTCGACACCGGGGACGCCCTCGCACCGCTGCGCGAGCTGTTCACCCTGGACGACACCGTCTACCTGGACGGCAACTCGCTCGGCGCGCTGCCGCGCCACGTACCCGCCCGGGTGCAGGAGGTCCTCACCCGTGAGTGGGGCGAGCTGCGCATCCGGTCCTGGGGCGAGAGCGGCTGGTGGACGGCGCCGGAACGGATCGGCGACCGCATCGCCCCGATCGTCGGTGCGGCGGCCGGACAGATCGTCGTCGGCGACTCGACCAGCGTGAACGTCTTCAAGGCCCTCGTCGCCGCGACCCGGCTGGCGCCGGAGGGCCGCGACGAGATCCTGGTCGACGCGCGGACGTTCCCCACCGACGGCTACATCGCCGCTTCGGCGGCCCGGATGACCGGCCACCGGATCGTGCCGGTCGACCCCGCGGACGTACCGGACGCGCTCGGTCCGCGGACCGCCGCCGTGCTGCTCAACCACGTCGACTACCGCTCGGGCCGGCTGCACGATCTGCCGGGGCTGACGGCCGCGGTGCGGGCCGCGGGCGCGATCGCCGTCTGGGACCTGTGCCACAGCGCGGGCGCGCTCCCCGTCGGCCTGGACGAGCACGGCGTGGACCTTGCCGTCGGCTGCACGTACAAGTACCTCAACGGCGGCCCCGGTTCGCCCGCCTACCTGTACGTCGCCGAGCGCCACCAGGCGTCCTTCGACTCGCCCCTGCCGGGGTGGACGTCGCACGCCGACCCGTTCGCCATGACGCCCGGTTACACCCCGGCGGACGGTGCGGTGCGGGGCCGGGTCGGCACGCCCGACATCCTGTCCATGCTGGCCCTGGAGGCGTCCCTCGACGTCTGGGACGGGGTCGGGATCGAGGCGGTCCGGGCCAAGTCCCTGGCCCTGACGGACTTCTTCCTGGAGTGCGTCGAGGCGTACGCCCCCGAAGGGCGGGTCACCTCCGTCACCCCGGCCGCCCACGCGGAACGGGGCAGCCAGGTCGCACTGCGGTGCGACGACGCGGAGCCCGTGATGGCCGAGCTGATCGCGCGCGGTGTCGTCGGGGACCTGCGCCGGCCCGACGTGCTGCGGTTCGGTTTCACACCGCTGTACGTGGGGTTCGCGGACGCGGAACGCGCGGCGCGGGTGCTCGCGGGCGTTCTGGGCGCTCCGACGGCGTAGGCTGCCGCATCCGTCCGGTGACCGGCTCGCCCCGGTCACCGGACGGCGCCGTGCTGCGGGCCGACCGTGCTGCGGGCCGACCGTGGGGCGGGTGCGCGGTGCGCGGTGCGCGGTGCGCGGTGCGCGGGGCCGCGGATTCCCGGTGGGCGGGGGCGGCCGCCGTACTGGTACCGTCCCCGCAGGTCAGGCCAGTTGGGCCGGACGACAGGGAGGGTGGGAGCGGGATGTCGGATTCTGCCGCGCGCGAGCGGGACGCCGCCGAGACCGAGTCGGCGTTCTCGCATCCGGCCGTCGCTCCCGACGCGTCCGCGGCC
>NZ_JAAGNI010000060.1 GCF_010550605.1 Streptomyces sp. SID9727
GGACCGGCGGGCCGCCGCCGTCCTGCGCCACGACCCGGCCGCCTACGCCGCCGCCGTCGACCCGGACGCCACCGCGCTGCGCACCGCCCAGCGCCGGGAGCTCGCCCGGCTGGCGGACGTGCCGCTCGGCTCCTGGGCGTACCGGCTGACCCACCTCACCCCGCACGGGGCCGACCGGGTCACCGCCGACGTCACGCTCGGCTACCGGATCGCGGGCTACGACAGCGCCCCGGTCTCCGTCGACCGGGTCGTCGACCTGGCCCGCGACCCGGCGGACGGCCGCTGGTACGTCACCGCGGACCGGGCCGCCGACGGCAGCGCCGGGCAGCTGTGGGAGCAGGGCGACGTCGAGGTGGTGCACGGAAAGCACAGCCTGGTCCTGGGCGTCGGCCGCTCCCGGGACGAGCTGGACGCGATCGCGGCGACGGCCGACGAGGCGGTGCCCGCGGTCTCCGCCGCCTGGCCCGAGCGGTGGGCGGGGCGCGTGGTGGTGCTGGTGCCGGACAGTGTGACGGAGATGGGCCGGCTGCTCGGGTCGCCCGCCTCGAACTACAAGGGCATAGCGGCCGTCACCACCGGTGAGACCGGCACCACGGGAAAGGCCCCCGCCGACCGGGTGATCGTCAACCCGGAGGCGTACGCCCTGCTGGGCGGCTTCGGGCAGCGCGTCGTCCTCACCCACGAGACCGCCCACGTGGCCACCCGCAGGCAGACCTCGGCGGCCACCCCGACCTGGCTCTCCGAGGGCTTCGCGGACTGGGCGGCCTACCGGGACCAGGACCGCACCGCCGAGGAGATCGCCCCCGAGCTGGCCGACGCCGTCCGGGCGGGTGACGTACCGGCCGGGCTGCCCGAGGACGAGGACTTCGCCTTCGCCGGCGACGCGGACCGGCTGGCCACGGCGTACGAGGGCGGCTGGCTGGCCTGCGAGCTGATCGCGGACCGCTGGGGCGAGGAGAAGCTGTTCGCCTTCTACCGGGCCGTCGGCGCCCACCACGGGCGCGACGGGGCGGTCGAGGACGCCCTGCACCAGGTGCTCGGCACGACCCCGCAGGACTTCACGGCGCGCTGGCGGGTGTATCTGCGCGACCGGCTCGACTGAGCACGGCCTCCGCCGCCTCCGGTGCCGGCTCGCGCCCCGGGGCCCGTACGACCGTGTCCCGCCACAGCCGCAGGGCCGCCAGCACACACGCGGCGACCAGCAGCCCGTTGCGCAGGAACATCAGCGTCAGGCCCTGTGCGTCGCTCGACACCACATGGACGAAGCCGATCGGGAACTCCAGCTGCGTCACACCCGTGGCCGCCACCACCAGCAGGGCCGGCCACCCCATCCGGCTCTCCCGCAGCACCAGGCACACCGCCGCGAGGCCCACCAGCCACAGCATGTACTGCGGGCTGATGACCCGGCTCGTCGTGGTGAACAGCAGCACCGCCGTGAACGCCGCGTCCGCCGGCGTACTCACCCCGAACGTCCGCGCCCGCAGCCGCCACACCAGCAGCCAGCCGAACGCGGCCACGCTCAGCCCCAGCGCCAGCGTGCTCACCAGCGGCACGTGCGGCCCCAGGAACTCCAGCGAGCCGTAGTGCAGCTCCACCCGGCCCTCCCAGCCGAACTGCCGCCACACATGGAAGACCAGCGCCCCCAGCGACTCGACCTCGGTGCCCCGGTCCCGCTGGAAGCCGAGGAACGCCAGCGCGCCCGGCGCCGCCGCCACACACGCCAGCAGCAGTCCGGCCGCCACCGCCGCCGCCGTCGACCACGCCAGCCGGGTGGCGCGCCCCCGGGCCGTCCCGGCCAGCAGCAGCGCCGGCCACACCTTCAACAGCGCCCCGAACGCGGCCAGCGCCCCCAGCACCCGGGGGTGCCGCAGCCCGGCCAGCAGCGCCGCCACCGCCACCGCCGTCACCATCACGTCGTACCGGGCGTACGCGGTCGTGCCGAGCAGCGGCACGCCCGCCACCCACACCCACACCCCGGCCGTCCGGCGGCCCGGGCCGTCGCTCGCGCGCAGCAGCATCCCCAGGACGAGCGCGTCGCACAGGAACGCCAGCACGAAGAAGGCGGTGGCGTAGTCCAGGAACGGCAGCAGGCCGGGGGAGAGGACCGCCAGCGCCGCCACCGGCGGGTACTGCCAGGTGACGTCGGACTGCGGGTAGGTGCCGGAGCGCAGCACCTCGGACCAGCCGTGGTAGATCACCGACACGTCGCTCGTCACGTCGAGCCCGGGCGGGGTGAGCACCTTGGTCACCCAGAGCAGCAGCACCGCCCTGGTGAGCGCCCACACCGCGAAGGCCGCCGGACGCGTGCCGCTGGAACCCGTCATGACCTGCCCTCACCCGTCCTGTACGCCGTACGAAACAGCCATGATGCCCGTACGCCCTGTGCGCGGGCCATCAGGCACGGCCGCCGGGGCCCGGTACTGTCGGCGGCGATGGACAAGACCTTGATCGTGACCAACGACTTCCCGCCCCGCCCGGGAGGCATCCAGGCGTTCCTGCACAACATGGCGCTGCGGCTCGACCCCGACCGGGTCGTCGTCTACGCCTCCAGCTGGAAGCGCGGGGCCGAGGGCACGGCCGCCACCGCCGCCTTCGACGCCGAGCAGCCCTTCACCGTCGTCCGCGACCGGACGACGATGCTGCTGCCGACCCCGCGCGTGACCCGGCGCGCCACGGAGCTGCTGCGCGCGCACGGCTGCTCGTCCGTCTGGTTCGGCGCCGCCGCCCCGCTCGGCCTGATGGGCCCGGCGCTGCGCGAGGCGGGTGCCCGGCGTCTCGTCGCCACGACGCACGGCCACGAGGCGGCCTGGGCGCAGCTGCCCGCGTCCCGGCAGCTGCTGCGCCGGATCGGCGAGGGCACCGACACGCTGACCTACCTCGGCGAGTACACCCGCTCCCGGATCGCCGCCGCGCTCAGCCCGGCCGCCGCCCGCCGCATGGTGCAGCTGCCGCCCGGGGTGGACGAGAAGACGTTCCACCCGGATTCCGGCGGCGCCGAGGTCCGGGCCCGGCTCGGGCTCACCGAACGCCCCGTCGTGGTCTGCGTGTCCCGGCTGGTGCCCCGCAAGGGCCAGGACACCCTGATCCTCGCGATGCCCGCGATCCTGGCCGCCCAGCCGGACGCGGTCCTGCTGGTCGTGGGCGGCGGGCCCTACGAGGACGACCTGCGCAGGCTCGCCGCGCGCACCGGGGTGGCGGACTCCGTGCGCTTCACCGGGCCGGTGCCCTGGTCGGAGCTGCCCGCGCACTACGGGGCCGGGGACGTCTTCGCGATGCCCTGCCGGACCCGGCGCGGCGGCCTCGACGTGGAGGGCCTGGGCATCGTCTACCTGGAGGCGTCCGCGACCGGGCTGCCGGTGGTGGCCGGCGACTCCGGCGGCGCCCCGGACGCGGTGCTCGACGGCGAGACCGGCTGGGTGGTGCGCGGCGGCGAACCCGGCGAGGCGGCGGAACGGATCACCGCGCTGCTGGGCGACGCGGAGCTGCGGCGGCGCATGGGGGAGCGGGGCCGGGCCTGGGTCGAGGAGAAGTGGCGCTGGGACCTGCTCGCGGAGCGGCTGCGCGAACTGCTCTGACACGCGGACGAGGGGCCCGCACCACACCGGTGCGGGCCCCTCGTCCACGTACGGCTCACGCGCTCACGAGCGGTAGATCGACTCCACCTCGTCCGCGAAGTCCTTCGCCACCACGTTCCGCTTCAGCTTCAGCGAGGGCGTGATGTGGCCCGCCTCCTCGGTGAACTGGGCGCCCAGGACGCGGAACTTGCGGACGGACTCGGCCTTGGAGACCGCCGCGTTGCCGTCGTCCACCGCCCGCTGCACCTCGGCCAGCAGCTCCGGGTCGTCGCGCAGCGACAGCGCGGTCGAGCCGGCCGGCTTGCCGTGCTCCTCGGCCCAGCGGCCCAGGAACTCCTCGTCCAGCGTCACCAGCGCGCCCACGAAGGGCCGCCCGTCGCCGACCACCATGCACTCCGCCACCAGGGCGTGGCCGCGGATGCGGTCCTCGATGACGGCGGGGGCGACGTTCTTGCCGCCGGCCGTGACGATGATCTCCTTCTTGCGGCCGGTGATCGCGAGGTAGCCGTCCTCGTCCAGCGTGCCGATGTCCCCGGTGTGGAACCAGCCGTCCGCCAGCGCCTCGGCCGTCGCCGCCTCGTTGTTCCAGTAGCCGGAGAACAGGTGCTCGCCGTGGAGCAGCACCTCGCCGTCGTCCGCGATGCGCACCACGGAACCGGGGAGCGGCTGGCCGACCGTGCCGATCTTCTGCCGGTCCCACGGGTTGAAGGCGGTGGCCGCGCAGGACTCGGTCAGGCCGTAACCCTCCAGGACGGTGAAGCCGATGCCCCGGTAGAAGTGGCCCAGGCGCTCGCCGAGCGGGGCGCCGCCGGAGATGGCGTGCTCGCCGCGCCCGCCGAGCACCGCGCGCAGCTTGCCGTAGACCAGGCGGTCGAAGGCCTTGTGCCGGAACTTCAGGCCCAGCGAGGGGCCCTGCGGGGTGCCCAGCGCGCGGCTGTAGGCGATGGCCGTGTCGGCGGCCTTGTCGAAGATCTTGCCCTTGCCGTCGGCCTGCGCCTTGGCGCGCGCCGCGTTGTACACCTTCTCGAAGACGCGGGGCACGCCGAGGATCAGCGTCGGGCGGAACGCGGCCAGTTCGTCGGTGAGGTTCTTGATGTCCGGGACGCAGCCGAGCTTGATCGGCGCCATCACCGAGGCGACCTCGACCAGCCGCCCGAAGACGTGGGCGGCCGGCAGGAAGAGCAGGACGGAGCACTCGCCGGTACGGAAGAGGGGCTTCAGGCGCTCCACCACGTTGCCGCACTCGGCGAAGAAGCTGCGGTGCGTCAGCACGCAGCCCTTGGGGCGGCCCGTGGTGCCCGAGGTGTAGACGATGGTGGCCGGGTCGTCCGCCCTGGCCGCCGCGCTGCGCAGGTCCACGGTCTCCTCGGAGACCCCTTCGCCCTCCGCCCGCAGCGTGTCGACGGCGCCCTTCTCGATCTGCCAGACGTGCCGCAGGCCGGGGAGCCGGTCGCGCACGGAGGCGACGGCGGCGGCGTGCGTGTCGCTCTCCACCAGGACCGCGACGGCCCCCGAGTCACCGAGGATCCACTGCACCTGCTCGGGCGAGCTGGTCTCGTACACCGGCACGGTGACCGCGCCCGCGCTCCAGATCGCGAAGTCCAGCAGTACCCACTCGTACCGGGTGCGCGACATCAGGGCGACCCGGTCGCCGGGCTCGACGCCCGCCGCGATCAGGCCCTTGGCGGCCGACCGGACCTCGGCCAGGAACTGGACGGCGCTGACGTCCGTCCAGACGCCCGCCACTTTGCGGCTCATCACCGCGACATCGGGATGCTGAGCGGCATTGCGGCGGATGAGATCCGTCAGGTTGCCGTCCGAGGGAACCTCGTACAGGGCCGGAAGGCTGAACTCGCGCAAGACTGCTGCTCCTCATCGGGCTCCGGTGCCACGGCTCTGTGTGACGCACCGGCGCGGTCCAAGATGGCGGGTGCTCAGTGGGGTGAGCACGACTGGACTGCCCGGACGTTACCCACCAGTACTCGGTTCCGGATAGGGGGTTCCGGCCAGATGTCTTATGCGTCACACATATCGGGACGTCCTTTCGCGCACAGTAGTCCACCCGTACAGGCACCAGGAAGTAACCGCAGGTCCGGGGCCTCTGTGCAGGCTGCACACGGCGATACGCCTAGGGTGTTTCCATGCGAGCAGGAGCGAACACCCGCGTCCATGTGGTCAGCGACGTGCACGGCAACACCGGGGCGCTGGCCCGCGCCGGGGACGGCGCCGATGCCCTGATCTGCCTCGGTGACCTGGTCCTCTTCCTTGACTACGCCGACCACTCGCGCGGCATCTTCCCCGACCTCTTCGGCGTCGAGAACGCCGACCGCATCGTCGCCCTGCGCACCGCCCGCCGCTTCGACGAGGCCCGCGCGTTCGGCCGGCAACTGTGGCAGGGCATGGACCGGAACGCCGCGATCACCGAGGCGGTCCGCAGGCAGTACGCCGAGATGTTCGCCGCGCTGCCCACCCCGACGTACGCCACCTACGGCAACGTCGACATCCCCGCCCTCTGGCCCGAGTACGCCGCCCCCGGCACCACCGTCCTGGACGGCGAGCGCGTCGAGATCGGCGGCCGCGTCTTCGGCTTCGTCGGCGGCGGCCTGCGTACGCCGATGCGCACCCCGTACGAGATCGACGACGAGGAGTACGCGGCCAAGATCGAGGCGGTCGGCGAGGTCGACGTGCTCTGCACCCACATCCCGCCCGAGGTGCCCGAGCTGGTCTACGACACCGTCGCGCGCCGCTTCGAGCGCGGCAGCCGGGCCCTGCTCGACGCCATCCGCCGCACCCGTCCCCGCTACTCCCTCTTCGGCCACGTCCACCAGCCGCTGGCCCGCCGGATGCGGATCGGCGCCACCGAGTGCGTGAACGTCGGCCACTTCGCCTCCACCGGCCGGCCCTGGGCACTGGAGTGGTGAACCGCCCCACCCTCGGACTGGCCGCCGGGCGCACGCGATAGCCTTCTGGCGGCAGACTCCTGCCGACGGACCGGTACACCGCACTGGAGGGCCACAGCGATGGCTGAACACACCAGCTCGAGCATCACGATCGAGGCGGCGCCGGCCGACGTCATGGGTGTGATCGCCGACTTCGAGCGCTACCCGGAGTGGACCGGCGAGGTCAAGGAGGCCGAGGTCCTCGGCACCGACGAGCACGGCCGCGCCGAGAAGGTCCGCCTCGTCCTGGACGCCGGCGCGATCAAGGACGACCACACCCTCGCCTACACCTGGATCGGCGACTACGAGGTCAGCTGGACCCTGGTCAAGTCCCAGATGCTCCGCGCCATCGACGGCTCCTACGCGCTCGCGCCGCTCGGTGCCGGCGACCGCACCGAGGTCACCTACCGGCTGACCGTCGACGTCAAGATCCCCATGCTCGGCATGATCAAGCGCAAGGCGGAGAAGGTCATCATCGACCGCGCCCTGGCCGGCCTGAAGAAGCGCGTCGAGTCCGTCCCGAAGGGCTGAGCACGTGCGCACGGTCCTGGTCACCGGACCCGGCGGAGCCGGCCGTACGACCGTCGCGGCGGCCACCGCGCTCGCCTCGGCCAGCGAAGGGGCCCGCACCCTGCTGGTCTCCGCCGACCCGATACCCGGCTTCCCCGACGCCACCGCACCCACCCCGGTCGCCGCCGGGCTCCGGTCCGTCCGGATCGACCCCGCCGCCCACTTCCGCAGCGAACTCCTCGCCCTCCAGGAGCAGTTGTCGTCCGTCCTCGAACTGCTCGGCGGCAACCCGCTGGACGGCGAGGAGCTGACCGAACTCCCCGGCAGCGGCGAACTCGCCCTGCTCCACGCCCTGCGCCGCGCCGCCCACGGCGACTGGTCCGATGAGGCGTACGACCTCCTCGTCGTGGACCTCCCGCCCCTGCGCGACGCCCTCCGCCTGCTCGCCCTCCCCGGACAGCTGCGCCGCTACCTGCGCCGGCTGCTCCCCCAGGAGCGCCAGGCCGCCCGCGCCCTGCGCCCGGTGCTCGCCCAGCTGGCCGGCGTGCCCATGCCCGCCCAGTGGCTGTACGAGGCCGCCGCCCGGCGCGACGCCGAGCTGGCCCAGGTCGAGGCGCTGATCGAGGACCGGGCCACCACGCTCCGCCTCGTCGCCGAACCGGGACCGGCCGCCGACGAGGCCCTGCGCACCGCCCGTACCGGCCTCGCCCTGCACGGACTGCGCGCCGATGCGCCGGTCGCCAACCGGCTGCTGCCCGGCCACTCGCCGGACCCGTTCTTCGCCGCGCTCGCCGCCCAGCAGGAGAAGTCCCTCGGCCACTGGGCGGACGAGGGAGCGGCCCCGGTCCGCGTCGCGCACCTCGGCCGCGACCCGCAGGGCCCCGACGACCT
>NZ_JAAGNI010000075.1 GCF_010550605.1 Streptomyces sp. SID9727
GACCCCGTTTCCAGGGCTTGTCCCAGAGTGAAGGGCAGATTGCCCACGTGTTACTCACCCGTTCGCCACTAATCCACCCCGAAGGGCTTCATCGTTCGACTTGCATGTGTTAAGCACGCCGCCAGCGTTCGTCCTGAGCCAGGATCAAACTCTCCGTGAATGTTTTCCCGTAATCGGGAGACACATCACGAGAGCGGAACAACAAGGTCGGAATATGACCCGTTGTCCACTGCGTCCTCGCTGTGTTGTGCCTACCCGGACCCGAAGACCCGTGCAGGACTTTCAAAGGAACCACCAACCTGCCGAAGCAGGCCGGGGTATCAACATATCTGGCGTTGACTTTTGGCACGCTGTTGAGTTCTCAAGGAACGGACGCTTCCTTTGTACTCACCCCTGCGGGCTTTCCTCCGGGCGCTTCCCTTCGGTCTTGCGTTTCCGACTCTATCAGACTCTTTCGTGTCCGATTCCCGGTCGAAGCGGGTCAAGCAGTTTTCGCTTTCCAGTTCTTCGCTTTCGCGTTTCCCTTTCCGGCGAGTCCGACTCTATCAGATCCT
Source organism: Streptomyces sp. SID9727 (assembly GCF_010550605.1). Lineage (GTDB taxonomy): Bacteria > Actinomycetota > Actinomycetes > Streptomycetales > Streptomycetaceae > Streptomyces. The sequence goes on from NZ_JAAGNI010000075.1 coordinate 555, forward strand.
TTCGGGCCTGATTCCCAGTCAGCGGGGCTTGCCTTCCCGGCCCTTCGGCCGTTCCGACGAGTGAGACATTAGCGGAATCCTGGGCCCCGACGCTAATCGGGGTCGCGCTCCTTCGAACGCGGATTCCTCATTTCGCATAAACGCACGCCAACGCATGCGACAACTGTCGCGTGCTCGTTGTGGTTGTTGCGGAATGGCTGTCCGGGGACCAACCGGAGTCGGCGCTCACGTCGGACAACTCGGAGCACACTACGGATCCGGAGAGGCCGTGTCAACCCCCGGCTGGGCCGGGGGTCACCGGGTCCTGGTCAGCCGTTGCCGGAGGCCAGCTCGCGGCTGCGGTCGCGGGCCGCTTCGAGTGCGGCGATGAGGGCCGCGCGTACGCCGTGGTTCTCCAGCTCGCGGATGGCGCTGATGGTGGTGCCGGCCGGGCTGGTGACGGCCTCGCGGAGCTTGACCGGGTGCTCGCCGCTGTCCCGGAGCATCACGGCCGCACCGATCGCGGCCTGGACGATGAGGTCGTGGGCCTGGGCGCGCGGCAGGCCGAGCAGGATGCCGGCGTCCGTCATCGCCTCGACGAGGAAGTAGAAGTACGCCGGGCCCGAGCCGGAGAGGGCGGTGGCCGCGTCCTGCTGGGACTCCGGGACGCGCAGGGTCTTGCCGACGCCCTTGAAGATGGCGTCCGTCGAGGCGAGGTGCTCCCCCGTGGCGTGACTGCCCCCCGAGATGACGGACATGCCCTCGTCCACCAGGACGGGGGTGTTCGGCATGACGCGGACGACCGGGGTACCGGCGGTGAGGCGGTCCTCGATGAACGCGGTCGTGATGCCGGCCGCCGCGCTGATGACCAGGCGGTCCGCGGTCAGGTGCGGGGCCAGCTCGTCCAGGAGGCGGCCCATGTCCTGGGGCTTGACCGCGAGGATCAGGATGTCCGCCCGCTTCGCGGCCTCCGCGTTGGTGACCGCGTCCACGCCGTACCGGTCGCGCAATTCGGCGGCCCGGTCCGAGCGGCGGGTGGTGACCAGCAGGTTCGACGGGCGCCAGCCGGCCCGGATCATGCCGCTGAGCAGGGCCTCGCCGATCTTGCCGGTGCCGAGGACTGCAACTGTCTGGGTCATGCCGTTCACCCTCCGGGCGGTGCTCGATGTGCGCGGTGCTCAGTGCTCGTCGGCGCCATCTTCGCACCGCCCCGTCAGGCGGTGCGGCGGCGGAGGGTGGCGGCGCCGAGGGCCAGGACGAGCAGGGCGCAGCCCGCCACGATGAGGACGTCGCGTACGAAGTCCCCGGTGACCTCGGTGTGGTGGAGGACCTCGTTCATCCCGTCCACGGCGTACGACATCGGCAGCACGTTCGAGACGGCCTCAAGGAACGGCGCCATCCGGTCGCGCGGGATGAAGAGGCCGCAGAGCAGCAGCTGCGGGAAGATCACCGCGGGCATGAACTGCACCGCCTGGAACTCGGAGGCCGCGAACGCCGAGACGAACAGCCCGAGTGCCGTGCCGAGCAGCGCGTCGAGCACGGCGACCAGGAGCAGCAGCCACGGCGACCCCATGACGTCCAGGCCGAGGGCCCACACCGACAGGCCGGTGGCCAGGAGCGACTGGAGGACGGCGACGGCGCCGAAGGCGAGCGCGTACCCCGCGATCAGGTCGCCCTTGCCGAGCGGCATCGAGAGCAGGCGCTCCAGGGTGCCGGTGGTGCGTTCGCGCAGGGTGGCGATCGAGGTCACCAGGAACATCGTGATCAGCGGGAAGATCCCCAGCAGCGAGGCGCCGATCGAGTCGAATGTCTGCGGGCTGCCGTCGAAGACGTACCGCAGCAGCGTGATCAGGAGGACCGGGACCAGCAGGAGCAGCGCGACCGTGCGGGGGTCGTGGGCGAGCTGGCGCAGGACGCGGGCGGCCGTGGCGAGGGTGCGGGCCGGGCTCAGGGGGGCTGTCGTGCTGCTCATCGGGCGTTCTCCTCGCGGTGGGCGGCCGCGTCGACCAAGTGCAGGAAGGCCGCTTCGACGGTGTCGGTGCCGGCGGCGGTGCGCAGGGCGTCCGGGGTGTCGTCGGCGAGGATCTCGCCCTCGCGCATGAGGAGGAGGCGGTGGCAGCGCTCGGCCTCGTCCATGACGTGGGAGGAGATGAGGAGTGCGGTGCCCCGTTCGGCGAGGGTGTGGAAGAGCTGCCACAGGTCGCGGCGCAGGACAGGGTCGAGGCCGACCGTCGGTTCGTCCAGGACGAGCAGGTCGGGCGTGCCGAGGAGGGCGACGGCGAGCGAGACGCGGGTGCGCTGGCCTCCGGAGAGGTTGCCCGCGAGGGCGCCCTCGTGGCTGGTCAGGTCGACCTCGGTGAGCGCGCGGGTGACCGCCTCGCGGCGGGCGTCGCGGTGGGCGCGGCCCGGTCGGAGAACCGCGGCGAAGTAGTCGAGGTTCTGGCGGACGGTGAGGTCGGTGTAGACGGAGGGCGCCTGGGTGACGTACCCGACCCGGGGGCGGAGGGAGGGGTGTCCTGCGGGGCTGCCGAGGACCCGGAGGGTGCCGGTGGCCTTGGCCTGGGTGCCGACGACGGCGCGCATGAGGGTGGATTTGCCGCAGCCGGAGGGGCCGAGGAGGCCGGTGATCCTGCCGGGTTCGACGGTGAAGTCGAGGCCCTTGAGGACCGTGCGGCTGCCTCGTCGGACGGTGAGGCCACGGGCCTCGACGGCGACGCCCGGAGAATTCATCATGTGATGAATATTGGCTCCGGAGGGGCGCCGCCGTCAAGGGACCGGGCGAGGTCGCTCCGGTTCAGCGCACGGCCGCGTGCAGCTCGACGACGTACGCCTCCTCCACCGTTCCGCCGGGGAACTCCGTCAGGAGCCGGGTGCGCTCCTCGGCGAGGAAACCGCGGGCGGCGTCGTCGTCGATGGTCAGGAACGCGGAGTGGCTGCCGAGGTTGTCGAGGTGGGTGGCGAGGGGGACGCGCCGGGCCCACGGGACGCGGCGGTACGTGAAGTCCAGGCCCGGCGGCAGGTCGCGGTCCTGGACAGCCGAGCGCCTGGGGCCCAGTTCCTCCGGGCCGACGCCGAAGAAGCGGAGGAGCCGTTCCTCCTGGGCGGCGAGCCACGGAACGGTGCCGTCGGTGACGTTCCACCAGAGGGCGAGCGTGCCGCCCGGCCGCAGGACGCGCCGGACCTCGGCGGCGGAGCGGGCGTGGTCGGTCCAGTGCCAGGACTGGGCGTACGTGATCAGGTCGGCCGAGGCGGTCGCGAACGGGAGCCGGTTGCCGTCGCCCCGCACGAGCGGGACGTCCGGGAGGCCCCGCCGCAGCTCGGCGGCCATGCCGGGCCCGGGCTCGACGGCGACGACGCGGGCGCCGCGGTCGAGGAGGCGGCGGGTCGAGATGCCGGTGCCCGCACCGACGTCCAGGGCGCGGGCTCCGCGCAGGGGGCGTCCGGCTATGTCCTCGACGGCGTCGAACAGCGCGTCCGGGTAGCTGGGGCGGGCGGCGGCGTACTGGGCGGCGGCCCGGTCGAAGGAGAGGGCGCGCGAGGGGCCCGGGGCGGCGTCCGGTGCGTGTGTCGTGGTCATGCGGCCATCGTGCGCCCGGGCCTCCGGGCGTGTCAGCCGCGGCGGCCCTTCTTCTTACGGGCGGCCGGGTTGCCGGTGCGGGAGGCACGGCGCTTCGCGTACCGGGCGACGGCTTCCTCGTACTCCGTGCGCCTCAGCTTCTCGCCGGGCGCCTCCGTGAACGTACGGAAGAAGTACGCGAGCAGCGATCCGACGAAGCCGATGGCCTTCAGGCCGCGCAGGCTCTCCTCGCGGGCCGGGTCGGCCGGGCGGCGGCCGAAGCCCTCCCAGGTCTTGCGGAAGGCGATCGCGCTGCAGATGGCGAACATCGCGATCACCAGCACGCCGACGAAGCCGCCGACGTCGGCGATCTCCAGTCCCTGGTACGCGAAGCGGAGGACGAGGCAGGCCGCGGCCGCCGCGAGGAGGGAGCCGACGGCGGCTCCGACGCGGCGCAGTCCGTAGTGGCCGTCGTGGGCGACCCACGTGGTCCCGAAGAAGCGGAGGGGCTCGGGCTGCGGGCCCTGCGGGGTCGCGGGCTCGGACGGGCCGGGGGCCGTGCCTTCGGGGGTCTCGCTGTTCTCGCTCACGGGGTCGATTATCCCGCAGGTCCGGCGGCGGCCGGGGGGCCGTGCGTGCGGCCCCCCGGTACCGCTCGGGTCAGCCCAGCTTCGAGACGTCGCGGACCGCGCCCCGGTCGGCGCTCGTCGCCATCGCGGCGTACGCGCGCAGCGCGGCCGAGACCTTGCGGTCGCGGTTCTTCGGGGCGTACACGCCGTTCAGGGCCTCGCGGCGGGCGGTCAGTTCGGCCTCCGGGACCAGGAGGTCGATCGAGCGGTTCGGGATGTCGATCCGGATCCGGTCGCCGTCCTCCACCAGCGCGATCGCGCCGCCGGAGGCGGCCTCGGGCGAGGCGTGGCCGATGGACAGGCCCGACGTGCCGCCGGAGAAGCGGCCGTCCGTGATCAGGGCGCAGGTCTTGCCGAGGCCGCGGCCCTTCAGGTACGAGGTCGGGTAGAGCATCTCCTGCATGCCGGGGCCGCCCTTGGGGCCCTCGTAGCGGATGACGACGACGTCGCCCTCGTTGACCTGCTGGGTGAGGATCTTCTGGACGGCCTCCTCCTGCGATTCGCAGACGACGGCCGGGCCCTCGAAGGTCCAGATGGACTCGTCGACACCCGCCGTCTTCACGACGCAGCCGTCCACCGCCAGATTGCCGCGCAGGACCGCGAGCCCGCCGTCCTCGGAGTAGGCGTGCTCCACGGAGCGGATGCAGCCGCCCTCGGCGTCCTGGTCCAGGCTGTCCCAGCGCTCGGACTGGGAGAACGCCTCCGCCGAGCGCACGCAGCCGGGAGCGGCGTGCCACAGCTCGACCGCCTCCGGCGCCGGGGAGCCGCCGCGCACGTCCCAGGTCTTGAGCCAGTCGTCCAGCGACGGGCTGTGCACGGAGTGCACGTCCTCGTTGAGCAGGCCCGCTCGGTGCAGTTCGCCGAGGAGGGCCGGGATGCCGCCGGCGCGGTGCACGTCCTCCATGTAGTACGTGCGGTCCTTGGCGACGTTCGGGGCGACCTTGGCCAGGCACGGGACGCGGCGCGACAGGGCGTCCATCTCGGTCAGGCCGTAGGGGACGCCCGCCTCCTGGGCGGCGGCCAGGAGGTGCAGGATCGTGTTGGTGGAGCCGCCCATCGCGATGTCGAGCGCCATGGCGTTCCCGAAGGCGGCGGCCGTGGCGATGTTGCGGGGCAGGACCGAGTCGTCGTCCTGCTCGTAGTAGCGGCGGGTCAGGTCCAGCACCGTGCGGGCGGCGTTCTCGTAGAGCGCCTTGCGGGCGGTGTGGGTGGCCAGGACCGATCCGTTGCCGGGGAGGGAGAGGCCGATCGCCTCGGTCAGGCAGTTCATCGAGTTGGCGGTGAACATGCCGGAACAGGAACCGCAGGTGGGACAGGCGTTCTCCTCGATGCGGAGGATGTCCTCGTCGGAGATCTTGTCGTTGACCGCCTCCGACATCGCGTCGACCAGGTCGAGCGTGCGCACCGTGCCGTCGACCAGCGTGGCGCGGCCCGACTCCATCGGACCGCCGGAGACGAAGACGGTCGGGATGTTCAGGCGCAGGGCCGCGTTGAGCATGCCCGGGGTGATCTTGTCGCAGTTGGAGATGCAGATCAGGGCGTCGGCGCAGTGCGCCTCGACCATGTACTCCACGCTGTCCGCGATGAGGTCGCGGGACGGGAGGCTGTAGAGCATGCCGCCGTGGCCCATGGCGATGCCGTCGTCCACGGCGATCGTGTTGAACTCGCGCGGGATGCCGCCGGCGGCGGTGACCGCCTCGCTGACGATCCGGCCGACGGGGGCCAGGTGGGTGTGGCCCGGCACGAACTCCGTGAAGCTGTTGGCGACGGCGATGATCGGCTTCCGGCCGATGTCCGCGCCGGGTACCCCGGAGGCGCGCATAAGGGCGCGGGCGCCCGCCATGTTGCGGCCGTGGGTGACTGTGCGGGACCTCAGCGTGGGCATCGTCTTTTCGCTCCTTCTGCGTTGAAGACTGTTCTTGAGCGTACGCCGTTGGTGCCAGGATGTGGACCGGGTGTCCGCTATGCGGAAGCCTTCGGGGTGGGCTCGGTGCCTGCGGCGGGCCTGTCCCCCGCCCCGCCCCTTCCCGGAACCGGGGCGCCGGCCCGGACCCCGCGCCTCACACGCCGGCCGGGCTGGTCCTTCTACGCGGACGGCTCCGTCAGGTACCGCTGCAGCGTCGGGGCCACCATCGCGACGATCTTCTCCGGCGGCGCGGACGCCAGCGGCTCCGCCCCCAGCACGTACCGCAGTATCGCGATCCCCACCATGTGCGACGCCGCCAGCTCCGCGCGGAACGTCGCGTCCGGGATGTCCAGGCCCGCCGCCACCCGGTCCAGGAGGCGGCGCAGTACGAAGCTCCGGAGGACCTTCGCGGCGGCCTCGTGGGTGAGGGCGGAGCGGAGGACCGCGAGGAGGGGGGCCCGGGTCGCCGGGTTCTCCCAGATGCCGATGAAGGCGCGGGCCAGGCGTTCGCCCACGTCCTCGGTGTCCCCTTCGAGGACGGCCGGCACGAGCAGCGCGGGCTCGAAGGACAGCTCGATGGCGGCGGCGAAGACCTCGTCCTTCGTGCCGAAGTAGTGGTGGACCAGCGCGGAGTCGACGCCGGCCGCGCGGGCGATGCCCCGGACCGAGGTCTTGTCGTACCCGCGCTCGGCGAACTCCGTGCGGGCCGCCTCCAGGATGCGGGTGCGCGCGTCCGGGCCGGTGTCCGACGCGGCGCGGGCGGGGCGGCCCCGGCGCCGGGGGCCGGTCGGGTCCGGCGTCATGAGCGGGGGGCGCGCTCGGTGGACGCGGCGAGGTGGAGCCGGGTGAAGGCGAGCGCCTCGGCGAGGTCGGCCTCGCGTTCGGCGGTGGACATCGCGCGGCGGGTGTTGACCTCGATGACCACGTGCCCGCCGAAGCCGGAACCGGCCAGCCGCTCAAGCAGTTCCGCGCAGGGCTGGTCGCCCCGGCCGGGCACCAGGTGCTCGTCCTTGTTGGAGCCCTTGCCGTCGGCCAGGTGCACGTGGGCCAGCCGGTCGCCCATCCGGTCCACCATGGCCAGGCCGTCCGTGCGGGCGGTGGCGGTGTGCGAGAGGTCCACCGTGAAGTGGCGGTAGTCGTCGTTGGTGACGTCCCAGTCGGGGGCGTACGCGAGCATCTCGCGGTCCCGGTAGCGCCACGGGTACATGTTCTCGACGGCGAACCGGACGTCCGTCTCGTCGGCCATCCGCCAGATTCCGGTGACGAAGTCGCGGGCGTAGTTGCGCTGCCACCGGAACGGGGGGTGGACGACGACCGTCGACGCGCCCAGCTTCTCGGCGGCGGCGCGGGCCCGCTGGAGCTTGACCCACGGATCGGTCGACCAGACCCGCTGGGTGATCAGCAGACAGGGCGCGTGCACGGCGAGTATCGGCACCTGGTGGTAGTCGGAGAGCCGGCGCAGCGCCTCGATGTCCTGGCTGACCGGGTCGGTCCAGACCATGACCTCGACGCCGTCGTAACCGAGGCGCGCGGCGATCTCGAAGGCCGTCGCCGTCGACTCCGGATAGACCGAGGCCGTCGACAGGGCGACCTTCGCATCCGGGACGCGCACCACTGGTTCTGCCACGCAGACAGCGTACGGGCAGTGGTGCGCCCCGCCGAGGGAGAGCGGCGGAAAGTGACAAGGGCCGCACCACCGGCCCGCCCCCTCAGTCCAGCGCCGGTTCCCCGTCCGCCGGCAGGTGGTCCAGGCGGCGCAGGATCACGCCCTCGCGGAGCGCCCACGGGCAGATCTCCAGCTCGTCCACGTCGAGCAGGTCCATCGCGCCCTCTGCGACCAGCGCCCCGGCCAGCAGCTGGGCGGCCCGGCCCTCGGACACGCCGGGCAGGGTCCCGCGCTCCTCGGCGGTCATCGCGGCCAGCTTCGGCACCCACTCCTCCAGCGCCTTGCGGCTGAGGGTGCGCGGCACGTCCTGGCCCTCGGCGGAGCGGGCCCCACCCGCGATCCTGGCCAGCTGCTTGAACGTCTTGGAGGTGGCCACCACGTGGTCCGGGCGGCCGATGCGGGTGAAGTCGCCGACGCTGCGGGCGATGCGCGCCCGTACGTGCCGGCGCAGCGCCTTGACCTCCGCCGGGTCCGGCGGGTCGCCCGGCAGCCAGCCCGCGGTGAGGCGCCCGGCGCCCAGCGGCAGCGAGACCGAGGCGGCCGGTTCCTCGTCCATGCCGTACGCGATCTCCAGCGAGCCGCCGCCGATGTCGAGGACCAGCAGCTTGCCCGCCGACCAGCCGTACCAGCGGCGGGCGGCGAGGAAGGTGAGGCGGGCCTCCTCCGTACCGCTGAGGACCGCGAGGTCGACGCCCGTCTCGTCCCGGACCCGTTCCAGGACCTGGTCGGCGTTGCTCGCGTCGCGTACCGCCGAGGTGGCGAAGGCGAGGACGTCCTCGCAGCCCTTGTCCTCGGCGGCTTCGAGCGCGCCCGCGACCGTCCCGACCAGCCGTTCCACGCCGAGCGGGCCGATCGCGCCGTCCTCGTCGAGGAGTTCGGCGAGGCGCAGCTCGGCCTTGTGCGAGTGCGCGGGCAGCGGGCGGGCGCCGGGGTGGGCGTCCACCACCAGCAAGTGAACCGTGTTCGACCCCACGTCGAGGACTCCGAGTCTCATACGGGGAACGCTACTGCGGGCCGCGGACTTACTCTGGGCGCGTGCCAAAGACGAAAAAGGCGAAGCCGGGCAAAGCCACGAAGAAGCGGGACATCGAGGCGGAGACCCCGCAGGACATCAAGCACGTGGAGAAGGTGGAGATGCGGACGCCGGCCGCGTCCGAGCCGGATCCCTCCGACGAGACGGAGCTCGACTTCGCGCGCGCCTGGGTGGAGTTCCCCGACCCCGCCGACGACGAGCAGGTCTTCCGCTGCGATCTGACCTGGCTGACGTCCAGGTGGACGTGCATCTTCGGCAGCGGCTGCCAGGGCATCCAGGCGGGCCGCGCGGACGACGGCTGCTGCACGCTGGGCGCCCACTTCTCGGACGAGGACGACGAGAAGCGGGTGGCCGGTCACGTCGCGCGCCTCACCCCGGAGCTGTGGCAGTTCCACGACGTGGGTACGGAGACGGGCTGGACCCAGACCGACGAGGACGGGGACCGCCAGACGCGCCGCTGGCAGGGCTCGTGCATCTTCCAGAACCGGCCGGGCTTCCCGGCGGGGGCGGGCTGCTCGTTGCACATCCTGGCGCTGCGGGAGGGCCGGGAGCCGCTGGAGACCAAGCCCGACGTGTGCTGGCAGCTGCCCGTACGGCGTACGTACGAGTGGATCGACCGGCCCGACGACACGCGGGTGCTCCAGGTGTCGATCGGTGAGTACGACCGGCGGGGCTGGGGCCCCGGCGGCCACGACCTGCACTGGTGGTGCACGTCGGCGACCTCGGCTCACGGGGGCGGCGAGCCGGTGTACGTGTCGTACCGGCCGGAGCTCGTGGAGCTGATGGGCAAGGAGGCGTACGACACGCTGACGGAGCTGTGCGAGCAGCGGCTCGCCTCGCTGCTGCCGATGGCCCCGCACCCGGCGGACCCGGCGTAGGGCCGTCTGACCATTCCCGTCGTCGCCCGGAGGGCGGCCGGGCGGCGTCAGGTGCGTACTCTCGGCGTGCCGGCGTCGCGCGGCAGGCGGGAATGGTCAGACAGGCCGAGTAGCCCGCCCGGCACCGTCAGTCCGCGCGGGGCGGGGTGCTCGGGCCCTTCGGCGGGGCGGGCGGTCCGGAGGAGCCGGCCGGGTCCGGGGCCGGGTCCGGCTCCGTCGGCGTGGGCGTCGGGTCGCCCGGGTCCGGCGTCGGGGTGGAGGGGCCCGGGGTGGACGGGTCCGGGTCCGGCGTGCCGGTCCTCGGCGGGATCGGGCGCGGGTGCGGGCTGCCGCCGCGCGGTGAGGCGCCGGGGGTGGGGGCCTTGGCCCCGTAGCCGTGCAGGGCGACGACCGCGCCCGAGGGGGCGATGGTGAGGTGGGCGGTCCAGGGGCCCGCCGGCTGCCGCGCGTGGTCCGCGAGGGCGCGGATCGTGATGCTGCCGCCGGCCGGGAGTCGGCCGGAGGTACGGCTCAGGGTCACCCAGGGCCGGTCGGTGGCGGCGGTCCAGGAGACCGGGCCGGCCTTCGACGCGGTGAGGGTGATCAGGGTGGCGGAGCCGGCGGTGCGGGTCCGGACGGTGAGCCGGCCCTCGCCGTGCGCGGCGGGATCGCGGGTGGGGCCGGCGCCCTTGCTGATGATCTCGGCGGAGACCTCCGGCAGCGAGTCCTCGCCGGTGAAGCGGGAGCCGCCGTCCGGGCGGGCGTTCCCGGCGTTCTCGTAGGGGTCGTAGGGAGTCCCGGCGCCACCGGTCTCGTTGTCGGCGGCGCTGACCGCCGAGCCGTCGCGGCCCTCACCGGTGAGGGGCGCTCCCCGGTACGCGGACCACAGGGCGATGACGGGGGCGGCGACGACGGTGGCGACGACCGTCGTGGTCATGACCCGGGAACGCAGCCGGTCGCGGCGCGCGGCGTGGTCCTTGGGGTCCATGGGGAAGCCGGTGCGGTCGAAGCGTGGAGTGGCGGACCGATTCTTCAGGTGCTTGCGCGCGTGCAGCATGGCCACGTACGCGGAGGGGCGCGGCGCCTCCACGACCGGCAGCGCGGCGGCCGGGGCCACCGTCTTCCCGGGCCACGGCGCCCCGGCCCCGGCGCGCTC
>NZ_JAAGNI010000093.1 GCF_010550605.1 Streptomyces sp. SID9727
AGCAGGGCGATCTCCGAGAAGTCGAAGATCGCGAAGAAGAAGGCCCACATGCCGGCAAGCAGCGCGTAGCGGGCGCGGCGCTGGATGGGGTCGGTCGGGTCCCAGCGCGGGCCGGCCGGGGGCTTCTCCTGACCGGCGGGCCCGGAGGGCCGCCCGCCGAAGGAGCCGTTCTGGCGGCCGGGCTGCCGGCTGCTCCACTGGCTGCCCCACACGGGCCGGTCGTCGGACGGCCCGCCCTCGGGCCGGTCGCCGCCGTCACCGTTCGTGGAGCCGTCCGTCGGACCGGACGGGTGGCGCGGCTGCCAGGGCTGGTCGGGCCGGCCCTCCGGCGGCGGCGCGAAGGGGTTGTCGTCGTTCCGGCTCCCGGAGGAACCGGAGGAGCCGGAGGAAGGGGACGAGGAGGAGCGCTCGCGCATCAGCAGGGTGGCCCGCTCGGGCAGCGGCTGGCGGAAGGCGGTGCGGCGGCGTCGGTCCGGCATGTGGTGAACGTCTTCCCCATCTCGTCGTTTCCGCCCGGCGGACGGTTCGCTGCCCCTGACGCTACCTTCCGGCGAGGAAGCGCCGAAAGCGGGGAGCGCGGGGCTCGTGACCCCCTGGGGCTCCGGCTCCGTCACCCCCGTCAGGCGGGGGCGCGGCGCGGTGCCGGTATCGTTGCTGACGGTCGGCCCGTTCGTAGAGTTCCCCGTATGGGGGAGCGCGCTTCTTTCGTACGACCGTACAAATCGCAGATCGCCGCCCCGGTGCCGTGGTGGCGGGCCGGCCGCTTCGAACCGCTCGCACGCGAGAAAGGGCCCAGCCGTGGCCTCCCCGCTTCCCTCCGCCGCCCCGGCCCGTGTGGTCGTCCTGGTCTCCGGTTCCGGTACGAACCTCCAGGCGCTGCTCGACGCGATCGGTGACGATCCCGAGGGCTTCGGCGCCCGGATCGTCGCGGTCGGCGCCGACCGCGAAGGCATCGCCGGCCTGGAACGGGCCGAGCGCGCCGGGCTCCCCACCTTCACGTGCCGCGTCAAGGACCACGCCACCCGCGACGAGTGGGACGCCGCGCTCGCGGAGGCGACCGCCGCGCACCGGCCGGACCTCGTCGTGTCCGCCGGGTTCATGAAGATCGTGGGCAAGGAGTTCCTGGCCCGGTTCGGCGGCCGGTTCGTCAACACCCATCCCGCCCTGCTCCCCAGCTTTCCCGGTGCCCACGGCGTGCGTGACGCGCTCGCGTACGGCGTGAAGGTCACCGGGTGCACCGTCCACTTCGTCGACGACGGCGTCGACACCGGTCCGATCATCGCGCAGGGCGTGGTCGAGGTGACCGAAGAGGACACCCCGGAGGGCGAAGCGGCCCTCCATGAACGCATCAAGGAAGTCGAGCGCAAGCTGCTCGTCGAGGCCGTGGGGCGGCTCGCCCGCGACGGCTATCGCATTGAGGGACGAAAGGTTCATCTCGGTCATGTCGGAGAATAAGCCCATCCGCCGCGCCCTGGTCAGCGTCTACGACAAGACGGGCCTCGAAGACCTCGCCCGCGGCCTGCACGAGGCGGGTGTCGAACTGGTCTCCACCGGGTCCACCGCCGGAAAGATCGCCGCCGCCGGTGTCCCGGTCACCAAGGTCGAGGAGCTGACCGGCTTCCCCGAGTGCCTCGACGGCCGCGTCAAGACGCTGCACCCGCGCGTCCACGCCGGCATCCTCGCCGACCTGCGCCTCGACGCGCACCGCGAGCAGCTGGCCGAGCTGGGCGTCGAGCCCTTCGACCTGGTGGTCGTCAACCTGTACCCGTTCAAGGAGACCGTCGCCTCCGGCGCCACCGCCGACGAGTGCGTCGAGCAGATCGACATCGGCGGCCCGTCCATGGTCCGCGCCGCCGCCAAGAACCACCCCTCCGTAGCCGTCGTCACCAGCCCGGAGCGTTACGCCGACGTGCTCGCCGCCGTCGAGGCGGGCGGCTTCGACCTGACCGCCCGCAAGCGGCTCGCCGCCGAGGCGTTCCAGCACACCGCCGCCTACGACGTGGCCGTCGCCGGCTGGTTCGCCGCCGACTACGCCGCCGCCGACGACTCCGGCTTCCCGGACTTCTTCGGTGCGACGTACGAGCGCCAGGACGTCCTGCGCTACGGCGAGAACCCGCACCAGCCCGCCGCGCTCTACACCTCGGGCACCGGCGGTCTGGCCGGCGCCGAGCAGCTGCACGGCAAGGCGATGTCGTACAACAACTACACGGACACCGACGCCGCCCGGCGTGCCGCGTACGACCACGCCGAGCCGTGCGTCGCGATCATCAAGCACGCCAACCCGTGCGGCATCGCCATCGCCGACGACATCGCCGAGGCGCACCGCAACGCCCACGCCTGCGACCCGCTGTCGGCGTACGGCGGTGTCATCGCCGTCAACCGTCCGGTGACCGTCGCCATGGCCGAGCAGGTCGCGGAGATCTTCACCGAGGTCATCGTCGCCCCGGCGTACGAGGACGGCGCGGTCGAGGTCCTGTCCCGCAAGAAGAACATCCGCGTGCTCCGCTGCCCCGAGGCCCCGTCCGCCGAGGTCGAGGTCAAGCCGATCGACGGCGGCGCGCTGCTCCAGGTCACCGACCGCCTCCAGGCCGAGGGCGACGACCCGGCCAACTGGACGCTCGCCACGGGCGACGCGCTCTCCGCCGACGAGCTGAAGGAGCTCGCCTTCGCGTGGAAGGCGTGCCGGGCGGTCAAGTCCAACGCCATCCTGCTCGCCAAGGGCGGCGCCTCGGTCGGCGTCGGCATGGGCCAGGTCAACCGGGTCGACTCCGCGAAGCTCGCCGTCGAGCGCGCGGGCGAGGAGCGGGCCACCGGTTCCTACGCGGCGTCCGACGCCTTCTTCCCCTTCCCGGACGGGCTGGAGATCCTGACCGCGGCCGGCGTCAAGGCCGTGGTCCAGCCGGGCGGTTCGGTCCGCGACGAGCTGGTGGTCGAGGCCGCGAAGAAGGCCGGCGTGACGATGTACCTCACGGGCACCCGGCACTTCTTCCACTGAGCGGGTCCGCCCCCGTACGACCGAGGGCCGTAACCGCACGCGATCCGCGTGCGGTTACGGCCCTCGGGCCTGTCCGACGGCCGGTCAGCCGACGCGCACCACGACGGTGGAGCAGACCTTGTCCGCGAACGTCTGGTTCTTGGAGTCCCACAGCGGCCACAGCCAGCCGAGGTAGCAGGCGATGCTGTCCAGGAAGTGGGCGATCTGACGGACGAACGCCATGCCGAAGCCGAGCGGCCGGCCGTCCGCCTCGCGCAGCAGGCTGATGCCGAGGGCCTTCTTGCCTATCCACTGACCGGTCGTGCCCTCCTTGTACAGCTTGAAGAGGAAGCCGCCGACGAACACGAGGATGCCGAGGCCCATGATCCCGGCGCCCGCGCCGCCGCCCACGCCGCCGCCGATGCCCATGAGGATGCCGTAGGGGACACCGAGGACGAGGACGTCGAGCAGGTACGCGCCGACGCGGCGCCCCCAGCTCGCCAGCGGCGGGCGGGCACCGTAGCCGGGCTGCTGGCCGTAGTCGCCGCCCGGCACCGGCGGGGCCGCCGGGTAGCCGTAGCCCTGCTGCGGTACGCCCTGCGGGGCCTGGGGGTAGCCGTAGCCGGGCTGCGGCTGACCGGGCTGCTGCCCGTAGGGGTTGTTCGGGTTCGGGTCGCCGAAGCTCATGGGCGTTCCTCCAACAGATGTACGGGGACGGTGCGGCCGCGCGGAGGAACAGAAAACGCCAGCGGTCCAGACCCCCCGGTAACTGCTGCGGCACAGCGGCCTTCATCGTTATAAGCGGTTAGTACGTTTGTCCAGCCGTGGTTCAAGAAGTTGTCCAAGTGCAACCTTGCGTCCACGCCTGGTACCTGATTGGTCCGAGGGCGGGTTCATCCGGGAGTATGGGGACCATGACTGCCCAGATTCTCGATGGCAAGGCCACCGCAGCCGCGATCAAGTCCGATCTGACCGCCCGCGTGGCGGCCCTCAAGGCCCGGGGCGTCACGCCCGGCCTGGGAACCCTGCTGGTCGGGGACGACCCGGGCAGCAGGTGGTACGTGAACGGCAAGCACAAGGACTGCGCGCAGGTCGGCATCGGCTCCATCCAGCGCGAACTCCCCGACACCGCCACGCAGGAGGAGATCGAGGCCGTCGTCCGCGAGCTCAACGCCGACCCCGCCTGCACGGGTTACATCGTGCAGCTGCCCCTGCCCAAGGGCATCGACACCAACCGCGTCCTGGAGCTCATGGATCCGGCCAAGGACGCCGACGGCCTGCACCCGATGAACCTCGGCCGCCTGGTGCTCAACGAGACCGGCCCGCTGCCGTGCACCCCGCAGGGCGTCGTCCAGCTCCTGCGCCACCACGGCGTCGAGATCAACGGCGCCCACGTCGTGGTCGTCGGACGCGGTGTCACCATCGGGCGGTCCATCCCGCTGCTGCTCACCCGCAAGTCGGAGAACGCCACGGTGACCCAGTGCCACACCGGCACCCGGGACCTGGCCGCCCACCTGAAGCAGGCCGACATCATCGTCGCCGCCGCGGGCGTGCCGCACATCATCAAGCCCGAGCACGTGAAGCCGGGCGCCGCCGTCCTGGACGTCGGCGTCAGCCGCGACGAGAACGGCAAGATCGTCGGCGACGTCCACCCCGGCGTGGCCGAGGTCGCCGCCTGGATCTCGCCCAACCCGGGCGGTGTCGGCCCGATGACCCGCGCCCAGCTGCTCGTCAACGTGGTCGAGGCCGCCGAGCGCGACGCCGCGGCCGTCTCCGCCGGCTGACCCGTGGGTGCTGGTACGAGTCCGGACACCGGTTCCCCGGAGGAGACCGGCGCGACCGGTTCCACGGCGGTCTCCTCCGAGCCGTCCGAAGCCGCCGCCCCCCGGCGGTCGCGGCGGTTCTCGCTGACCCGGGACACCGCGCGGCCCGAGGGCGGCGGGCGGGCGGCCGGCGGTGACGCACCGGCCCCGGCCCGCCAGTGGCCGCTGCTCGCGGTGCTCTGCACGGCCGGCGCCGGACTGCTGATCGTGGCGGCCGATCCCTTCGACGAAGCCTTCCGCGTCGGCACGATACTGATCGGCATCGGCCTCGTCCTGGGAGCGGTCCTGCGCGTGACCGTCCGGTCGGTGGGCATGCTCGCGGTGCGGTCGCGCTTCACCGATCTGGTGACGTACGGCCTGCTCGGCGTCCTCATCGTGCTGCTCGCGCTGGTCGCGCAGCCGGGGCCGTGGCTGGACATCCCGTTCCTGGAGGACGCGGTCCACTTCACGGTCCGCTGACCCGCGCTCCGAAGAGCGGAAGAACCCGGTGGCCGTCCCCTCCCCCGAGAAGGGACGGACACCGGAGGCGGGGCAACCCGGAGCGCGAAGCTCCCGAAGCGGCGGTCGAGCGGCCTTGCCCCGTCCTGCGTCCAGCCTTGTTGACGGCCCTCACCCGTTCAAGGGACAGCTGTCCCCTGTGGCACGGAAGTGACCATTCCGCCATGGTGTGACCGAGAGGCAACGGGGGCCGGGCGGCCGTGGGGTCCCGGGTCGGATAGCCTGGCCGACGGATATCTCTTCACATCAAGATTCAGGGAGATGTCCCGCACCAGGGGCCAGGAGCCCGGACCGCCAGCTGTCTAACGGAGATCGCCATGACCCGCACTCCCGTGAATGTCACCGTGACCGGCGCAGCCGGCCAGATCGGCTACGCGCTGCTCTTCCGCATCGCCTCCGGCCACCTGCTCGGCCCGGACGTGCCGGTCAACCTGCGCCTCCTGGAGATCCCCCAGGGGCTGAAGGCCGCCGAGGGCACCGCGATGGAGCTCGACGACTGCGCCTTCCCGCTGCTGCGCAACATCGAGATCACCGACGACGCGAACGTCGGCTTCGACGGTGCGAACGTCGCCCTGCTCGTCGGCGCCCGCCCCCGCACCAAGGGCATGGAGCGCGGCGACCTGCTCTCCGCCAACGGCGGCATCTTCAAGCCGCAGGGCAAGGCGATCAACGACAACGCCGCGGACGACATCAAGGTCCTCGTCGTCGGCAACCCGGCCAACACCAACGCGCTCATCGCGCAGGCCGCCGCCCCGGACGTCCCGGCCGAGCGCTTCACCGCGATGACCCGCCTGGACCACAACCGCGCGATCTCGCAGCTGGCCGCCAAGACCGGTGCCGCCGTCTCCGACATCAAGAAGCTGACGATCTGGGGCAACCACTCGGCCACCCAGTACCCGGACATCTTCCACGCCGAGGTCGCCGGCAAGAACGCCGCCGAGCTGGTCAACGACGAGGCGTGGCTGGCCGACACCTTCATCCCGACCGTCGCCAAGCGCGGCGCCGCGATCATCGAGGCCCGTGGCGCGTCCTCCGCCGCCTCCGCCGCCAACGCCGCCATCGACCACGTGCACACCTGGGTCAACGGCACCGCCGAGGGCGACTGGACCTCGATGGGCATCCCGTCGGACGGCTCCTACGGCGTGCCCGAGGGCATCATCTCGTCGTTCCCGGTCACCACGAAGAACGGCACGTACGAGATCGTCCAGGGCCTGGACATCAACGAGTTCTCCCGTGCGCGCATCGACGCCTCGGTCAAGGAGCTCACCGAGGAGCGCGACGCGGTCCGCGAGCTCGGCCTGATCTGAGACCCCTCGGGGCCACGCACACGCCCCCGGCAGCCGCAGTGCTGCCGGGGGCGTGGTGTCTCTCACGTCGGCTCCGTCAGCGGAGCCCGTCCGCGATCTCCCGCACCGCGGCCGTCGCCCGGCGCTGGAGGCCCGGCCCGAAGGTGATCCGGGTCGCGCCCAGCTCGCCGAGGCGGCCCGGCCCCGGCCCGTCCGGGCGGGCCAGCGCGTTCAGCGGCAGCCCGGGCAGGGTCCCGGCCAGCGGCCCGAACACCTCGGGCGGGGCCAGGATCGGGTACACGCAGTCCGCGCCCGCCGCCGCGTAGAGCCGCGCCCGGCGCAGGGTCTCCGCCGCCGGGTCCACCCCGTCCGGGACGCCCGTGGCGTACGTGTCGATCCGGGCGTTCACGAAGAGCGCGTCCCCGGCCGCCGCACGCACCGCGGCCAGCCGGTCCGCCTGCGCTCCGGCGTCCAGCAGGACCCCGTCCACCGTGTCCTCCAGGTTGCAGCCGACCGCCCCGGTCGCGAGCAGCCGCTCCACCAGTTCGCCGGGCGACAGCCCGTACCCGGCCTCGATATCGGCGGAGACCGGTACGGAGACGGACCGGGCGATCCGCGCCACCGCCGCGAACATCTCGGCGGGGGGCGTCGAGCCGTCCTCGTAACCCAGGGACGCGGCGACCCCCGCGCTCGGCGTGGCGAGCGCGGGGAAACCGGCGTCAGCGAAGACACGGGCGCTCGCGGCGTCCCAGGGCCCGGGAAGGACCAGGGGGTCGCCGGGGGCGCGGCCGTGGTGCAGGGCCCGCAGGCCCGAAGCGGTCACCGGGCCGCTCAGCCGTGGTCGCCGGGCGTGTAGTGGCCCGGCACCATGCGCGTGGACACGGCGAACCGGTTCCACGCGTTGATCGTGATGATCGCGCCGATGAGGTGGGCGAGCTCCTCCTCGCCGAAGTGCTTCGCGGCCCGTGCGTACACCTCGTCCGGGACGAAGCCGTCGGTCAGCACGGTCACCGCCTCGGTCAGCTCGATCGCGGCGATCTCCTTCGGCGTGAAGAAGTGCTGCGACTCCTCCCACGCGCTGAGCTGGACGATCCGCTGCACGGACTCGCCCGCCGCGAGCGCGTCCTTGGTGTGCATGTCCAGGCAGAACGCGCAGTGGTTGAGCTGCGAGGCGCGGATCTTCACCAGCTCGCCGATCACCGGGTCGATGCCCTTGCGGGAGGCGGCGTCCAGGCGGGCCATCGCCTTGTAGACATCGGGGGCGTGCTGCGCCCAGGCCAG
Organism: Streptomyces sp. SID9727; assembly: GCF_010550605.1. GTDB lineage: Bacteria > Actinomycetota > Actinomycetes > Streptomycetales > Streptomycetaceae > Streptomyces. The sequence goes on from NZ_JAAGNI010000093.1 coordinate 7,863, forward strand.
GCGCGGGGTGTGCTCGGGGCAGTAGCCGGAGGTGGTGCGGCTGTTCTCGTTCGTCGTCATGCCCTCAACGCTACGGGGGGAGTGGCGCAGCGGTATGGTCCATTTCCATGACAGATGCCTGGGCCACTTTCGGCGCCGACCTCCATATCGACCCGACCGGCCCGGCCGGTCTGCGGGCCGGTCTGATGGACGCCCTGCGCGAGGCCGTCCGCACCGGCCGCCTGACGCCCGGCACCCGCCTGCCGTCCTCCCGCACCCTCGCCGCCGACCTCGGCATCGCCCGCAACACCGTCGCCGACGCCTACGCGGAGCTCGTCGCCGAGGGCTGGCTCACCGCCCGCCAGGGCTCCGGCACCCGGGTGGCCCGCCGCGCCGACCCCCGGCCCCCGGC
>NZ_JAAGNI010000110.1 GCF_010550605.1 Streptomyces sp. SID9727
GGACCAGGGCGTGCCGCAGCCGCGCCGGGCGTGGCGCGCCGGTCACCAGGTCCACCGGGCAGTCGTCGGCGAGCCGCCCGACCGGTGCGCCCGGCGGGACGACCTGGTCGCGCAGGGCGAGCAGGGCCGCCGCCAGATCGAGGGCGGACCCGCCCGAACCGAGGCGCCCGTACAGCGACTTCGGGGCCGTCACCGGCACGCCGTACGGGCCGAAGAGGGCGGTGAGCGCGGCGGCCTCGGCGCGGTCGGCGTCCCGGTCCCCGGCGGCGTCCGCGAAGACCACGTCCACGTCCGCCGCGTCGACCCCGGCGTCGGCGAGGGCCAGGCGTGCGGCGTC
>NZ_JAAGNI010000116.1 GCF_010550605.1 Streptomyces sp. SID9727
CAGGCGGACGCCCTGCGCGGTGGCGGGCAGCCGGGCGGCGGCGCGGGCTGCGAAGGCGCCCAGGGTCTCGGGGTGGTCGAGCACGCAGATCCGGCCGAGCCCCCGGCGGCCCGCCGGGTCCGTCGGGTCCGGTACGAGGGGGCGCTCGACGCGCAGGTCGAGCGCGGCGGCCAGGGCGTCGGAGACGCCGGGGTCGGCGGTGTCGGCGTTGGTGTGGGCCACGTGCAGCGCGATGCCGTCCCGGATCAGCGTGTGCACGACGCGGCCCTTGAAGGTGTCCGCCGCGACCGTCGTCGTACCGCGCAGGTAGAGCGGATGATGGGTCACGACGAGGTGCGCGCCCAGTTCCCTCGCCTCGTCGGCGATCTCCTGGACGGGGTCGACGGCGAAGAGCACCCGGTGGACCTCGGCGTCCGGATCACCGCACACGGTGCCGACCGCGTCCCATTCTTCGGCCCGCTCGGGCGGCCAGAGGGCGTCGAGCTCGGAGATGACTTCAGACAGACGGGGCACGGAGGAAAGGCTACCTGCCCGCAGCGCCCCGGGAAGCCCCGGGAACGGGCCGCCGACGGCTCGGCCCCGCACAGCACACGCACCCCCGGCCGTACAGCGAAATCCGGCCATCACCACCCTTATGTGTGAAGTGGGAGAGGTCGTGTTGTTCGGCTGGAAGTGCGAAAACTAGCTTCGGTTGCCGGAGGTGATGAGTCGATGACTGCCTGTGCCATCGAGGAGGGGGCCACGACGGACGACGGCGGTCCGCCGGGACCGGCGCCGGACCCCGGTCCCGGCGGCCCCGCCGGCCCCGCGGGGACCCTCGCGGAGAGCGGCCCGGCGGGGGGTACCGCGGCGCTCGGGGCTCCCGCGGCGGACACCCCCGCCGAAACGGTTCTGCCCCCTTTCACGCTCACCACCGACGGCGCGTACGGCGCCCGGCTCACCGCCGCCCCGGTGCCCGGCGGAGACACCGCCTGGTACGCCGAGCGCTGGACGCTCGACGGGCCCGAGCCGTACGCCGTGCCGCTGCCGACCGATCAGCCGGAGGAGGCGGAGGCGCAGGTGGTGCCGCTCGCCGACGGGCGGGTGCTGATCCGGCGGCGGGTCGCCGAGCGGCACACCTTCTCGCTGCTCTACCCGACCGGCCCCGGCACCGGCGAACTGCTGCTCGGCGCCGTCGAGCGGGACGCGCTCACCCTGCTGCCGCCGTCGCCGGACGGGGCGAGCGCGTACGCCCTGGCGGTCGGCGCGTACTCCACGGAGCTGTGGCGCGTGGCGGGCGGGACGGCCGGACCCGAGCACCTCGCGGATCTGCCGGGCCGCTGCTCCGGCGGCGTCTGGCTGGACCGGGCGGGCCGGCTGCTGGCCCTGGACCGGGAACCGGCGGGCGGCGGCCCGGTGAAGACGGTCGCGGTGGACCTGGGGCGGGGCGCCGAGATGACCCCGCTGCTCCAGATCGCGCCGGACAGCGACGACCGGCTGCTGCTCGCGGACCCGGACAGCGGGCTGCTGCTGATCCGCTCGGACGCGCCCGGCCGGGACCGGCTCGGCTGGGGGGTTCTCGGCAGCTGCCTGCCGGTGCGGTTCCCCGAGTGCCTGCGGCTGCCGGACTGCTCGGTGGTGCCGTTCGCCGTGCAGCCGGGGCAGATGCTGATGCCGGAGAGCTGTGCGGTGGCCCTCAGGATCGACGGGGCCGCGGGCAGCTGGATCGGCCTGTGGCGCCCCTCGGGCCGTCGGCTGCACCAGCTCGCCGCGCCCGGGGGCTGGCTGGCGGGCAGCGGGATCTGGTCGCGTGACGGGGTGCTCGGACTCCCGTACGCGGACGGGGACACGGCGTGCGCGGTGGCCCTGGTGGACATGCCGGAGGAGACGGAATCCGCGTGCGACGTAAGTGGTAAGCAACCTTCCGCGCCATCGGTGAATCCTCCAGTGTGTACACCGGTTCCTCTGGGGCAGGCGCCACTCATGGGGCGTAAGGCTCCTGACTAAGCTTGGGCCGGACTCACGCACCGTGCGTCTCGGTCACCGACCGTGACCTTTCCCGGACGAGCGGCGGCGTGACGCTCCGGTTGGCACACACGTAAGCGATCACAACGGGGTGACTTCCCACATGTCTGAAGCCCGCACCGACACGACCCAGACGTTCCCGCCGGGGGCGGACGCGCAGCGGGGCGACGCCGGCGGCTCCGGAAAGCACCGAGGGGGTGTGGCGACGGACGACACGGCCGCGACGCCGGCCGGCCGCCATCGCCGCCCCGCCGAGGAGAGCGGCGCGGCGGCGGCCTGACCGCCGCCGTCCGAGGAGGGGAATACGGCGCCCCCGCCGCCCGGGAGACCGTCCCGGGCGGCGGGGGCGCCGTGCTGTACACGACCGGATGCGGAGCCTCCGCATCCGCGATGACAAAAGTCATGGCGGACCGCGTACATCTGCATCTGCCGCCACACATTCACGCTGCGTAACGTCGTAGGCATGACGCAGACAAGGGACGACGAGGCCGCGGTGGTCTTCACCGGGGCGGTGAAGACGTTCGGACGGGCCGGACGGAGCGTGCGGGCCGTCGACGGGCTCGACGTGCGGATCGGGCGGGGCGAGACCGTGGCCCTGCTCGGCCGCAACGGGGCGGGGAAGTCCACCACCATCTCGTTGCTGCTCGGACTCGACGAGCCGGACGAGGGGGCGGTGCGGGTCCTGGGCCGCTCCCCCGGGCAGGCGGTGCGGGCGGGTCTGGTCGGCGCCATGCTCCAGGAGGGCCGGCCGATACCCAGGGTGACCGTGCGCGAGCTGGTCGCCTTCGTCGCCTCGACCTATCCGCGTCCGCTGCCGGTCGCCGAGGCGCTGGCCCTGGCCGGTGTGGCGGAGTACGCGGACCGGCGCATCGACAAGCTCTCGGGCGGCCAGACCCAGCGGGTGCGGTTCGCCGTCGCGCTGGCCGGCAACCCCGAGCTGATCGTGCTGGACGAGCCGACCGCCGCCCTGGACGTGGCGGGGCGGCGCGCGTTCTGGGACTCGATGCGGGCCTACGCCCGGCGCGGCAACACCGTGCTCTTCTCCACGCACTACCTGGAGGAGGCCGACGAGAACGCGGACCGGATCGTCGTCATCGACCGGGGCCGGATCGTCGCGGACGGCAGCGGCGAGGCCATCAAGGACGCGGCCGGGCACAGCCAGGTCGCCTTCGACCTCGCGGGCCGCCCCACGGAGGGCCTGGACCGGCTGCCCGGTGTCGTCGCCGTCGAGGTGACCGGCGACCGCGCCCTGCTGCGCACCGACGACTCGGACGCGACGGTCGTGGAGCTGGCCCGGCTGGGCCTGGTCCGCGGCCTCCAGGTCTCCCGGGCCACGCTGGAGACCGCCTTCCTGGCGCTCACCGCACCCGGGGAGCCCGCGCCGGGCGGCACCGCCGCGCCCGGCGACACCACGAAGCCCGGCGACACCGCACGCGCGAGGACCGCGGCCCGGACCGAGAAGGAGACCGTCTGATGTTCCGTTACATCCTGCTCGAAATGCGCCGGACGCTGCGTGACGCCGGATTCCTGGTCTTCGGCACGGGCATGCCGGTGCTGATGTACCTGCTCTTCACCAACATCGGTGACGACAGCGCCGACGGCTGGAAGACCGCGTCCATGGTCGGCATGGCGGCGTACGGCGCGCTCGGCTCCGCGATGTCGATCGGTACGGGCGTCGCGTCGGACAAGTCCCTCGGCTGGCTCCAGCAGTTGAGGGTCACCCCGCTCGCCCCCTCGCACGCGGTGGTGGGCCGGGCGGTCAGCGGATCGGTGACCGTGCTGCCGGTGATCCTCACCGTGCTGCTGGCCAGCGCCCTCGTCAACGGGGTGCGGATGGCGGCCTGGCAGTGGGCGGTGCTGGTGGTGCTGCTGTGGGCCGGCGCGCTGCCCTTCACCCTCCTCGGCCTGGGCAACGGCTACCGGCTGACCCCGCAGGGCACCGGCGTCGTCAACGTCGCCTGCCTGATGGGCTTCGGCGTCCTCGGCGGACTGTGGTTCCCGCTGGAGATGCTGCCCGAGTGGCTGCGTTCGGTCGGCCGGTTCACCCCGGCCAACCGGTTCGCGGACCTGGGCTGGGCGACGACCGACGGACACGCGCCGGGTGCCATGACCCTGGGCGTGCTCGCCGCATGGCTCCTGCTGTTCGGCGCGTACGCGGTGATCTCGTACCGTCGGTCCGCCAGGACCGAGTGACGGGAGCGCACATGCCGGGGACCGGACGACCGTCGTTCAAGGAGCGCCGCCGGATGCGGAAGGAGGGCCGCAGGCCGGGACCGCCGTCGCCGTACGCCCTGCTGCCGTGGCTGCTGATGGGCCTCGGCGCCTTCTCCAACCTCTTCCAGGGCGAGACCCCCACCCCGTGGATCGCCGGCGCCGGCCTGCTGGCCTTCAACTCGCTCTACATCTCGGTGGTGTTCCGGGGCTTCACCAAGGAGAAGCGCGAGAGCCCGGTGACGTACGTCCTGCTGGGCGCGCTGGCCGCCGTCACCTTCGCCCTGGCCATCGGTTACGGAGGCAGCTGGCTGCTGTTCTTCCCGCTGCTCTCGCTGGCCGCCGGCACCGTCCTGCGCCACCGGCTGCTGGCGGTCGGGCTGCTCGGGCTCGCGGTCGCCGCGTGCGTGGTCGCGGTCTGGCGCGACGACAGCGCGTCGCCGCCGTGGACGCTGGGCTACGGGACGTTCATCTCCGGGGCCGTGACGTCGGCGATCCTCCGGCTGGCCGAGACCGTGACGGAGCTGCGCGCCACCCGGCAGGAGCTGGCCCGGGCCGCCGTCGAACGGGAGCGGCTGCGCTTCTCACGCGATCTGCACGACCTGCTGGGCCACACGCTCTCGGTCATCGTGGTGAAGTCGGAGGCCGCGCGCCGGCTCGCCCCGCGCGACGTGGACGCGGCGCTGTCCCAGGTCGCCGACATCGAGTCGGTCGGGCGCCAGGCGCTCACCGAGATCCGGGAGGCCGTCACCGGCTACCGCGAGGGGAGCCTCGCGACCGAGCTGGACCGGGCCAGGTCCGCCCTGACCGCCGCCGCGATCGAACCGGTCGTCCGGCGCTCCGGGCCGCCGCTCGCCCCGCAGACCGAGGCGCTGCTGGGCTGGGTGGTGCGGGAGGCCGTCACCAACGTGGTGCGGCACTCCACGGCGACCCGCTGCGTGTTCGAGGTCGGCGGCGCGGGCGGGAAGGTCCGGCTCACGGTGACCGACGACGGCCGGGGCAGGCCCGAGGGCCCCGCGCCCGCCCCGGGCATCGGCGGCACCGGTCTCAAGGGGCTCACCGAACGGCTCGCGGCGGCGGGCGGCTCCCTGGTGGCGGGCCCCGGCCCGGACGGCGGCTTCGTGGTCACCGCCGAACTCCCGGTGGACGCGGGCGGCGACGAGGACGGCGACGCCCGCGCGACGCCGGCACCCGGAGCGGGGGACGGCCCGGCCTGCTCGCCTACCCTGGGCCGGTGAACGAGATGCCTCAGGAGCACCCCCCGGCCCGGTCCGTCCGCGTTCTGCTCGCCGAGGACCAGGGGATGATGCGCGGCGCGCTCGCCCTGCTGCTCGGGCTCGAACCGGACATCGAGGTGGTGGCCCAGGTCGGCGCGGGCGACGAGATCGTGGCGGCCGCGCTGGCGTCCCGGCCGGACGTGGCGCTGCTGGACATCGAACTGCCGGGGCGCAGCGGCCTGGACGCGGCGGCCGATCTGCGCGAGGAGGTCCCGGACTGCCGGGTGCTGATCCTCACCACCTTCGGCCGGCCGGGATATCTGCGCCGGGCGATGGAGGCAGGGGCGTCGGGCTTCCTGGTGAAGGACGGCCCGGTCGAGGAACTGGCCGAGGCGATCCGCCGGGTGCTCGCCGGGGAGACGGTGGTCGATCCGGCGCTGGCCGCCGCCGCGCTCAGCTCGGGGCCGAGTCCGCTCACCGCCCGGGAGCGGGACGCGCTGGTCGCGTCGGCGGACGGGGCGACGGTCGCCGATATCGCCGGCAAGCTGCATCTGTCGGAATCCACGGTCCGCAACTACCTTTCTTCGGCGATCGGCAAGACGGGCACCCGCAACCGCATGGAAGCGGTCCGCGTGGCCCGGCAGCAGGGCTGGCTCTGACCGCGTCCGCACCCTCGGCACCCTCTGCACCCTCTGCACCCTCTGCACCCAGGACCCGGTCACCTCATGTCATCCCGCATACCCACGCCTCGCCGCCTCCCCCCGCTCTGGCTCATACCGGCCCTCTGGACCCTGGGCCTCGGGCTCTGGGGGCTCTCACGGCAGGACAGCCTGTGGCGGGACGAGGCGGCGACCTGGCAGGTGGCCCTGCGTTCCGCCGCCGAGATACGGCTCATGCTGGGCCACGTCGACGCGGTCCACGGGCTCTACTACCTGCTGATGCACGGCCTCTTCAACTGGTTCGGGCCGACGACCACGGCCCTGCGGCTGCCCTCCGTGCTGGCGATGGCCGTGGCGGCGGCCTGTGTGACGGCCATCGGCGAGCGGCTGGCAGGGAGATGGGCGGGCCTGGGCGCCGGGATGGCGCTCTGCCTGCTGCCGGCCGCGCAGTTCTACCTCCAGGAGGGCCGCCCGTACGCGCTGGTCGCGGCGGGCGCCGGGGTCTCGACGCTGCTCCTCGTGACGCTGCTCGGCGGGCGCGGCCGGTGGGGGTGCTGGGCGGCGTACGCGGGCACGGTGCTGGTCTGCGCGCTGCTGAACTGGTTCTCGCTGCTGATCCTGCCCGCGCACGCGGCGACGCTGGCGTGGAGCGGGGCCGGGCGCCGGGTGTGGGCGCGCTGGACGGTGGCCTCGGCGGCGGCCGTGGCGGGTGCGCTGCCGCTGGTGCTGTACACCTCGGGCCAGTCCCGGCAGGTGTCCTGGATACCGCCGCTGACCTGGCACATGATGATCGGCCCCGCGGTGCTGCTGGCGATCGGCGGCCTCGGGGCCCTGGTGGACCGGCCGGGCGGGCGCCGGCTCTCGGTGGCGTCGGTGGGCCTGCCACTGCTGGCGGTCCCCCAGCTCGGACTGGCCGCCGTCTCGCTGGGGAAGCCGCTCTTCCTGGACCGCTACGTCCTCTTCAGCCTGCTCGGCCTGGCGCTGCTCATCGGCTCGCTGCTGGGGGCGGCGGTACGGGCGGTGGCGCCCCGGTTCCCGGCGGCGTCGCGGTGGCTCGTGCCCGTAGTGCTCGCCTGCTCGGTGGCGGCGCTGCTGCCGCAGTCGCTGGCCAAGCGGTCGCCGTCGAGCCGGGTGGACGACGTGCTGGCCATGGCGGCGGACGTGCGCCGCATGAAGGAGCCGGGCACCGCGGTGGTGTTCCTGCCGGGCGCCCGGCGCGACGCGCGGCTGGTCTCGCCCGAGGCGTTCACCGGTCTGCGCGACATAGCGCTGGCCCGGAGCCCGCGTGCGTCCGGGACGCTGAACGGGGTGGAGGCCGCACCCGCCAGGATCAGGGAGGCGATGCTCGCCCAGCGCCGCATACTGCTGGTCACGGACGCGCCGGGAGCGGCGCGTCCGGAGAACGGGCGGCGGGAGAAGGCGAAGGCGGCCGTCCTGAAGGACTACTTCACCGTGATCGAGGACCAGCGGGTGCGGGGGCGCCGGGTGACGCTGTACGAACGGAACTGACCCGCGCAGGACCGGCACGGTGTCCCCTCGCATCGGCACGCGCCCGCGCGCACCCGCGCGCCCTTCGCACCCCGCGCCCCGGAATACGCCGTAGCCGAGGAAGGTTCACCCTGCACAGACTTGGCGGTCGGTGCTGCCCTCGGCACCGGCCGTAACCGTACGCACGCCCCCTTCTCACCGCTGCCCGGAGGCCGCACGCATGCCACAGACGACGCACGAACAGCCCGGCGCGGAACTTCCTGATCCGCGCGCGAAGGCGGGCCGGGGAATCGTCCCCGTGCTCGCCTTCGCGGGTATCACCGTCGCCGTGATGCAGACCCTGCTCGTCCCCGTCATCAAGGATCTGCCCGCCCTTCTGCACACCGCCCCCTCCAACGCGACCTGGGTGATGACCGCCACCCTGCTCGCCGGAGCCGTCGCCACGCCGATCATGGGGCGGCTCGGAGACCTGTACGGCAAGCGCGGGATGCTGCTGGCCAGCCTCGCCGTGATGGTCGTCGGCTCGCTGATATGCGCCTTCACCGACGACCTCGTCGTCATGATCACGGGCCGCGCCCTCCAGGGCTTCGCGATGGGTGCGATCCCGCTGGGCATCGGCATCATGCGCGACGAACTGCCGCGCGAGAAGCTGGGTTCGGCGATGGCGCTGATGAGTTCGTCGATCGGGGTGGGCGGCGGACTCGCGCTGCCGGCCGCCGCGCTCGTCGCCCAGCACACCGACTGGCACGTCCTCTTCTTCGGCGCGGCCGGGCTCGGCGTGCTGGCCATGGCGCTGACCGTGTTCGCGGTGCCGGAGACCACGCTGCGCGCCCCCGGCCGGTTCGACACGGTCGGCGCGCTCGGTCTCTCGCTCGGCCTGGTGCTCCTGCTGCTGCCGATCACCAAGGGCAGCGACTGGGGCTGGTCCTCGCCCACCACCCTGGGACTGATCGCCGCCTCGCTCGTCGTGCTGGTGCTGTGGGGGCTCTTCGAACTGCGCAGCGACGCCCCGCTGGTGGATCTGCGGACCACGGCCCGCCGCGAGGTGCTGCTCACCAACCTGACCTCGATCATGGTCGGCGTCGCGTTCTACGCCGTCTCCCTGGTTTTGCCCCAGCTGCTCCAGCTGCCCGCCTCCACCGGTTACGGCCTCGGCCAGTCGATGGTGGTCGCCGGGCTCTGCGTGGCCCCGCTCGGCCTGACGATGATGTTCGTCGCCCCGCTGTACGCGCGGATCTCCGCCCGCAAGGGCCCGAAGGTCTCGCTGATCATCGGCATGCTGGTCATCGCCATCGGCTACGGGGCCGGGCTCGGCCTGATGAGCGCCCCCTGGCAGACCGTGCTGATCGCCGTCCTCCTCGGCGCCGGCATCGGGCTCGCCTACTCGTCGCTGCCCGCCCTCATCATCGGCGCCGTCGACGCCTCGGAGACCGGCGCCGCCAACGGGCTCAACACCCTGATGCGCTCCATCGGCACCTCGGTGTCGAGCGCGGTGATCGGCATGGTCCTGGCCCACACCTCGACCACCATGGGCGCGGTCGAGGTCCCCACGATGAAGGGCTTCCGGATCTCGTTCCTCATCGCGACGGGCGCCGTGGTCGCCGGTCTCGTCCTGGCCTCGTTCCTGCCGTCCCGGCGCACGGCCACCGCGCCGGTCCTGCTGGCGAGCAGCGAGGGCGACGAGGCGGCCCGGCGTGCCGCCGAGGAGGTCGAGCCGCTCCCCCTGCCGGGCCCCGAGGGCTTCCGCGGCCGGGTGCTGGACGCGGCCGGGGCCCCGGTCGCCGGGGCCAACGTCACCCTGATCGACCGGCAGGGCCGGCAGGCGGGGCTCACCACCACGGACGCGCGGGGCCG
>NZ_JAAGNI010000126.1 GCF_010550605.1 Streptomyces sp. SID9727
GGGCCGGCGGCATCAGCGGCATGGGCGGCAGCACGAGGGCCGGGGCGGGCGCCGCAGCCTCGGGCTCCGGCCCGGTCGCGGGCGTCGCCGTTCCGGGCTCCGGCCCGGTCGCGGGCACGGCCGTCTGCTCGGTCATACGTACTCCCCCGGGGACGTGATGTGGTTCAGCTGGTCCTTCACCAGTTCGGCGACGGCCGACTTGCGGAACGGGTCGATGCCCGACGCCGTGAAGGTGACCAGCACCTCGCCCTCGTACGCCATGCAGAACATCCCCTCGATCCGTCGCTCGTCGTCCTTGGGGTCGAGGAAGCAGGAGGCGTTCTTCCGGTGGCCGGCGATCTTGGGTCCCTGGCGCAGGACGCTGACGTTGTCGAAGAGTTCCGACCGGAAGGTGTAGAGATCGCGGATGGCCTTCTTGTCCTTCATCCGCACCAGCTGGGTGTCGATGACCAGGTCGTTCTCGTACGAGGCGTAGGTACGGACGGCCAGGCCCTGAATGCGGAGCTTGTCGATCCGCTTCTCGAACTCCCGACGCTGCCGGCCCGACAGGCCGCGCCCGCCGTCCTTCATCTCGGCGGTGGCCGCGGCGCCGCTGAGTTCGGCGTCGTTCCCGTACCTGCCGGAGTCCGGGCCGAGCCGGTAGCCGGCCGGGACGGGCAGCAGCAGCTTGCTCAGCTCGGTGGAGGCCCTGCCGCGCGCCAGGTCCCCGGCCGGGTCCTTGGCCGGTTCGTGGGCGGGCTGCTGCCACAGCCGGGTCGGGACCGTGCGGTCCGCGCCGTCGACGGTGACCTTCGTGTACGCGGCCGCGCCGCCGACCGCGGCGAGCACCAGCACGACGGGGAGGGCCGCGAGGAGCACCCGGCGCGCCCGGCCCTTCCGTGCGGGAGCGGGCTCCGGGGCGGCGGCCGGCTCCGCGGCGGTGGCGGGCTCCGCGGGCTCGGGCAGGGGCGTGTTCTCGTCGCTCACAGGCGCTCCAGCTGTCGCTCGGCCAGCGTCCGGATGTCCTTCTTGCTGATCGGCGCGCTGTCGTAGATGTGGATGTCGACCATGACGTCACCCCGGCTGAAGACCGCCCTGGCCTGGTAGAAGGGCAGGTACCCGGCCTCGCGCCGGGCGGGGAAGAGGTAGTAGCGGCCCTCGGCGCTGCCCTTGACCGCTGAGCCGTCGTTGCCGGCGCTCCGCTTCCCGGGCATGTACGAGCGCTGGTCCTCCGCGTGCGCGGCGGCGGCGGCGCCGGAGCGGAACTGCACCAGGCAGACGGTGCCCGAGCGGGACTCGCCCTTCTTCCAGGCGGCGCCCGCGACCCGGCGGATGTCCTGGTCGAGGAGGTCGCTGAACATGTAGTCCTCGCTCTCGAAGTCCAGGGCGTAGTCCTCGACCCCCAGCCACCCGTCCTGGGTGAGGGCGGTCAGGCTCTTGTCCTCCTGCCAGCCCTTCGGCCGGGGCACGATCAGCTTGCGCAGGTCCCCGTCGGTGCGGACCCGGCGGTCCTGCGAGGCCGGCAGCGGGTCGGGCACCTCGCCGGCGGGCAGAGCCTTCGCCGGGTACGCCAGGCCCGGCTGCGAAAGCGCGGCCAGGGGTGTCGGGGCCCGGTCGGCCTGGACGCCGTATCCGGTCGCGATGCCGCCGGCGATGCCGAGGACGGCCGCGGCGGCGATGATCAGGGTCGTACGCCCGCGCGGGCGCCGCTTCACGGAGGCGGCGGGCTCCGCCACGGCCTCCGGATGCCCGCCCGCCCCGGCCGCCTCGACGGGCGGCTCGGGCTGCCCGTCGGAAACGCTGTCATTCGGATGCAAAATGGGTCCCCCCACGAGACCTTGAAGCGCGGATTCCGTTATCCGCGCACACAACTGACCCACAGGTCGGGGGTGGGGTTGCACGGCCGAGGATTACAGTTCCGTATATGCCGAAGAAGCTCGTGATCAAGGTGACCGCAGGTGCCGACTCCGCCGAGCGCTGCTCGCAGGCGTTCACGGTGGCGGCGGTGGCCGTCGCCAGCGGAGTGGAGGTTTCGCTCTGGCTGACCGGGGAATCGGCGTGGTTCGCCCTTCCGGGCCGCGCCGCCGAGTTCGAACTGCCGCACGCCGCACCGCTGCCGGACCTGATCGAGTCGATCCAGGCGGGCGGCCACATCACGCTGTGCACGCAGTGCGCGGCCCGGCGCGACATCACCGAGGAGGACGTCCTGGAGGGCGTGCGGATCGCCGGGGCGCAGGTGTTCGTCAGCGAGATCATGGCCGACGGCGTGCAGGCGCTCGTCTACTGAGCGGCCCCGTCAGCCGCTGAAAGCCCTCTCAGCCGCGCCGTTTCCGGCCGTCCAGCTCGTCCCACCACGCGTCCGACTCCGGATCGCCGGTGGCGCCGCCGCCCTTGCCCGGCCGGGCCTCCCCGGGCGGCGGCCGCTGCTGCCGCCCGCCGGGCTCGTCCCACCAGCGGTCCTCCGGCCCCTTGCGGTTGCCGACCATCGCGGCGACGGGCGGGATCACCATCGCGACCACGCACATCGCGATGGCGGCGGGCATCGACCAGAGCCTCACGAAGGCCCAGGCCGAAACGAAGAGGACGAGGCATACGCCCATCAGTACGAAGTAGGCGCGCCGGCGTCGGCGGTACATGAGTCCAGCGTAGGCCCGATCGGCCCGTTCGGCCGGTCCGGAGGAAACCCGCCCCCGGCGCGGGCAGCACGAAGGGCCGTACCCGCGCCAGGCAAGCGTCCAAACCCCCTGGGGTACGGCCCTTCGGCCGGTCATCGGCTGCGCCGGTGGTCGTCGTCCTAGACGGCGATGGCCACCTCGGCCAGGCCACCGGTCTGCGCCACGACCGTGCGGTCGGCGGTGCCGCCGGGAACGAGGGCGCGGACGGTCCAGGTGCCCTCGGCCGCGTAGAAGCGGAACTGGCCGGTCGCCGAGGTCGGGACCTCGGCGGTGAACTCGCCGGTCGAGTCCAGCAGGCGGACGTAGCCGGTGACGGGCTCGCCGTCGCGGGTCACGCTGCCCTGGATGGTGGTCTCACCGGGCTTGATGGTCGAAGCGTCGGGGCCGCCGGCCTTTGCTCCACACATGGTTCAGTCCTTCGGGTCGGGGAACGTGCTGGTCCAGGTCGTACGGGTTACTTGTTGGCGCCGAGCTCGATCGGCACGCCGACGAGGGAGCCGTACTCGGTCCACGAACCGTCGTAGTTCTTGACGTTCTCCTGGCCGAGCAGCTGGTGCAGCACGAACCAGGTGAGCGCGGAGCGCTCGCCGATCCGGCAGTAGGCGATGGTGTCCTTCGACAGGTCGACCTGCTCGGCCTCGTAGAGGGCGCGCAGCTCGTCGTCCGACTTGAAGGTGCCGTCGTCGTTGGCGTTCTTCGACCACGGGATGTTGCGGGCGCTCGGCACGTGGCCGGGGCGCTGCGACTGCTCCTGCGGGAGGTGCGCCGGGGCGAGCAGCTTGCCGCTGAACTCGTCGGGCGACCGCACGTCGACCAGGTTCTGGGTGCCGATGGCCTTCACGACGTCGTCGCGGTAGGCGCGGATCGACTCGTCCTGCGGCTGGGCCTTGTACTGCGTGGCCGGGCGGGAGGGGACCTGGTCGCCGTCCACGAGGTCGCGGGAGTCGAGCTCCCACTTCTTGCGGCCGCCGTCGAGCAGGCGGACGTCCTGGTGGCCGTAGAGCTTGAAGTACCAGAACGCGTAGGACGCGAACCAGTTGTTGTTGCCGCCGTAGAGGACGACCGTGGTGTCGTTGGCGATGCCCTTCGCGGACAGCAGCGCCTCGAAGCCGGCCTGGTCGATGAAGTCGCGGCGGACCGGGTCCTGGAGGTCCTTCGTCCAGTCGATCCGGATCGCGTTCTTGATGTGGTTCTTCTCGTACGCGGAGGTGTCCTCGTCGACCTCGACGATGGCGACCTGCGGGTCGTCGATGTGGGCCTCGACCCAGTCGGCGTCTACCAGGACGTCACTGCGGCTCATTGTGTTTCTCCTCCGGGGCAGTCTGCGGCGAGATGGTGCACGGGTCGTGCGTGATGCGGATGTGCGGGGCGCGGGCCGGTCCCGTGTCCACGGGCGGCGTGCGGGACGGCCCCGACGTGCGGTCGAAGGGCCTGGGAATGCGGGAAACCGGGCGTCCCGCTCAGACAGTGCGACAGAGCATGGCGGCGACGCGGCACAGGTCCACTGCCCGCCGCTTCGTGAGATCCGCCCGGCCACCCTGAGGGAGCCCGCCCATAGAGCACTGCATGGGACCGATCGTAGGGAGGTACGGCCGGGCATGTCACCGCCGTGTCGCATTTTGAGACAGGATCGTCCGCAATGCGGAACGACATCCCCTACGGCAGGGGCCCGGCACCGTCGCGCGCGGTGCCGGGCCGACCGGCCATCTGCGGACCGGACCTGCTCGTCTCACTATGTGGCCGGGGCGCCGTTCCCGCCGTCCGCGGGTCCGGTCAGCCCGCCAGGCGCACCTCGGTGCCGGACACCGATATCTCCAGGCCGCCGGCGGTCGGCTGGATCCTCTCCAGCTTCAGGCCGCTCGGCAGCCCGCCGACCTCGCGCTCGAAGTCGGTCTTCTCGCGGACCAGCTTCTCCAGGCCGGGGATGCCCTCACCCGGCACCTTGTCCGCGCGGACGCGGACGGTGTGGCCGTCGACCAGCGTGACGGTGGACAGCACGCTGCGCGAGATCGGGCGCCCCAGGACGTCGACCGTCCCGGTCACCTTCACCTTGCCCTTGCCGCCGTACTCGACCGCGACGCCGTCGCTGGCGGCCTTGGTCAGGTCCTCGTAGGAGATGACGGCCGTCCCGGTGGCGCGGGCGGCGGTGGCGCCGGAGAAGCCGTCGGTCAGCCGCACGTCGCGCAGTTCGGCGTTCATGGTGGAGATCCGCAGTGTGCGGCCCGCGGCACGGGTCTCGATGCCGGTGATCCTCACGTCGACCTCGTCCAGCTCCGAGCCGGCGACCTGGGTGAGGAACGGGAAGCCCTTGATGGAGATGTCGGTGGAGCCGATCTCCGCGCCCGGGACCTTCACCCGGTCCTCGGCCTGCGACTCGGCGATGTTCACCGCCACCCGGTCCGCGGCCACGAACAACGCCGCCAGGACCACCAGGACGATGACCCATATCCGCAGTGCACGCATGCCTGTCCTTCCCCCACCCTGCCGCCCGTACGGCGTGATCGACGTGCGAAAGCCCCCCAACGGTTCCCCGTGGAGGGCTTCGCCATGCGGAGGGAGCGGTACGGATCCGAGCGGTACGGGACTACGCCAGCACGCGGCCCAGCACGTAGACGGCCGGCGCGGCCGCGGTCAGCGGCAGGGCCACACCCGCCGTCATGTGCACGAAGCGCGACGGGTAGTCGTAGCTCGCGACCCGCAGACCGATCAACGCGCAGACCCCGGCGGCGAGGCCCAACACGGCCCCCTTCGCCCCCAGGTCCGTAGCGGCGCCCGCCACCGCCCCCGCCCCCGCCGCGACGGCCAGCGCGGCCACGACGGACACCGGCGCGGGCAACGGCAGCGCCCGTACGAGCACG
>NZ_JAAGNI010000141.1 GCF_010550605.1 Streptomyces sp. SID9727
GCCGGGTCAGTCCGGCCGCGCGGGGCCGCCCGCCGACCCGGCCGCGCGCCCACCGGCCCCCAGCAGGCCCGTGGGCGTGAACTCGGAGCGGTTCAGCTCCTTGCGGGTCGCGAGGGCGACCACCCCCGGCAGCCCGGCCCGCACGGCCTGGACGCCGCGCAGCCAGCCCGGGACGTACACCGAAGGTGACCGCCGCTCGATCGCGGCGACCACGCGCCGGGCCACGTAGGGCGCCGGGTAGGTCTTCCGGGCCGGCGGGGGCATATGGGCGCGCAGCTCCCGGAGCACCGGGTACTGGTCGGCGTCCCGGATCATGTCGGTGTCGATCCAGTTCAGGTACGCGATGCCCACGCCGACGCCGCGCGGCGCCAGCTCCGCGCGCAGCGAGTGGCACAGGGCCTCCACGCCCGACTTGGAGGCGCAGTACGCGCTCATCATCGGCGCGGCCCCCATGGAGGCCAGTGAGGCGATCTGGAGGTAGTGCCCCCGGGTGTCCAGGAGCTGGGGCAGGAACGTCCGGGCGGTGACCGCGCTGCCGATCAGGTTGACCTCGATCACGCGCCGCCAGCTCGCCGGGTCGGACTCCGCGAACGGCCCGCCCTCGGCCACGCCCGCGTTGGCGACGACCACCGAGGCGGGGCCCAGCCGGCGGCGTACCTCGTCGGCGACGCGGGCCATCGCCGCGTCGTCGGTGACGTCCACGTGCCAGTGCCCGGAGGGTGCGGGGAGCGTGGCGGCCACCCCGGCGAGCGCTTCCTCCTCCAGGCCGAGCAGCGCCACCCGGGCGCCCCGGGCGGCCAGCTCCCGCGCCACGGCCTTGCCCAGGCCGCGCGCCCCGCCCGTCACCACGGCCGTACGGCCGCTCAGCAGGTGCTTCCGGTCAGTCACGGGACTCTCCTTCGCGGGTGCCGGGAGGGCCGGCGTGCCCTGTTCCGGCCATGGTCACCCGGGGGTGCCGGATGTGCGCGGCGGAAACGGCCCCGCATGCGGCGACGGGGGCGGGGCAGGAGGCGGGGGACCATCGCTCGGGTCGCGGCGGGCGGCGGTCCCGGCCACGCTTGTCTGGATGAGCCCGCGCCGGTGAGAACGAGGACCGCCTTCCCCCTCATGGAGGATTCGGATGACGACTACCGCCGCACCGCCCGTCGACCTGGGCAGGCTGTGGACCCTGCCCGGCGTGTACGCCCCGCAGGCCGACACCCACCTGCTGGCGCGCGCGCTCCGGGCCGAGGGTCCGGCCGCCGGCATGGACGTCCTCGACGTCTGCACGGGCAGCGGCGCACTGGCCCTGCTGGCGGCGCGCGGCGGGGCCCGGGTCTCCGCGATCGACATCTCCCGGCGGGCCGTCCTGACCGCCCGCCTGAACGCCGCCCGCGCCGGCCACCGCGTCCAGGTCCTGCGCGGCGACCTCACCGGCCCCGTCCTCGGCCGGCGTTTCCACCTGATCGTGAGCAACCCCCCGTACGTCCCCGCCCCCCACACGCGCCGCACCCGGGGCCACGGCCCCGAGGTCGCCTGGGACGCCGGGCTCTGCGGCCGGCAGGCCCTGGACCGCATCTGCGCCCACGCCCACGACGCCCTCCACCCGGGCGGCGTGCTGCTCCTCGTCCACTCCGGGCTGTGCGGTGCGGAGGAGACCCTGGCCCGGCTGACCGCGAGCGGCCTGCGCGCCGCCGTCACGCACCGGACCTCCATCCCGTTCGGGCCGGTCATGACCGAGCGCCTGCCGTGGCTCCGCGCCCAGGGACTGCTCGGTCCCCACGACAACACCGAGGAACTGGTGGTCATCCGTGCCGAACGCCCCTGAACCCCGCCGCCTCACCATCGAGCCGGGCGGTCCGGTGCTGATCGAGGGGCCGGTCGAGATCGTCCGGGAGGACGGCTCGACCGTCACCTCCGACCGCTTCGTCGTGGCCGTCTGCACCTGCCGCCGCAGCCGGATGTACCCCTGGTGCGACACCAGCCACCGCCGTCACCGGCGGCCCGTCAGCCCGCCGTCGGGCGAAGGCGGACCGGAAGGGCCTGGTGGCCGTTGCTGATCAGCGACGGGAGCGGGAGCAGGTCCTCGGCGGGGACCGCGAGACGGATCTCCGGGAAGCGCTCGAAGAGCTGACGCAGGGCGGTGGCGATCTCCAGGCGGGCCAGCGGGGCGCCGAGACAGAAGTGGACGCCGTGGCCGAACGCCAGGTGGTCCTTGGCGGCTCGGGTCACGTCGAAGTCGTCGGCGGTCTCGCCGTGCCAGTCGGGGTGGCGGTTGGCGGGGGCGAAGGAGACCAGGATCGCCTCGCCCCGGGCGATCTTCCGTCCGTCGGGCAGGGGGATGTCCGAGACGGCGAAGCGCATCGGGATGTGCTTCACCGCGGGCTCGTGGCGCAGGGTCTCCTCGACCACGTCGTTCCAGTCGGCGCGGCCCTCGCGGAGGTGGGCGAGCTGCTCCGGGCGGGTCAGCAGTGCGGTGACCGCCTGGTCGATCACGTTGACCGTGGTGTCGTAGCCGGCGGAGATCATCAGGAGCAGAGTGTCGCGCAGCTCCTCGTCGCTGAGGCGGCCGCCGTCGCCCTCGTCGTCGCGGGTGGCGAGCAGGAGCGAGGTCATGTCGTCGCCCGGCAGGTCCCGCTTGGAGGCGATGAGCCGGCCGAGCGCCTCGTACAGGGCGGCCGTGTTGGCGGTGGCCTCCTCGACGGTGAGGGTGGTGTCGAAGACGCCGTCGACCTTGGAGCGGAAGCCGTCGAGCTGGTCCTCGGGGACGCCCATGAGCCGGCCGATCACCGCGATCGGCAGCGGGTGGGCGAGCTCGGCGCGGAGGTCGACCGGTTCGCCGGCGGGCCGGCGGGCGAGGCCGTCCAGGAGTTCGGAGACGATCTTCTCCACCGAGACGCGCAGGTCCTGGACGCGGCGGGCGCTGAACGCGGGAGAGATCATCCGGCGCAGCCGCCGGTGGTCGCCGCCGTACGCGGTGAACATGTTGTTCACCGCGACCCACAGGGCGAGCGGCCAGGTGGCCACCGTCTCGGCGAACGCCGGCCAGTGCGCCCGGGCGTCCTTCGAGACCTGGGAGCTGGTCAGGAGCTCCTTCAGGAGGACCGGGTCGCTGACGGACCACGCGGTGACCCCGAGGACGTCGACGCGAGTGGCGGGACCGCGCTCGCGCAGCGCCCGGTACTCCGCGTGGCGGTCGGTGCCCGCAGGGTCGAGGACGATGATCGGCTGCTCGGACATGGGGCTCCTTCAATGGGAGGCGGGTAAGACGTGGGGAGTGAGTCCAGCGCCCGGTGGAACGGGCCCGGCCGCCGGCACGAGCGCGATCACCACCGGTCCGGTCACGGGGTCCTCGCGGACACCAGCGGGGGACGGTTCCACCGGCCGCGCGAGCGCCGGAGCCCGCGCGTTCAGCCGAGGCGGGGGCGAGGCGTCCTCGGAGCGCGTCGCGGCCGATGCCGGGACCGGGCGCCGGGCGGTCGCTGAGCAGTTGACCGGCGAGGGGGACATGAGGGAACAGTAGTCAGAAATCGCCAAGGAGCGCCCGCAAGCGGCTTGTTGACGATGTATCGGTGGCCGGAAGGCGGAACCACCTGGCCGCTCGCGCGCGGAACGACCCTCGTAGGATTCGGTGCGGGCCCGCGACCGCCGAGGGGCGGGTCGACCAGCGCCCATGCGAGCGCACTTCCGCGCCGGGCCCCGGCGGGGGAGTGGCCGGGCGGGACGGCCGGCGCATCGAGCCGGCACATCAAGTGAGTGGAGAGCCAGTCATGCGTGGAGGCAGCATCGCCGTGGTCGGCGGGAGCATAGCGGGGTGTGCCACGGCCCTCGCCGTGTCGCGCGCCGGAGCGGACCGCGTCACCGTCTTCGAGCGCGCCGACGCCGAACTCCGGGACCGGGGCGTCGGAATCGCCCTCCAGAGCGACCGCTACGAGGAGCTGAGAGAGGCCGGATACGTCGCCCCCGAGATGCCCTGGGCGCCCCTGAACCGGCGGGTGTGGAGCGTACGCGACGGAGACGCGCCGCACGGCCGGGGCTTCGGGCGGCAGCCGTTCCCGTTCCGGGCCTACAACTGGGGCTCTTTGTGGAGCGAGCTGCGCAGCCGGGTGCCCGAGGGCGTCGACTACCGCTCCGGTGCCGTCGTCACCTCCGTCGAGCCGGCCGACGACGGGGTGACGCTGCGGCTCGCCGACGGCCACGAGGAACGGTTCGACCTCGTCATCGGCGCCGACGGCTACCGCTCCGTGGTCCGCGAGGCCATGTTCCCCGGGATCAGCCCCGAATACGCCGGCTACATCGGCTGGCGCGGCGCCTCGGAGGACGTCGAGGGGCTGCCCTCGGACGGGCTCGACGCCCACAACATCGTCTTCCCCGGCGGCCACTGCATGATCTACCGCATCCCGGACGGCGCCGGCGGCCACCGCCTCAACTGGGTGCTCTACACCACGCCGCCGCGGACCGACGGCCTCCACCCGGACCTGCGCACCCCCACCTCGCTCCCGCCCGGCCGCCTCAACTCCGAGCTGACCGACTGGCTGCGCGCCCTCGTCGCCGACACCTTCCCGCCCTTCTGGGCCGACAAGGTGCTCGGCACGCCCGCCGAGACCACGTTCATCCAGCCCATCTACGACCTGGTCGTCCCGCACTACACGTCGGGCCGCATGGCGCTCGTCGGCGACGCCGCCAGCGTCGCCCGCCCGCACGTCGGCGCCGGAAGCGTGAAGGCGCTCCAGGACGCGACCGCGCTGGAGGCGGCCTGGACCGCCGGGGACAGCTGGAAGGACGTGCTGGACCGGTACGACGCCGGGCGCGGCGCGGTCGGCTCCGCCATGGTGGCCCTCGCCCGCCGCATGGGCAGCACCCAGGTCGAGAACACCCCGGACTGGCCGGCCATGCAGCAGCCCGAGTTCGACGCCTGGTGGCAGGACCAGAACAGCGGCTCCGACCGCAGCAGCGGCTTCGGCGGCCACAGCCTGAAGGCGAAGTGACCACGGGCGCGAGGGGGTGACGCCCCCTCGCGCCCGTCAGGACGCCGCGGGCGCCAGCTCCAGCGCCGCGTGCAGGGCCGTCGGGTCCTCACGGGCCTCCGCCCCGTCCAGCCGCAGCGCCACCCGGCCCGACGTCAGGACCGTGAGCGTGTCCGCGCACCCGGCCGCCGTCGCCGGACTCGGCGACACCAGGAGTACGGCGATGCCCTCGGCGGCCAGCGTCGTCACCAGGTCGTGCACCTGACGGACCAGGGCCGGGGCCAGGCCCTCCGTCGGTTCGTCCAGCAGCAGCACGCTCGGCGAACCGAGCAGCGCCCGGGCCAGGGCCAGCATCTGCTGCTCCCCGCCCGACAGGTCCGTGCCCCGGTTGCCCCGGCGCTCGCCCAGCCTCGGCAGCAGATCGAGGACCCGCTCGGGCGTCCACACACTCGGCCGCGAGGCGTCGCCCCGGCGCGGCGGACGGTGCGAGAGGCGCAGGTGCTCGGCGACGCTGAGATGCGCGAAGACCCGGCGGCCCTGCGGCACGAGGCCGATCCCGGCGCGGGCGATCCGGTGCGCCGGCTGTCCCGTCAGGTCCCGGCCGGACAGCCGTACGGTGCCCGCGTCCGGGCGCATCAGACCGGCGACGGTGTGGACGAGCGTCGTCTTGCCCGCGCCGTTGTGGCCGACGACGGCGTGCACCGTGCCGGCGGGCACGGACAGGTCGAGGCCGTGGAGGACCGTGCCGCCGTGGTAGCCCGCGGTCAGGCCCGTGAGTTCGAGCATCGGGGGTCGGTCATCCTCTCGCTTCGGGACTGCGGGTGACGGGGTCCGGCGCGCTGCCGGTGACCAGGTCCGGCGCCTCACCGGACACCGGCGCCGTGTTCTGGTACGCGTCGCGGACCTCCGGGTGGGCGAGCGCCTCCCCGGTCGGCCCGGTCACCAGCACGCGGCCGGCCGCCAGCACGGTGACCGACGTGGCGACCTGGGCGACGACCTCGACATGGTGCTCGACCAGCACGACCGCCACGCTCTCGGGCAGCGCCCCGAGGATGTCGAGCAGCCGGCCGATGTCACCGTCGGTCAGCCCGGCCGCCGGCTCGTCCAGGAGCAGCAGGCGCGGATCGCCCGCCAGGGCCGCGGCCAGGTCCAGCATGCGGCGCTGCCCGTGCGAGAGCTCGGAGGCCGGCCGGTGCGCCAGGTGCGCGAGCCCCACGGTCTCCAGGTGCCGCCCCGCCGACTCGGTGTGCAGCCGGTAGCGGGACGGGCTGCGCCAGGCGCCCCGGCGCTTCGGGTGGTGCGCCCAGCCGGCCAGCACGATGTTGTCCAGCACCGTCAGCTCGCCGATCACGGACGGCTGCTGGAAGCTGCGCGCGATGCCCAGCCGGCTGCGCTTCGCGGTGGACGCCCGGGTGACGTCCGCACCGTTCAGCGCGATCGTGCCCCGGTCCGGCCGGTCGGTGCCGGCGATGAGGTTGAGCAGGGTCGTCTTGCCGGCGCCGTTGGGGCCGATCACGGCGTGCCGGGCGCCCGGGGGCAGCCGCAGCGCGACGTCGTCCACGGCGGTGAGGCTGCCGTACCTGCGGGTGAGGTGGTCGAGGACCAGCACGGGGGCCGGATCCACGGCATCGCTTGCGGGCGTCATCGTGAGACCTTCCCGGCGGGGGACACGGAGGGGGTGGCCGGCGCGGGTCGGCCGACGACGGCGCGCAGACCGGCCAGGCCGCGCGGCAGCAGGTACACGGCGGCGATGAACAGCGCCCCGAGCAGCAACGGCCCGTGGCCGGGCCAGGAGCCGGCCACCCAGTCCCGGGTGAACACGATCAGCCCGGCGCCCAGGAGGGCACCGATGACCGACGTCGTACCGCCGATGACGACCGCGAGCAGCGCGAACGCGGCGATCTCGAAGCCGACGTCGGCGGGGGAGAGGTACTGCTGCACGGTGACCATCAGCGAGCCGCCCACCCCGGCCAGCGCGCCCGCGCAGATGTGGGCCACGAGCAGATAGCGCCCCACGGGGTGGCCGGACGCACGCATCCGCGCCTCGGCGCCCCGGGTCCCGGTCAGCAGCTTGCCGGCCGGGGAGCGCAGCACCGTCAGGGTGAGGGCGACGGCGACGACCGCGACGACTGCCGCGTACACGTACAGCTCGCGCTCCTCGGTCATGCCCTCGCCGCCCCACAGGGCCTGGGTGGCGGGGAAGCCGACCAGCCCGTCGGCGCCGCCGGTGACGGACTTGACCTGGTTGATCACCGCACTGGTCAGCTCGCCGACGGCCAGCGTGATCATCAGCACGGTGGTGCCCCGGGCCCGGATGACCGCGGGTCCGGTCACCGCCGAGAACACGGCCGCCGCGAGCGCCGACAGGACGATCTGGACCGGGCCCACCGTCCACCCGGCGTCGGCCAGGTTGGCGGTGGCGTACGCGCCGACGGCGAACGGGGCGGTCTGCCCGAGCGTGGGCAGCCCGGCGTACCCGGTCAGGACGGTGACGCTGACCGCGAGCAGTCCGAGCGCCAGGGCCGACCCGGCCAACGAGATGCTGTACGCGTCGAGCATCCCGGGCAGCGCGAACAGGACGGCGAGCAGGGCGAGCAGCGGAACGGCCTGCCGCCACCCCGCCGAGTGCAGCCGGACACCGAGCCGCCCCGGGGTCGCCGGAGTGGGCGCCGCAGCCGCGCGCGGCCGGTTCTCCCACCGCGCGGCGAGGAGCCGGCGCAGCCGGGAGACCGGGTCGGAGGACGGGCCCCGCTCCTCGTGCGTCTCCGGTTCCGTGAAGCGGGAGCGGAACACCAGCACCGCCGCCATCGCGGCGAACAGCAGATACGGTGCCAGGTCCGGCAGCACCGAGACGCCCAGGGTCTGGACCTCGCCCACGGCGACCGCCGCGGCGAACGTCGCCCACAGCGAGCGCAGCCCGCCGAGGACGACGACCACCAGGGACAGCATCAGCACGTTCTCGGAGGTGCCGGGCCCGGGGCCGATGATCGGCGCCCCGAGCACGCCCGCCGCGCCGGCCAGCGCGCCCGCCGCCGCGAGCACACCGGTGTGCACGGCCCGGGGGTTGTGGCCGGTGGCGGCGAGCATCTGGGGGTCGTCGGCCGACGCGCGTACCGCCGCGCCCACCCGGGTCCGGGTGAGCACCCACGTACCGAAGGCCGCCAGGACGACGGCCATGGCGATGAAGCAGAGCCGGTAGGCGGGGTAGCGGTGGCCCAGCAGGTGGACCGAGGAGTCGAGCGCGCCGGGGACGCGCACCGGCAGCTCGTCCGCCCCGAAGAACTGGATCAGCAGGTCCCCGCCGACGAGGGCGATCCCGAACGTCAGCAGGGCCTGGGCCAGATGCCCACGCCGGGCGAGCGGAACGGTGGCGGCGGAGAGCCCCGCCCCGGCGAGGGCCGCGGCCGCGGTACCGGCCGCGAGCCCGAGGGCGAGGCCGCCCCAGGTTCCGTCGCTCAGCTCGGCGCCGGTGTAGGCGCCGATCGCGTACAGCATGCCGTGCGAGAGGTTCAGTACGCCGGCCGTGCCGAACGCGAGACTCAGGCCGGCGGCGACGACGAACAGCAGCAGCCCGTAGGCCACGCCGTCCACCGCCGGCACGAGGTGGGCATCGAGCAGATCCATGTCAGCCGCCGAGCGTCGCCAGGTCCTGGACCATGACGTTGGACAGCTGGTTGCCGTCCGGCCGCACCTGGCGCAGGTACCACGTCTGGACCGGCGCGTGCGCCTTCTCGCTGAACTCCCAGTTGCCGCGCGGGCTGTCGATCTGACCCAGGCTCGCGATGGCCTTGTTGATCGTCTGCGGCGTCACGTCACCCTTCTTCGCGGCGTCCGCGATCGCCTTGTCGAGCACGGCCGCGGCGTCGTAGGACGACATCGCGTACGTGGTCGGCTGGGTGTCGTGCTCGGCGGTCCAGTCGGCGGCGAACTTGCGGTTGGCCGCGTTGTCGAGGTCCGGCGCGTAGTTCAGGACGGAGTAGATGTCCTTGGCGGCCTGGCCCTCGGCCTGGAGCACGCTGCCCTCGGTGACGAAGGCGGTGTACAGCGGCAGGTCGGCGACGTCGGACTGCGCGTACTGCTTGGCGAAGTCGATCGCGGCCTTGCCAGCGTAGAAGCAGTAGACCGCCTTGGCGTCGGTCTTGGCAATCTCCGCGAAGTACGGCATGAAGTTGGTGGTCTTCGGGAACGGCGTCCACTTGGTCTTGCCGTCGGGGTTGGCCAGCTTGCCGCCGACGCGCTTGAACTCGTCGGTGAACCCGCGCAGTTCGTCGTAACCGCCCTGGTAGTCCGGTCCGATCGCGTAGACCGGGCCGTCCACCTTCTCCTTGACGTACGGGGCGATGGCCTTGCCCGGCTCGTCGGACATGAAGCTCGTCGTCCACACGTACTCGGGGTCCTTGACCTCGGGACGGGCGTTGGAGCCGAGGAAGGGGATCTTCGCCTGGCCGACCAGCGGCAGCACCGCGTTGACCGAGCCACCGCTGACCAGGCCGGTCAGCACGTCGACCTTGTCCTTCTTGACCAGCTTGGTCGCGGCCGGGACGGCGGTCGGCGGGCCGTCGCCCTCGTCGGCGACGACGAGCTCGACCTCGCGCCCGCCCAGCTTGTTGTCGTGCGTCTTCAGGTACAGCTCGAAGCCGTTGCGCAGATCGGTGCCGACCGGCTTGTAGGTGCCGGAAAGCGACGCGACCAGGCCGACCTTGACGGTCTCGTCGCCGGAGCCGCTGTCGCTGCTGCAACCGGTGACGGCGGCCAGACCGAGGGCGAGGGCGGCGGCACCGACGGGCCGGACGAGTCTGCGGTGGCGGGTGCGGCGGGGTATGTCGAAGAACATGGGTGCTCTCATCGGGGGAGTGGTGGGGCAACGGTGTGACCCGACCGCGGGCTGTGGGCTCCGCAGACGGGTCGCTGCGGCCGTGGGGGACGGCCGGGTCAGTGCGTGGGGGAGGAGTGCGGGGAACGGACCTGGGGGGACAGCGAGTCACCGACCTGGTTGATCAGCTCGGACATCATGTAGCTGACCTCGCCGATGTCCGCGTCCCTGGTGGTCATGACCAGGAGCGAGGCACCGCTGGAGACGGCCATGGAGAACATGTAGCCGCCCTCCATGGCGGTGAGGCTGTGCTCCACCGGGTCGGTGTCGGTCAGCTGGGCGGCCGCGGACAGCAGGTTCACGACGCCGGAGGCGATGGCGGCCAGCCGGTCGGCGTCGTCGCGCTCCACGCCGGTGTACGCGAGCGCGAGTCCGTCCACGGACACGGCTATCGCCTGGGTGACCTCCGGGATGCGTCCGGCGAAGTCGCTCAGGATCCAGCTCAGGTCGGTGGGTGAGGTCATTTCTTGGTCCGTTCGGTGTCGTCGTTGCTGGCGGGACGCCCGCGGGGGTTCGTGCTCCGGCTGATGCCCTGGGCGTAGGCCGCAAGGACGTCGGAGACCTGCCGGGAGTCCCGGCGGCGGGGGGTCGGCCGCGGCGCACCGGCGCCGGACCGCTGCTCGGTACCGGTCCGTTTCTCCCGCGCGGGCCACTGCTGGGGCGCGGTGCGCTTGCGGACCGGCAGGCCGGACGCGCTGACGCCCGCGATCCGCGAGGCCGGCTCGTCGTGCACGGGGTGCGGGGCCGGCGCGTCGGCGACGT
>NZ_JAAGNI010000159.1 GCF_010550605.1 Streptomyces sp. SID9727
GGCCGGGGCGCGGGGCCGCCGCCGCGGAGGCGGCGGACGACAGCGTTCCGGCGCCGGCGGCCGCCACGACGGCGGCGGCGAGCACGGTGCGGCGTGAGGTGGGACTGGGCATGGGCGAGACCCCCGGTCGTCGTCTGAGGAATGGGGCTGCGGTGCACGACAGTGCGCCAACTATCGCGGTTCGCGTCCCGGTTCGGCCAGCGATTCGACCCGCGCCGGTCGACCAATATTGGTCTCTACCACTGGCGTGACCTGCGGCTGGGCCGAACGGCCTAGGCTGGGCGCATGAACGGTCTCGCGCTCCACGCCGCGCGGCTCGCCGCCCTCCCGCCGTCCTGCGGCCCGGTGCGGCTGGTCGCCGTCGACGGCCACGCGGGATCGGGCAAGAGCACCTTCGCCGGCCGGCTCGCAACGGCGCTCGGCGGGGCGCCGGTGCTGCACCTGGACGATCTGGCGACGCACGAGGAGCTGTTCGCCTGGACGGGCCGGCTCCGCGAGCAGGTGACGGGGCCGCTGTCGCGCGGCGGACCCGCGCGCTACACCCCGTACGACTGGACGGCACGGACCTTCGGGCCGGCCAGGACCCTGGAGCCCGCCCCGGTCGTCCTGATCGAGGGCGTCGGCGCCGGGCGGCGCGCCCTGCGGCCGCTGCTGGCGCGGCTGTTGTGGATGGACCTGCCCGCCGAGGAGTCCTGGGCGCGCGGCCGGCGACGCGACGGACCGGCGCTGCGCTCCTTCTGGGACGGCTGGACGGCGGCCGAGACCGCGCACTTCTCGGCTGATCCGTCGCGGCCCTGGGCGGACGCTCTGGTACGGCAGTTGCCTGTGGGGTACGAGTGGCTGGAGGGGCCCGTGCGGGAGCGGCGCTGAACCGTTTCGTCACCCCGCGTGACCGACTCGCGCCGCCCTATCGGGCCGCCGGAAAAGCGCTCGGGAGTCGCCCAACTCCGCTTGACCCGGGGGCGGTACAGGTCTTACGTTCTCAATGTGCGGCTTTTCGGAGCCCCCACAGACGCGAAGCCCCCGGTTGTTCCCCCGTGACCGGGGGCTTCGTCCTGTCCTCCCGGCGCGGTTCCGGTGCCCTCTTCCTCACCCTGGGTCACGGCGCCCCTTCGGCCCGCGGCACCCTTCGTCGGATACGCACCGCACAGGTACGATGCCTCTCGGTGCAGTCAATTCCCGTCCACGGCACAGCGATTCGGCGCACAGGGCCTGTCGTGTGGACCATGCTGGGGGCACGTTTGTGGGGGGCCTGATGGACTTCGGTACGCAGGGCGCGCAGGCCCCGGCCGACCTCGCCTGGCTGCGGGGCGTGGACGCCTACACGATGGGCGCGTATCCGCAGGCCGAGGAGGAGTTCCGGTCTGCGGTGGGCCAGGACCCCGGCATGGCGGACGCCTGGCTCGGACTGCACGCGTTGCGGGTCGACACCGCGTCGGCGCTGCTGCACATGCACCGCCACCGCGACCGCTTCGGCGAGCAGCGCACCCGCTACCGGCGCACGCTCAACTCCTGGTACTGGCTGGGCTGGTGGGTGCAGCCGGTCCTCGAGAGCCCGCGCGACCTGCTCCTCGCGCACGCCTCCCACTGGCTCGACGGCCGCCATGTCGCGGAGCTCGACCGGGCGCTGGCCGCCCTGCCGCCGGTGGAGACCGACCCCCAGGTCCGCTTCCTGCACGCCTGCCGCTCCTACCTGGTCAAGGACTGGGAGCAGCTCGTGCGCCACACCGAGCAGCTGATCGACGACCCCATGCTGGGCATCGAGGCGGGGCTGTTCGGCGGGATGGCCCGGGTGCGTCTGGAGATGTTCGGGCAGGCGGAGCCGATGCTCGCGACGGCCCTGATGCGGTGCCGCAGCGAGCAGCCGCAGCGCAAGGAGCTCCGTTACTGGCTGGCCCGCGCCCACGAGGGCACCGGCCGCAGCGCCGCCGCCCTCCCCCTCTACCGCGCCGTGCACCGCATCGACCCCGCCTTCATGGACACCTCCGCCCGCCTCGCGGCCATCGCGGACTACGACGGACTCGACGGCTCCGACGACCTGCCCGGGCTCGCGGCCGTGTCCCTGACCGGCGTGGAGGCGGAGGCGTTCTACGCGGAGGGCGCCCCGCCGCCGGGCACCGACCCGGCGGACGGGCGGGAGCTGCCGCCCGGCGGGGAACCGCAGGACGTGCCCGGAGCCGGGGGCGCCCCGCTGCCCGGCGGGGTGCGGGCGAAGGCCCCGGCGCCGCAGCTGTTCCCGGCCCGGCCCAGCGACCCGGCGCTGTTGGCCGAGGCGCTGGCCGAGCTGGAGCGCATGGTCGGTCTGGAACCGGTGAAGCGCCAGGTCAAGGCCCTTTCGGCGCAACTCAACATGGCGCGCCTGCGGGCGGGCCAGGGGCTCCCCGTACAGCCGCCGAAGCGGCACTTCGTGTTCTCCGGGCCGTCGGGCACCGGCAAGACGACCGTG
Source organism: Streptomyces sp. SID9727 (assembly GCF_010550605.1). Classification (GTDB taxonomy): domain Bacteria; phylum Actinomycetota; class Actinomycetes; order Streptomycetales; family Streptomycetaceae; genus Streptomyces. The sequence goes on from NZ_JAAGNI010000159.1 coordinate 2,447, forward strand.
GCCCGCATCCTGGGCCGGGTCTTCTACGCGCTGGGCCTGCTCGGCGGCGACCACCTCGTGGAGGCGCAACGGGCGGACCTGGTGGGCGAGTTCCTGGGCCAGACCGCTGTGAAGGCCAACGAGCTGATCGATTCGGCACTGGGCGGGGTGCTGTTCGTGGACGAGGCGTACAGCCTGTCCAACACCGGGTACAGCAAGGGCGACGCCTACGGCGACGAGGCGCTCCAGGTGCTGCTGAAACGTGCGGAGGACAACCGGGACCACCTCGTCGTCATCCTGGCCGGCTATCCGGAGGGCATGGACCGGCTGCTGTCCACCAACCCCGGGCTCTCGTCGCGCTTCACCACCCGGGTGGACTTCCCCAGCTACCGGCCCCTCGAACTCACCGCGATCGGCGAGGTGCTGGCCGCCGAGAACGGCGACGTGTGGGACGAGGAGTCGCTGGAGGAGCTGCGCTCGATCAGCGGCCATGTGGTGGGCCAGGGCTGGCTGGACGAACTGGGGAACGGCCGCTTCCTGCGCACGCTGTACGAGAAGAGCTGCGCCTACCGCGATCTCCGGCTCTCCGGCTGTACGACGATGCCCACCCGGGACGACCTGGCCACGCTGCGGCTGCCGGACCTGATGCAGGCGTACGGCGAGGTCCTTTCGGGGCGCGGACCGGTGGGCCGGGGGCAGCAGGAGCCGCCGGGGCCGTGAGCGGTACCCGTCCCGGCCGCCGGACCCCTCCGGCGGCCGGGACGGGTCTCAGCCCACCAACGTCCCCGCCCCGTCCGGGTCCGTCCTCCGCTCCTCCGTACGGCGCGGCCCCGTCACCCGGTGCGCGGGGTCGCGGACCTCGCCGACCAGCGTCTCCAGGACGTCCTCCATCGCGACCAGGCCGAGCACCCGGCCGGACGCGTCCGCGACCTGGGCGAGGTGCGTGGCGGCGCGGCGCATCACGGTGAGGGCGTCGTCCAGCGGGAGTTCGGCCCGCACGGTGGCCATCGGCCGCCAGAGCTGCTGGGGCACCGCGCGCTCGCCGTCCTCCAGGTCCAGGACGTCCTTGACGTGCAGGTAGCCCATGAACGGGCCGCCGCCCTCGGCGCAGACCGGGAAGCGCGAGAAGCCCGTGCGGACCGTCAGCTCCTCGATGCGGCGCGGGGTGACCGAGGGGTCCACGGTCACCAGGGAGGCCCGGCGCAGCAGGACGTCGGTGACCGGGCGGCTGCCCAGCTCCAGGGCGTCCTCCAGGCGTTCCCGCGCCTCGGGCTCGATGAGCCCGGCCTGTCCGGAGTCCTCCACGAGGCGGTTGAGCTGCTCGCTGGTGAAGACGGCCTCCACCTCGTCCTTCGGTTCGACGCCGAAGAGGCGGAGCACCAGCCGGGCGCAGGCGCCGAGCGCCGCGGTGACCGGGCGGCAGAGCCGGGCGAAGCCGACGAGGCCGGGGCTCAGCCAGAGCGCGGTCTTCTCGGGCGCGGCCATCGCCAGGTTCTTCGGGACCATCTCGCCGATGACGAGGTGGAGGAAGACGACGAGGACGAGCGCGAGCACGTAGCCGAGCGGGTGGATCAGCCCCTCGGGCAGGTGCACGGCGGCGAACACCGGCTCCAGGAGGTGGGCGACGGTGGGTTCGGCGACGGCGCCCAGGGTCAGGGAGCAGATGGTGATGCCGAACTGGGCCGCCGCCATCATCTGCGGCAGGTTCTCCAGGCCGTACAGGACCTGGCGGGCGCGGCCGGAACCGGCGGCGGCGAGGGGTTCGACCTGGCTGCGGCGTACGGAGACGAGGGAGAACTCGGCGCCGACGAAGAAGCCGTTCGCGAGGACCAGGAGTCCGGCGAAGACCAACTGGACGAGGCTCATCGCGCCGCCTCCAGGACCGCGGGCTCGGAGGTGTCCGTACCGGCGGCATCGGCCACCCGGACGAAGCGGACCTTCTCGGCCCGGTAGTGGCCGACCTGGCGGACCGCGATCCGCCAGCCGGGCAGTTCGGCACGGTCGCCGGGCGCGGGGATGCGGCCCAGCAGATCGGCGACGAGCCCGGCGACCGTCTCGTACGGGCCGTCGGGCACGTCGAGTCCTATACGGCGCAGGGTGAGGACCCGGCAGCTGCCCTCGGCGTCCCAGGCGGGGCTGCCGTCCTCGGGCGGGGCGGGGGCCAGCTCGGGGCGGTCGGCGCCCTCGGCGTCGTGCTCGTCGCGGACCTCCCCGACCAGCTCCTCGATGATGTCCTCCAGGGTGACGACCCCGGCGGTGCCGCCGTACTCGTCCACGACCACGGCGATCGGCTGCTCCTTGCGCAGCCGCTGGAGGAGCTGCTCGACGGGCAGCGTCTCGGGCACCAGGAGCGGGGGCACGGCGATCCGGCCGGCCGTGGTCCGCAGCCGGTCGGGGGCCGGGACGGCCAGGGCGTCCTTGAGGTGGATCATGCCGACGACCTCGTCGATGCGTTCCCGGTAGACGGGGAAGCGGGACAGGCCGGTGGCGCGGGTGAGGTTGAGGACGTCCTCCGCGGTGGCGGAGGTCTGCAGGGCGCTGACCTTCACGCGCGGGGTCATGACGTGCTGGGCGGTGAGCCCGGCGAGCGACAGGGTCCGTACGAAGAGGTCGGCGGTGTCCTGTTCGAGGGTGCCCGCCTCGGCGGAGTGACGGGCGAGGGAGACCAGCTCGCCGGGGGTGCGGGCGGAGGCCAGCTCGTCGGTGGGCTCGACGCCGAGGAGGCGTACGAGCCGGTTGGCCGCGGTGTTCAGGGCACCGATGACCGGCCGGAAGAGCCGGGTGAACCGGGCCTGCGGTCCGGCGACGAACCGGGCGACCGTGAGCGGGCGGGAGACCGCCCAGTTCTTCGGGACGAGTTCGCCGATGACCATCTGGACGGCCGCCGCGAGCAGCATGCCGGCCACCACGCTGATGGTGGGCACGGCGCCGTCGGGCAGCCCGGTCAGGGCGAGGGGTCCGTCCAGCAGCTGGGCGAGCGCCGGTTCGGCGAGCATGCCGACCACCAGGGAGGTGATGGTGATGCCGAGCTGGGTGCCGGAGAGCTGGAAGGAGAGCTCGCGCAGGGCGTCGGTGACCGAGCGGGCCCGCCGGTCGCCTTCGGCGGCGGCGCGCTCGGCGTCCGCGCGTTCCACGGTGACGAGACCGAATTCGGCCGCCACGAAGAATCCGTTGGCGAGGATGAGAAGGAATGCCGCGCAGAGCAGCAACAGGGGGGTTGTCATGCCGCCGCCTCCACGGAGGGGGCGGCGCAGGTACTACCGGACGATCCGTCCATTGCTGGAGGGAGTCACTCCTCGGGTCGCAGGAAAATCCCCGCCGGCCGCGTGGGCCTTCGGGCGGGGCGGGGCGCGCACGGGGCGCCGCCGCCCTCCAGAGTAATCAACGAGGGGCCGTACGGGGCAGGGGGCTCAGCCGTTGTCCGTGCCCGTGCCGCGGCTCTCGGCGAGCGCGCGGAGCGCCCGGGCGTCCTGGATGGCCCGCTGTTTGGCGATGCCGGGCTGGATGCCGAGGGCGGGCATGCTGGTGCCGTCGCTGAGGTCGAGGAAGACCCACGGGTCGCCCACCCGGAGGTTGACGCGGACGATCTGCGCCCAGGAGAGACGGCGGCTGCGCGTGAGGTTGACCACCGTCACGCCCTCCTCGTCCGCGACGACCTTGGGGCGGCTGAGCAGCGCGAGCACGCCGAAGAAGAGCAGCGCGGTGAAGACGAAGCTGACCCGCTCTCCCCCGCTGAGCTGTTCGAGGGTGAAGGCGACGACGGTGATGACGGCGAACATCACCGCGCCGACGGTCAGCAGGACCACCCGGGTGCGGGTCGGCCGGAAGGTCACCGGCAGGGCCGGCGGGCCGGGCGGGGGTGCGGGGGCTGACATCGTGCTCTTCTTCCGTCTCCCGCCGTCAGAGACGGCAGGCGTGGATCGCGGTGGTGAGGATGGCGCGGGCGCCGAGGTCGTACAGGTCGTCCATGATCCGCTGCGCCTCGGCGGCGGCGACCATCGAGCGGACGGCGACCCAGCCCTCGTGGTGCAGCGGGGAGATGGTCGGCGACTCCAGGCCCGGGGTGAGGGCGACGGCGCGCTCCAGGTGCTCGACGCGGCAGTCGTAGTCCATCATCACGTAGCTGCGGGCCACCAGGACGCCCTGGAGGCGGCGCAGGAACTGCTGGACCTTGGGCTCGTCGGCGGGGGCGCCGGAGCGCCGGATGACGACGGCCTCGGAGGTCATGATGGGCTCGCCGATGACGTCGAGGCCGGCGTTGCGCAGGCTGGTGCCGGTCTCCACGACGTCCGCGATGACCTGGGCGACGCCGAGTTCGATGGCGGTCTCGACGGCGCCGTCGAGGTGGACGACGGAGGCGTTGACGCCGGCTTCGGCGAGGTGCTTGGCGACGATGCCCTCGTAGGAGGTGGCGATCGTCAGGCCGTCGAAGTCCTCGGGTCCGGCGACGGTCCCGGGCTTGGTGGCGTAACGGAAGGTGGAGCGGGCGAAGCCGAGCTGGAGGATCTCCTCGGCCTCGGCGCCGGAGTCCAGCAGCAGGTCGCGGCCGGTGATGCCGATGTCGAGGCGGCCCGAGCTGACGTAGATCGCGATGTCGCGGGGGCGCAGGTAGAAGAACTCGACCTCGTTGGCGGGGTCCACCAGGACGAGTTCCTTCGACTCCTTGCGCTGTTTGTAGCCCGCCTCATGGAGCATCGCCATCGCAGGCCCGGAGATAGCACCCTTGTTGGGGACGGCGATGCGCAGCATGAGGTCGGGTTCCTTTGCGAAAGTGTGGCGGGATGACGTACGGGAGCGTGCGGGGCCTGGCTCAGAGGTGGGCGTAGACGTCGTCCAGGGAGATCCCGCGCGCGACCATCATCACCTGGACGTGGTACAGCAGTTGCGAGATCTCCTCGGCGGCGGCGTCCTTGCTCTCGTGCTCGGCGGCCATCCAGACTTCGGCGGCCTCCTCGACGACCTTCTTGCCGATGGCATGGACCCCCTTCTCCACCAGTTCGGCGGTGCGGGAGGTGGAGGGGTCGCCGTTGGCGGCCTTGAGCTGCAGCTCGGCGAAGAGCTCTTCGAAGGTTTTGTTCGCCATGATGTGCTCAGAATACGGGGTGCCCGGCCCGCACTCAGCGCCAGGGTTCGCTGACCGAGCGCAGTGTGGCGGCGGTGGCGACGGCGGCGGTGACCGCTTCGTGCCCCTTGTCCTCGTTGGACCCTTCGAGACCGGCGCGGTCGAGCGCCTGCTCCTCGTTGTCGCACGTGAGTACGCCGAAGCCGACCGGGACGCCGGTGTCGACGGCGACCTGGGTCAGGCCGTTGGTCACGCCGTGGGACACGTATTCGAAGTGCGGGGTGCCACCGCGGATGATCACGCCGAGGGCGACGATCGCGTCGTACCCGCGCCCGGCCAGCACCTTCGCGACGACCGGGAGCTCGAAGCTGCCCGGGACCCGGAGCAGGGTCGGCTCGTCGATGCCCAGCTCGTGCAGGGCGCGCAGCGCGCCGTCGACGAGCCCGTCCATGACCTTCTCGTGCCACTGTGCGGCGACGACCGCCACACGGAGGTCACCGCAGTTGCGTACGGACAGTTCGGGTGCGCCCTTGCCGCTCATGTCTCTCCTGGGTTCTCTCTACGGGTGTGCTACTGGTTGCCGCAGGCCGAAGCGGGGACCGCGTCGAGCCAGGGCAGGTCGTGTCCCATGCGGTCCCGCTTGGTGCGCAGGTACCGCAGGTTGTGCTCGCCGGCCTGGACCGGCATCGGCTCGCGCCCGGTGACGGTCAGGCCGTGCCGGGTGAGCGCGGCGGTCTTGTCCGGGTTGTTCGTCATCAGGCGCAGGCTGCGCACGCCGAGGTCCGCGAGGATCTGCGCGCCCGCCGCGTAGTCCCGGGCGTCGGCGGGCAGGCCGAGCTCCAGGTTGGCGTCGAGCGTGTCGACGCCGCGCTCCTGGAGTTCGTACGCGCGGAGCTTGGAGAGCAGGCCGATGCCCCGGCCCTCGTGGCCGCGCAGATAGACGACGACGCCGCGCCCCTCGTCCGTGATGCGCTCCATGGAGGCGTGCAGCTGGGGACCGCAGTCGCAGCGCTCGGACGCGAAGATGTCGCCGGTCAGGCACTCGGAGTGGACCCGGACCAGGACGTTCTCGCCGTCCCCGAGGTCGCCGTGGACCAGCGCGACGTGTTCGACGCCGTCCACGGTGGAGCGGTAGCCGTACGCGGTGAACGCGCCGAAGCGGGTCGGGAGCCGGACCTCGGCCTCGCGGCGGACGGTCGGCTCGTTGCTGCGCCGGTACGCGATCAGGTCCTCGATGGAGATGATCGTGAGGCCGTGCTTGCGGGCGAACGGCACCAGCTGGGGCAGCCGCAGCATGACGCCGTCCTCGCCGGCGATCTCGACGATCGCCCCGGCGGGCCGGAGTCCGGCGAGCCGCGCGAGGTCGACGGCGGCCTCGGTGTGGCCGTTGCGCACGAGGACCCCGCCGGAGCGGGCGCGCAGCGGGAAGACGTGACCGGGGCGCACGAAGTCGCCGGGGCCCGCCGCGCCGCCCGCGAGCAGGCGGAGCGTGGTGGCGCGGTCGGCGGCGGAGATGCCGGTGGAGACGCCGTGGGCGGCCGTGGCGTCGACGGAGACGGTGAAGGCGGTCTTCATCGACTCGGTGTTGTGGTCCACCATCTGGGGCAGTTCGAGCCGTTCCAGCTCGTCGCTCTCCATGGGTGCGCAGATCAGTCCGCGGCACTCGCTCATCATGAACGCGACGATCTCGGGTGTCGCCTTCTCGGCGGCGATGACGAGGTCGCCCTCGTTCTCGCGGTCCTCGTCGTCCACGACCACGACGGGCCGTCCCGCCGCGATGTCGCGGATCGCCTGCTCGACGGGGTCGAGGGCCAGGTCCTCGACGGGCACGTCGTGTTCCCGGTGCAACCAGGTGGGCTGGGCAGTCATGCCGTGGCTCCTTCCAGAGCGGGTGTCCGCGTACGCAGCCACCAGTCGCGCATGCCCCACAGGACGAGGGCGCCGTAGACGACGTAGATGAGACCGGAGAAGGCGAGTCCGCTGTGGAAGTTCAGCGGGACGCCGACGAGGTCGACCAGGAGCCAGGCGAACCAGAACTCGACCATGCCGCGCGCCTGGGCGAGCATCGCGACCAGCGTGCCGGCGAAGATGTAGGCGTCCGCCCACGGGCTCCAGGAGAGCGAGGGGAAGGCGGTGAACAGGCCGCCGACCGCGAGGGTGCCGAGGGCCGCCCCGCCGACCAGGTAGCCGCGTTCGCGCCAGGTGGCGAACCGGACCGCTATGGAGCCGTCCTGGGCCTGCTGCCTGCCCCGGGTCCACTGCTGCCAGCCCCAGACGGCGACCGCGATGACGATGACCTGCTTGCCGACGCTGCCCGCCTGCTGGACGGAGGCGTTGGCGGCGACCAGCACGACGCCGGACAGGAGCTGAGCGGGCCAGGTCCAGATCGAGCGCAGCCAGCCGAGCGCGAGGGCGATCAGGCCGACGGTGTTGCCGATCATGTCGGACCAGATGATGTGCTGGTCGAGGACGGTGAACGCCTCGGAGTTCAGCCAGTGCACGGCGCTCACTTCGTGTCCTCCTTGCCGAGCAGCCGCTCGACGTACTTCGCGATGACGTCCACTTCCAGGTTGACCGGGTCGCCGGGCCCCTTGATGCCGAGCGTGGTCAGCGCGAGGGTGGTCGGGATGAGGCTGATGGTGAAGTAGTCCGGTCCGGCGTCCACCACGGTCAGGCTGACGCCGTCCACGGTGATCGAGCCCTTCTCCACCACGTACCGGGTGAGGGCGTCGGGGAGCGAGATCTTGACGATCTCCCAGTTCTCGGAGGGGCGGCGCTCCAGGATGCGGCCGGTGCCGTCGACGTGGCCCTGGACGATGTGGCCGCCGAGCCGTCCGCCGAGCGCCATGGGGCGTTCGAGGTTGACGCGGGAGCCGGTGGTCAGGGCGCCGAGGCTGGAGCGGTTCAGCGTCTCGGCCATCACGTCGGCGGTGAACTCGTGCTCGCCGAGGTCCACGACGGTCAGGCAGACGCCGTTCACGGCGATCGAGTCCCCGTGCTTGGCGCCCTCGGTGACGACGGGTCCGCGCAGGCGGAAGCGGGAGGCGTCGTCCAGCTGCTCGACGGCGGTGACCTCGCCCAGTTCTTCGACGATTCCGGTGAACATTCAGTTCTCCTTCCGGGCGGGGCCGGGGACGGCGGTGACGCGCAGATCGGGGCCGATGCGGACGGTCTCCGTCACGTCGAGGCGCAACGCCTCGGAGATCGTGGAGATTCCGGCGTCGGCGAGGGCGGCGGGGCCCGCGCCGATGAGGACGGGGGCGAGATAGCCGACGACCTTGTCGACGAGTCCCGCGGCGACGAAGGCACCGGCCAGGACCGGGCCGCCTTCGAGGAGTACGGAGCGGACGCCGCGCTCGTGGAGGGCGGCGAGCAGGGCGGCCGGGTCGAGTCCGGGCCCCTGGGCCGCGCGGGGCAGGCGCAGGACCACCTCGTCGGGCAGGTGGCCGGTCTCCGCGTCCTCGGCGACCGCGACCAGGGTGGGCGCGGTGGCGTCGAGGACCCGGGCGCCGGGCCGTACGGCGGTGGCGCGGGTGTCCATCACGACGCGCAGGGGCTGGACCGCGCCGTCGATGCCGCGCACCCCGAGCTGGGGGTCGTCGGCGCGGGCGGTGCCGGAGCCGACGAGGACCGCGTCGGCCTCGGCGCGCAGCCGGTGCACGTCGGCGCGGGACTCCGCGGAGCTGATCCAGCGGCTGCTGCCGTCGGCGGCGGCGACCCGGCCGTCCAGGCTCGCCGCGTACTTCCAGGTGACGTGCGGGCGGCCGCGGCGGACGGAGGTGAGCCAGGCGGCGTTGCCCGCCTCGGCCTCGTCTGCGAGCAGGCCCGCCTCGGTCCGGATCCCGGCGGCGCGGAGCGTTTCGGCGCCGCCGGTGGCCTGCGGGTTCGGGTCGCCGACCGCGTACACGACACGGGCGATCCCGGCCTCGACGAGCGCCTGGGCGCAGGGGCCGGTGCGGCCGGTGTGGTTGCACGGTTCGAGGGTGACGTAGGCGGTCCCGCCCCTGGCCCGGCCGCCGGCCGCGCGCAGGGCGTGGATCTCGGCGTGCGGGCCGCCGGCGCGCTGGTGGAAGCCCTCGCCCGCGGTCTCGCCTGCGGCGTCGAGGACGACGCATCCGACGACCGGGTTGGGGCTGGTGGAGCCGAGGCCGCGGGCGGCGAGCGCGACGGCTCGGCGCATGGCGGTGGTGTCGGCTGCGGTGTCCACCGGGTCCTCCTGCCTCTTCGGGCACGGACTCCGGGGCCTGTCGATGACGACAGAAGAAGCGGAACGCACGACAGGGACGCCTGAAGCCGGAAAACACGGAGGGATCCGGTGATCCGGAACCTCCGCCGACGGCGGCGTACCCGCGAAACGGCCCGCCGCGCACTGCCTCCCATCCGGACTTTAACCGTCGGTCCAGGAATTTCACCTGGTCAACCGGCCGCTGGATGCGGACGGGTCGCGGACTGTAACCGCCGGTTCGGAATTGCACCGACCCCGGAGTGCGCTGCTGCTGGTACACGATCAGTGTGCCACGACCGGACAGGGGGCAACCGGGTGAACGCTGTGGAGTGGCTCACAAACAACACGTGACAAGACCCCTTTCGGACATCCATGCAGGAATGAACCGCGATTGGTCCAGACCTATTGACGCACTGGTCTAGTCCTCTTAATCTCTGCGTCACCTCCGAGGAGCGGTTCCGCGGTGTGCGCACGCCCGGGACCAGGCACGACCCACCCCCCTTGTTCAGTTGTGTTCTGCCGACCTCCCCAGGAGGAACCGAACGTGCTGTCCCCCACCCGTGCGAGAGCCTGGCTCCTCGCCGCCGGCGCAGGCATCGCCGCGCTGCTGATCGGCTCGCTCTCCGCGACCCCCTCGCAAGCCGCCGACCAGGAGTCCTGTCGCCCCGACGGGCTCTACGAGACGCCGGGCGTCTCCGTCCCCTACTGCTCCGTGTACGACTCCGAGGGCCGCGAGAAGATGGGCGCCGACCACCCCCGGCGCGTCATCGGCTACTTCACCAACTGGCGGACCGGCAAGGACGGCAAGCCCGCCTACCTGGCCTCCGACATCCCCTGGGACAAGGTCACCCACCTCAACTACGCCTTCGCCCACGTCGACGGAGCCAACAAGCTCTCGGTCGGCGCGGATGGGCCGGAAAACGCCTCCACCGGCATGACCTGGCCGGGTGTCAAGGGCGCCGAAATGGACCCGGATCTCCCCTACAAGGGCCACTTCAACCTGCTCGGCAAGTTCAAGAAGCAGTACCCGAACGTGAAGACGATGGTCTCCGTCGGCGGCTGGGCCGAGACCGGCGGCTACTTCGGCGACGACGGCGAGCGGGTCGGCTCGGGCGGCTTCTACGCGATGGCCACCAACGCCGACGGCTCGGTCAACCAGGCCGGGATCGACACCTTCGCCGACTCCGCTGTCGACTTCGTCCGGAAGTACGGCTTCAACGGCGTCGACATCGACTACGAGTACCCGACCACCATGAAGGACGCGGGCAACCCGCTGGACTGGACGCTGTCCAACGCCCGCCGCGCCGGTCTGGTCAAGGGCTACGCCGCGCTGATGAAGACCCTGCGCGAGAAGCTGGACCGGGCCTCCGCCGCCGACGGCCACCACTACCTGCTCAGTGTCGCCGCCCCCTCGTCGGGCTACCTGCTGCGCGGCATGGAGACGTTCCAGGTCCAGAAGTACCTGGACTACGTCAACATCATGTCGTACGACCTGCACGGCGCCTGGAACGAGTACGTCGGCCCCAACGCCGCGCTCTACGACGACGGCAAGGACGCGGAGCTCGCCCAGGCGGGCGTCTACTCGACCTCGCAGTACGGCGGCACCGGCTACCTCAACACGGACTGGGCCTACCACTACTTCCGCGGCTCGATGCCGTCGGGCCGCATCAACATCGGCCTGCCGTACTACACCCGCGGCTTCAAGAACGTGCAGGGCGGCACCAACGGCCTGTGGGGCAAGGCGGCTTCGACCGACTGCCCGGCCGGTGCGGGGCTGACCAAGTGCGGCGACGGTGCCGTCGGCATCGACAACCTCTGGCACGACCTGGACACCAACGGCAAGGAGTCGCCCGCCGGCTCCAACCCGATGTGGCACGCCAAGAACCTGGAGAAGGGCATCGTCGGCGACTACGTCACGGACTACGGGTTCCCCGCGGACACGAAGCTGACCGGCGCCTACGTCCGCAACTACGACGCGACGCTGGTCGCGCCGTGGCTGTGGAACGCCGAGAAGAAGGTCTTCCTGTCCACCGAGGACGAGCAGTCCGTGCGGGCCAAGGCGGACTACGTGGCCGACAAGGGCATCGGCGGCACGATGATCTGGGAGCTGGCCGGCGACTACGGCTGGAACGCGGCCAAGGGACAGTACGAGCCCGGCTCCACGCTCACCTCGACCATGTACGACACCTTCAAGAAGGCGGCGCCGTACGGGGCCGAGCGCTCCACGATCGACCTGCCGACGCAGGCGCTCGACATCGACGTCTCCTTCGGCCAGTTCCCGCTGGGCGACTCCAACTACCCGATCAGCCCCAAGCTGACGATCACCAACCACACCAAGGCGACGCTGCCGGGCGGCACGGAGTTCCAGTTCGACTACTCCACCTCGGCGCCCGCCAACGCCAAGGACCAGTCGGGCTTCGGCACGACGATCGTGCGCAGTGACCACACCGCCGCGAGCAACGTCGGCGGGCTGAAGGGCGACTACAACCGCGTCTCGCTGAAGCTGCCGGCGTGGCAGAGCCTGGCGCCCGGCGCGTCGGTCCAGGTCGACTTCGTGTACTACCTGCCGACCTCCACGCCGTCCAACTGGACGGTGACGTTCGGCGGCACGTCCTACGCGCTGGCGGCGGACCTGGCCCGGGGCACGACCGTGGTCGAGCCGGGCACCGGCTCGACGCCCACGCCCGGCCCGTCCGGCTCCACCGGCCCGAGCCCCGACCCGTCGGGCGGCACCTGCGCGGCGACGGCCTGGAGCGCGAGCGCGGAGTACGGCACCGGTACGACGGTGAGCCAGGACGGCCACCAGTGGAAGGCGAAGTGGTGGACGAAGGGCGAGAAGCCCGGCACCACCGGTGAATGGGGCGTCTGGCAGGACCTGGGCGCCTGCTGAACCCTGCCTTTCCCGGCCCGTCCGGCGACTGAGGACGGAACCGGTTCGCCGGTCCGGGGCGCCTCGTGAGGGCCCCGGGCCGGGACACGGATCACGCGCTCGGCGCGAACAGCACCTCCTGCGCCGCCTCCCGCGCCGCGAGCAACGCCCCCCGGCGGACCGCCGTGCCACCCAGCAACCCCGCCCGGACCTCCGTCCGCAGCGGCGACATCGCCTCCAGCCGCCCCGAGACCCGGGCGGCCAGCGCGTCGCCCCCCGCATGGCCCACCTCGCCGGAGAGCAGGACGAGCCCGGGGTCGAGGACCGAGGCCACCGCGGCCGCGCCCAGCGCGACCCGGTCGGCCAGGGCGCCGAGGAAGCCCTCGCTGTCGCCCTCCCCCGCGAGCGCCGCCCGGACGGCCGCCGCCGCACCGGGCTCCTGGCCCTTCTCCGCAACGGCGATCCCGTATCCCGCGGCCAGCTCGCAGAGCGGCGCCGAGCCGGCCAGCGAGTGGAAGCCCCCGTCGCAGTTGACGGCCGAGGGTGTGCCGGCCGTGCCCGGGACCGGCAGGAAGCCGAGTTCGCCCGCGCCGCCCGAGGCCCCCCGGCGGACCTTGCCGTCGAGTACGACCGCCGCCCCCACCCCGTGGCCCAGCCAGAGCAGGACGAACGTGTCGTGGTCGCGGGCCGCGCCGACGCGGTGTTCGGCGACGGCGGCGAGATTCGTCTCGTTCTCCACCAGGACCGTCGCCGGCAGCCGTTCCTGGAGCGCCCGGACCAGGCTGCGGTGCCAGGACGGCAGCCCGGTGCTGTCCCGCAGCTCCCCGGTGACGGGGTCGATCAGCCCGGGCGCGCCGATGCCGACGCTGTGCAGGGGTGCCGTGCCCGCGCTGCGGGCGGTGGAGGCCAGCAGGGCCGCCGCCTGCTCGACGGCGTCGTCGGCCGCGGTCTCGCTGCCGATGGGCAGGACCGCCTCGGCCAGCGTCGCGCCCAGCAGATCGGCGACGACGACGGCGACGCTGTCGGTGCGCACGTCGAGCCCGGCCAGCAGCGCCCGGTCCGCGACGATGCCGTAGAGCCGGGCGTTGGGGCCCCGGCGGTCGGCCCCGGTCTCGCCGACGACATGGATCAGACCGGCGCCCTGGAGGCGCTCCACGAGGTCCGCGACGGTGGGCCGGGAGAGCCCGGTCAAGGTCTTCAACTGGGTGGCCGTCAGAGGGCCGTCCTGCTGGAGGAGGCGCAGGGCGAGCCGGTCGTTGATGGCCCGGGCGGTGCTCGGTGATGCGGGCATGCCGGAATCCTTCCAGATCACCGCCGAACCGGAGACGTACGGACGGTCTATTTATCAGGCAGGGTTCCTGATAGTTTAGCGCCCGCATCATCACCCGCATCGTGGAACAGGACTTCAGGGGAGGGCACGGCGGTATGACAACCACATCCACGGCTACGGTCTTCAGCACCAGCGAGGTGCGGCGGGCCAGGTACGCCATCGCGGCGGTCTTCACCGTGCACGGGTCGGTGACCGGCAGTTTCGCCACCCGGGTCCCCTGGATCCAGGACCACGCGGGCGTGAGCGCGGGCCAGCTGGGCCTCGCGCTGGCCTTCCCCGCGATCGGCGCCTCGGTCGCGATGCCGCTGGCCGGCGCGGTGAGCCACCGCTTCGGCGCGCGGACCGCGCTGCGCGGGCTGCTGGCCCTGTGGACGCTGGCGCTGATCCTGCCCGCCCTGGCGCCCAACCTGCTCACCCTGTGCGCGGCGCTGTTCGTGTACGGCGCGTCGGCGGGCGTCTCCGACGTGGCGATGAACGCGCTCGGGGTCGAGGTGGAGAACCGCCTCGACAAGTCGATCATGTCCGGTCTGCACGGCATGTGGAGCGTGGGCGCCCTGCTGGGGTCGGCGGCGGGCACGGTCGCCGCCCACGCGGGCACCGACGCCCGGCTGCACCACGTGATAGCCGCCGTGGTGCTGACCCTGCTCGGCCTGATCGCGTGCCAGTGGGTGTTCGACCTGCGCAGCGAGCCGGACGAGGAGCCGCCGCCGCGCTTCGCGCTGCCGCCCAGGTCGGCCCTGATCATCGGCGCGGTGGGCTTCTGCGCGGTGTTCGCCGAGGGGGCCAGCCTCGACTGGTCGGCGGTCTACCTCCGCGACACGCTGGACAGCTCGGCCGGTCTCGCGGCCGTGGCCACCACCGCGTTCGCGCTGACGATGGCGATCGCCCGGATCGCCGGGGACCGCGTGGTCGACCGCTTCGGCGCGGTGCGCACCGTACGGGCCGGAGGCGTCCTGGCCACGGTCGGCGGGGTCCTGGTGGTCACCGCTCCGCACGTGGCGCTCGCGATGTGCGGGTTCGGGATGATGGGTCTCGGCATCGCCGTGGTGGTGCCGCTCGCCTTCGCGGCGGCCGGACGCAGCGGGCCCAAGCCGGCCCAGGCCATCGCGGGCGTCGCGACGATCACGTACACCTCCGGCCTCATCGCCCCGTCGGCGATCGGTTCGCTGGCCGAGGCCACCTCGCTGGTCGTGTCGTTCGGCCTGGTGACGGCGCTGGCGTTCGGTCTGGTCCTGGGGGCAGGGGTGCTGCGGGCCGGTGACCGCAAGCCGATGTCCCAGGGCGCGGCGGTACCGGACGCGGCGGCCGGGCCCCACGCCTGACCCCTTCCCCGGACGCCGCGAAACCGGCGAACCGGAACGGGTGGGTCCGGCCGAGGGGTGCGGACCGGGCGGCACTACCATGGCGCTGATCTTTTCCGCGACGAGCGCCGTGCCCGGCCGGCACGGGCTCACGCACCTACACACAGGGAGCAACCATGGGCCTCGGCGTGCGCTGGACCTTGCACGGCGACGGGAAGACGCCCGCACCGGGAGCGGTGGTCCGCCCGGACGAGCGGCTCTCCTGGCCCCGCACCTTCGGGCTCGGCGCCCAGCACGTGGTCGCCATGTTCGGCGCGTCGTTCGTGTCGCCGGTCCTCATGGGGCTCGACCCCAACCTGGCCATCATGATGTCGGGCATCGCGACGGCCATCTTCCTGCTGGCCACGCGCGGCCAGGTACCGAGCTACCTGGGCTGCTCGCTCTCGTTCGTCGGCGTCGCCGCGACGATCCGGGCGAGCGGCGGCGACAGCGCGGTGGTGACCGGCGCGGTCTTCGTGGTCGGCGCGGTGCTCTTCCTGGCCGGTCTCGCGGTGCAGCGGTTCGGTGCGCGGATCATCCACGCGGCGATGCCGCCGGTGGTGACGGGCGCGGTGGTCATGCTCATCGGCTTCAACCTGGCGCCGGTGACCGCGTCGACGTACTGGCCGCAGGACCAGTGGACGGCCCTGCTGGTGATGCTGTTCACCGGTCTGGCCGTGGTGTGCCTGCGCGGCTTCTTCTCCCGGATCGCGATCTTTCTGGGGCTGGTCTTCGGTTACGTGCTGTCCTGGGTCCTCGACCGGGTCTTCGGGAAGATCCACTCCCCCGCCGGCGGCGCCGAGTCGGTGGACCACTGGCGGCTGGACCTCTCGGGCGTCGGGAAGGCCGACTGGATCGGGCTGCCCTCGTTCCACGCGCCGAGCTTCGAGTGGTCGGCGATCCTGGTCGCCCTGCCCGTCGTCATCGCCCTGATCGCGGAGAACGCCGGCCATGTGAAGGCGGTCGGCGAGATGACGGGCCGCTCGCTGGACGGCAAGCTGGGCACGGCGATCGCGGCCGACGGTGCCGCTTCGATGCTGTCGACGGCGGTGGGCGGTCCGCCGAACACCACGTACTCCGAGAACATCGGCGTGATGGCCGCGACCCGGGTGTACTCCACCGCCGCCTACTGGGCCGCCGCCTGCTTCGCCCTGCTCTTCGGTCTCTGTCCGAAGTTCGGCGCCGTCGTCGCCGCCATCCCCGGCGGGGTGCTGGGCGGGATCACCGTCATCCTGTACGGCATGATCGGCCTGCTCGGCGCCCAGATCTGGCTGAACGCCAAGGTGGACCTGCGCAATCCGCTGAACCTGGTGCCGGCGGCGGCGGGCATCATCATCGGCGTCGGCGGGGTCAGCCTGAAGATCACGGACAACTTCGAGCTGAGCGGGATCGCCCTCGGCACCATCGTCGTGATCACCGGCTACCACGTGCTGCGGGCGTTCGCCCCGGCGCACCTCAAGACGCAGGAGCCGCTGCTCGACTCGGGCACGTCCGCCTACGACGAGGAGCGCCCGGCCACGGATTCGTGACCGGGGCGCCCGCTCAGTCCTCGGGGAGTTCGACCGGGGCCAGCTCGTCGAAGCGGTCGCCGGGGCCGGGGTTGGTCGCGTCGGTCGCGCCGCCGAAGTGGGTCATCACGCCCCACACCGCGTTCAGCGCGGTCTGCACGGCGCCCTCGGCCCAGCCCGCCGTCCAGGAGATGTCGTCGCCGGCCAGGAACAGGCCCCGCTTGTCGGCGGGCAGCCGGTCCTGCATGAAGTGGGTGAACAGGCGCCGCTGGTAGCGGTAGTGGCCGGGCAGGTTGGCCTTGAACGCGCCCATGAACCACGGCTCGTTCTCCCAGGAGACGGTGACCGGGTTGCCGGTGATGTGGCCGCGGATGTCGACGTTCGGGTAGATCTCGCCGAGCGACTTCAGCATGACGTCCATCCGCTCGGCCGCCGAGAGCGGCAGCCACTTCAGGCTGTCGTCGCACCAGGTGTACGAGAGGCAGATGCTCGCCGGCCGGTCCGGCCCGTCGTCCAGCAGATACGTGCCCCGGGTCATCCGGTCGGTCAGCGTCATCGACATCGTGTCGCGGCCGGTGGTCTCGTCCCTGTCCAGCCAGAACGGCCGGTCGACGGGCACGAACAGCTTGGACGACTCCATGTAGTGGGTGCGCTCCATCGCCGTCCAGTGGTCGATCGGGAAGAGCGCGTCGTCGCAGGCGATCTTGGAGAGCAGCAGCCAGGACTGCCCGGTGAAGACGGCCGCCCGGAAGGTGCGGATGTCGCCGGAGGCGTCGGTGACGGTGATCCGGTTGCCGGCCGTGCGGTTCAGCCGGGTGACGGCCCCGCGCGGCTCGCCGCCGTGCAGCGAGGACAGCGAGGTGCCGAGCGGCCAGTGGACGATCTTCCGCGGCTCGCGTTCCCACAGCCGCAGCGGGAGCTGCTGGCTGCCGCCGACGATGGAGCGGTGGTGGTCGTCCGCCTCGGTGTAGACGACGCGCAGGATCTCCAGGATGGAGTTGGGGAAGTCGGTGTCCCAGCCGCCGGTGCCGAAGCCGACCTGGCCGAAGATCTCGCGGTGCCGGAAGGACTTGAAGGCGTCGGATGCGCAGAGGAAGCCGTAGAAGGTCTGGTTGTCCAGCTTCTCGACCAGCCGGGACCAGATCTCCCTGATCCGGTCCACGTCGCGCTCGCGCATCGCCCGGTTCATGTCGGAGAAGTCGGCGCCCTCCTCCAGGCAGCGGTTCCAGGCGTCCATCACATCGCGGTAGACCTGCGGGAGTTCGTCGATGGTCCTGGCGTAGTGCGACTCGCCCTTGAGGTCGACCACGGTCGAAGGGGTGGCCGGGCAGAGCGGGTTGGGGAACGGCTTCGTCTCCAGGCCCACGAGGTCGATGTAGTGCTGGAGGGCGGTCGAGGAGGGCGGGAAGCGCATCGCGCCCATCTCGGCGGTGAGCGGTTCACCGTCGGTGGCGCAGCCCTCGAACTCGACGGTGCGCAGCCGTCCCCCGATGCGGTCGGCCTCGTACACGACCGGCTTCAGGCCCATCTTCATCAGTTCGTACGCGGTGATGATGCCGGAGAGCCCGCCGCCGATGACGGCCACCTCCGTGCCGTGCTCCGTCGCCGGTATCTGGCCCAGGCCCGCCGGGTGGGCGAGGAAGTCGTCGTACGCGTACGGGAAGTCCGGGCCGAACATGGTGATCGGCGGGGCCGCTTCCTCGGGGTGCTGAACGGCGGGGGGCACGGCGGTCATGGCGTACGGGCTCCTTGCGGGACGGGCGAAGACGTGAAGAGGGACGGGCGGGCTCAGACGAGGGAGCCGTACAGCCCGGGGCGGCGGTCGCGGAGATAGGGGTTGGCGGCCCGCGAGTCCGCGAGCAGGGCGAGGTCGACATCGGCGGTGAGCAGTTCGTCGCCCCGCCCCGCACGGGCCCGGACCGTGCCGTCGGGACCGGCCAGGCAGCTCAGCCCGGTGAAGTCGAACGCGCCTTCCGGGCCGGTGCGGTTGACGTACGCGATGTAGAGCTGGCTCTCGAAGGCGCGGACCGGGACGAGGGACTCGGCGACGAACGAGAAGGGGTGCATCAGCGCGGTCGGGACGAGCAGGAGGTCGGTGCCGGCCAGGGCGTGCGCCCGCACGTTCTCCGGGAACTCGACGTCGTAGCAGGTCAGCAGGCCGATCCGGACGCCGTCCAGCTCGGCCTGGACCACGGGCTGCCCGCCGGGGGTGAACCAGTGCTGCTCGAAGTCCCCGAAGAGGTGGGTCTTGCGGTAGTTGGCGAGCGTGCTGCCGTCGGGGCCGATGAGCTGCGCGGAGTTGTACAGGGTGTCGCCGTCGCGCTCGGGATAGCCGTAGTGCACGGCGATCCCGTGCCGCACGGCGATCTCCGCGACGGCGCGGGCGGCGGGCCCGTCGGCCGTCTCGGCCAGCCGCGGGACGTCGTCGCCGATCGCGTACCCGGTGAGGTACAGCTCGGGGCAGACCAGGAGCCGGGCCCCGGTTCCGGCGGCGCGGCGCGCGGCATCCGCAAGCAGCTCCACGGAGCCGGCGACCGAGCCGGGACGCCCGGAGCTCTGGAGCAGGGCGGTGCGCAACGACGGCATGGCTGACCTCGGGCGATACGGGCGGGGCGGGGACGTAGAAACGGTACGTTCCGCGATTCGGCCCGGACAAGGCGCGACCGTTGCGCACCGACGGCCGATCCGTTGCGCGATTCGGGCGGGGGACGGCGATTCGTTGCGCGAGACCGACGGCATTCCCGCGCGTCCGGCGTGTGAGGACGGAACCCTCGCGGAGGACCGGGCCGGCCCTGCGGACGGCCTGCTACCCCGGGGACCCCGACGAGTACCGCCGCAACAGCGGCGAGAGCACCAGCACGGACTTCGTCCGTTCCACGTACGGCTCCCCCGCGATCCGCTCCAGGACCTGTTCGAAGTGCCGCATGTCCGCCGCGAAGACCTGGACCAGCGCGTCCGCGTCACCGGTGACCGTGGACGCGGAGGCGACCTCGGGATAGCGGGCGAGGCCCTGCTTGATGGACTCCGGGGACGTGTTGCGGCTGCAGTAGATCTCGATGTACCCCTCGGTCTCCCAGCCGAGCGCGGCCGGGTCGACCCGCACCGTGAACCCGGTGATGGCCCCCTCGGCGCGCAGCCGGTCCACCCGGCGCTTCACGGCGGGCGCGGACAGGCCGATGATCGAGCCGATGTCGGCGTAGGAGCGGCGGGCGTCCTCGGCCAGGGCGTGGACGATGCGTTCGTCGAGGTCGTTCAGTCGCACGTCGTACGGGTCACTTCTCTGCGGGGCACGGACGGAGCCGGGCATGACTGTGCCGGGGAGCGGCAGCCGCCGCCCCCCGGCAGTAGACCACGGGTCAGCTCCAGCTGGCGTGCAGCGGCTTGCCCTCCGCGTAGCCGGCGGCGCTCTGGACGCCGACGACGGCCTTCTCGGCGAACTCCGCGAGGGAGGCCGCGCCCGCGTACGTGCAGGAGGAGCGGACGCCCGCGATGATCGAGTCGACCAGGTCCTCGACACCGGGGCGCGCCGGGTCCAGGAACATCCGCGAGGTGGAGATGCCCTCCTCGAAGAGGGCCTTGCGGGCCCGGTCGTACGCGGACTCGTCGGAGGTCCGGTTCTTCACGGCGCGCGCGGACGCCATGCCGAAGGACTCCTTGTAGAAGCGCCCGTCGGCGGCCTGCTGGAGGTCGCCCGGGGACTCGTACGTGCCGGCGAACCAGGAGCCGATCATCACGTTGGACGCGCCGGCCGCGAGTGCCATGGCCACGTCGCGCGGGTGGCGGACCCCGCCGTCGGCCCAGACGTGCTTGCCGTACTTCTTCGCCTCGGCGGCGCACTCCAGCACGGCCGAGAACTGGGGGCGGCCCACGCCGGTCATCATGCGGGTGGTGCACATGGCGCCGGGTCCGACGCCGACCTTGATGATGTCCGCCCCGGCCTCGATGAGGTCGCGCACGCCCTCGGCGGCGACGATGTTGCCCGCCACGATCGGCACCTGCGGGTCCAGCGCCCGGACCGCGCGCACCGCGTTGATCATGGACTCCTGGTGGCCGTGCGCGGTGTCCACGACGAGGGTGTCCACCCCGGCGTCGAGGAGCTGCTTCGCCTTGCCGGCCACGTCGCCGTTGATGCCGACGGCGGCGGCGATCCGGAGCTTGCCGGCCGCGTCCGTCGCGGGGCTGTAGAGCGTGGCGCGCAGGGCGCCCTTGCGGGTGAGGATGCCGACGAGGCGGCCGTCCGCGTCGACGGCGGGGGCGAGCTTGCGGTTGGCGCCGTCCAGCTTGTTGAAGGCGTCGCGCGGGTCGATGTCCGCGTCCAGCACGACCAGGTCCTTGGACATGACCTCGGAGAGCTGGGTGAAGCGGTCGACGCCGGACAGGTCGTGGTCGGTGACCACGCCGACGGGCCGGCGGTCGGCGTCCACGACGACACCGGCGCCGTGCGCGCGCTTGTGCAGCAGGGACAGCGCGTCGGCGACCGTCTGGCCCGGCGACAGCTCGATGGGCGTGTCGAGCACCAGGTGGCGCGTCTTGACCCAGGAGATGACCTCGGTGACGACCTCGATCGGGATGTCCTGCGGGATGACGACGAGGCCGCCGCGGCGGGCGATGGTCTCGGCCATCCGGCGGCCCGCGATCGCGGTCATGTTCGCGACCACGAGGGGGATGGTGGTGCCGCTGCCGTCGGGAGAGGAGAGGTCGACACCCTGGCGCGATCCGACCGCCGACCGGCCCGGGACCATGAAGACGTCGTCGTACGTGAGGTCGTACGGGACCGAGGGGGACTCTGTGTAGCGACCGGTGCCGGGCTCAATAAAACGCATAACACTCATTTTTTCATACGAAATGGCGCAGGTCGCTTCCACGAAGACACAGCAAATGACTCCCACGCTCGTATGTTCCTACGAAGGAAGACGAAAGAACCGCTGCGGGAGTCCCGGGCAAGTGCCACCTGCCTTGCCCCGAGACCTTACCGGAACAGCTTTCAACCATTCCCGATCATCTGCCCTGGACCTGGTGACAGGGGGTCAGGTAGCTTCAAACCCGCAGGTCCCGTGGGTCACCACAACGCCCCGGAGGAACGGACGGATCATGCTCAACTTCCGTCACCCGTACGACCGGAGAGGATCACGATCCGCCCGTGGAGAACGAACTGCCGGACATCTACTGCCCGTTCCCCCAGCGGACGAACCCGCACGTCGCCCACGTACGGAAGCATCTGGACACCTGGACGCGCAACACCGGCCTTGTGCACCGGGATTCGGCCAGGGAGCGCTTCGAGCAGGCCGACTTCGGCGCCTTCGTCGGCATGGTCTACCCGACCGCCGACAGTGAGAATCTCGACCTGGTCGCCGACTGGTTCGTCTGGCTCTTCCTCGTGGACGACCAGCTCGACGACGGCCACCTCGGGCGCAGCCCGGAGCGGGTGCGGGACGTCGTCGCCCTGATGCTGGCGGTGGTCGAGGGCACCCGCACCGGAGTGCTGGAGAACGAGGAGCTGCCCGCCGCCGTGGTGGCCCTCATCGACCTGTGGCAACGCACGACGCCGACCGCGGCGGTGCACTGGCGGCGCAGGTTCGCCTGGCACCTGAAGAAGTACCTCACCACCGCCACCACCTGGGAGGCCGGGAACCGGGCCGCGGGCGTGGTGCCGTCGGAGGAGCTGTACATAGAGAAGCGCCGTCACACCGGCGCGATCATCGTCTGCATGGACCTGATAGAGATCGTCGCGGGCATCGAGGCGCCTTCCTCGATCCACAACGACCCCCGGTTCATCACCGCCCTCGAAGCGTCCTGCAACCACGTCTGCTGGGCCAATGACGTCTACTCGTACGAGAAGGAGCAGGTGCTCGGCGAGATCCACAACCTCGTCCACCTGGTCCGCCACCACCGCGGCTACGGCAAACAGCAGGCGCTGGAGCACGTCTGCGCGGAGCTCGCCGTCGAGACGGAGCGCTTCCTGACGGCGGAGCGCGAACTGCTGGAGGCGTATCCGCAGCTCGCGGGGACGCTGGAGCCCTATCTCGACGGCATGCGCAGCTGGATGCGCGGCAATCTCGACTGGTCCCGGCAGACCCCCCGCTACAACCCGGCCGACGTCAGCCAGTACGAGCAGCCGGAGCAGTATCTGGAGTCCACGGTCCTGGGCGTCTCCCAGGACTGAGCGCCGGAGGTACGGGAGAGGGGCGAGCGGTCCGTGACCGCTCGCCCCTCTCCCGTGTGCCCGTACGTCTCAGTCGCCGTCCGGGTCCGCGCGCTCCAGGGCCGGGCGGCGCGGGGCGGCCGACTCGGTCAGCAGGTAGTCGGCGGCGGCGGTGTCCGTGACCAGGCTGGTGACCAGGCCGGACCGCAGCACCGCGCCGATCGCGGCGGCCTTGCGCTGCCCGCCCGCGATCGCCACCACCTCGGGGATCCGGCGCAGCCGGTCCGCCTCGACGGTGATGCACCGCTCGCCGAGGTCCCGGCCGACCCGGCGGCCCTCGGCGTCGAAGAGGTGGGCCGACATCTCGGCGGCGACCCCGAGCGAGGCGTAGTGCCGGCGCTCCTCGTCGGAGAGCATGTCGTGCACGGTCGAGATGCCGGGCTCCCAGGACCCGATGGAGACGGCCGCGACCGTCACCTTGTCGAAGTACTCGAAGGCGCGGGCGATCCCCGTCTGGTGGCGCAGCGCGGCGGCCGTCGCCGGGTCCGGCAGCAGCATCGGCGCGTAGATCGGGTGCGCCTCCCCGCCGGAGACCTGGGCGGCGCGCCGTACCGCCTCGACCGAACCGCGCTCGGCGGTGCCCGCGTCGTACACCCCGGTGAGCTGCACGACCGTGCACGGGGGCAGCCGGTCCAGCGCGGCGGCCATGTGGATGGTGGAGCGGCCCCAGGCGAGCCCGAGCACATCGCCCTCGTTCACCAGTTCGCCGAGCAGGTCGGCCGCGACCTCGCCCAGGTTCTCCGGGTCGGCCGCGTCGTCCTGCTCCTCCGCCGGGGACTCCACGACGACCGCGTGCCGCAGCCCGTAGCGGGCCCGGAGCGCGTCGGAGCGCTCGGCGTCCAGCTCGGCCGGGACCCGGATCTCGATGCGTACGAGGTCGCGCTCCAGGGCGGTCTCCAGGACGCGGGCCACCTTGAAGCGGCTGACGCCGAACTCCTCGGCGATCTGGATCTTGGACTTGCCCTCGAGGTAGAAGCGGCGGGCCATGGCCGCCGCCTGCACCAGCTCCGCGGGCCCCATCCGCAGGGCGGACCGGCCCGCCGACATTGCAGACACCGCGTTCTCCTCACTGCTGTTCACGCTCTTGATACGCCGTTCATCCTGTCAGATACGGCGATCCCTGACCGGTCCCGTCGGACCCCGTTCATCTGCCCTTGGCCCGGGCGACGCTCGCTCCCCCGGCCGCCCCGGCCTCAGTGCGCGCAGCCCCAGCCGGCCGCGCCGATGGCCCCGTCGGCCCTGGC
>NZ_JAAGNI010000175.1 GCF_010550605.1 Streptomyces sp. SID9727
CGCCGCGTCCGGGCGCCGGGTCGAAGGTGGCGGCGCAGCCCTCGACGGTGCCGAGGACGCGGGCGCCCCGGGCGTGCGCGGCGTCGCCGTCCTCCGCGACGAGCAGGGCGCCGCCCTCCCCCACGACGTGTCCCGAGGCGTCGGCGGAGAACGGGAGGTAGGCGCCGGCCGGGTCGCGCCGGGTGCTCAGGCCCCCGGCGGCGAGGTGGGCGGTGAAGCCCCACGGGCACACCGTCGCGTCGAAGCCTCCGGTGAGGACGGCCCGGCCGCCCTTGCGCAGCTGGCGCCGGGCCTGGGCCATCGCGTCGAGGCCGCCCGCCTGCTCGGAGACGACGACACCGCTGGGGCCGCGCAGGCCGTGCCGGATGGAGATCTGCCCGGAGTTGGCGGCGTAGAACCAGGCGAACGACTGGAAGGCGCCCACGTACCGGCTGCCCTTGCTCCACAGCTCCTGGAGCTCGCGCTGGCCGAACTCGAAGCCGCCCGCGCCGTTGGCGGTGACGACGCCCATGCCGTACTCGGGCAGGGCCGCCGGGTCGATGTCCGCATCGGTGATGGCCTCGGCCGCCGCCGCGAGGGCGAGCCGGGTCACCCGGTCGGTCTGCGGCAGCAGCTTGGAGGGCACGTGCGCCGCGTCCTCGAAGCCGGTGACCTCGCCGGCGAGGACGGCCGGGTAGCCCGAGGCGTCGAACCGGGTGACGGGGCCGATGGCGCGGTGACCGCGCAGGACCGCCGACCACCAGGTCTCGGTGCCGACGCCGCCGGGTGCGGCGATGCCGATGCCGGTGACGGCCGCGGTCGCGGTCGCGGTGCGGACGGGTGCGGGGGCGGTCATCGGCGCGCCTCCGTCCGGGGTGCGGTGAGCACCATCGCGCTCTGGAACCCGCCGAATCCGCTGCCGACGCTGAGGACGGTGTCGGTGCGCTGCTCGCGGGCGACGAGCGGTACGTAGTCGAGGTCGCAGCCCGGGTCGGGCTCGTGCAGATTGGCGGTGGGCGGCACCGTGTCGTGCTCGATGGCCAGCGCGCACGCGGCGATCTCCAGGGAGCCGATCGCGCCGAGCGAGTGCCCGATCATCGACTTGATGGAGCTGACGGGCACCCGGTAGGCGTGCTCGCCGAGGCTCGCCTTGAACGCGGCCGTCTCGTGCTTGTCGTTCTGCTTCGTCCCCGAGCCGTGCGCGTTGACGTAGTCCACCGCGGTCGGATCGAGCCGCGCCTCGTCCAGCGCGGTCCGGACGGCCTCGGCCATCTCCCGCCCGTCCAGGCGCAGTCCGGTCATGTGGTACGCGTTCGAGCGGCTGGCGAACCCCGCGATTTCGGCGTACACGTGCGCCCCTCTGCGCACCGCGTGCGTGTACTCCTCCAGGACGAGCACGGCGCTGCCCTCGCCGAGGACGAAGCCGCCCCGGGTCCGGTCGAAGGGGCGCGAGGCGGTCTCCGGCTCGTCGTTGCGCGCGGAGGTGGCGCGGATCGCGTCGAAGGAGGCCAGGGTGATCGGGGTGATCGGCGCCTCGGACGCGCCGGCCAGCATCACGTCGGCGCTGCCCTCCCGGATGAGCTCCGCGGCGTGCCCGAGCGAGTCCAGTCCCGAGGTGCACCCGGTGGAGACGACGGCGACGGGGCCGAGCGCCCCCGCGTCCCGGGCGACCTCGGCGGCCACGGAGCTCGGCACCAGGTAGTCCCCGAGCCGTTCCTCCGCGCGGGCCGGGTCCAGCAGCCAGCGCTCGCCGCCCTCGCTGACGTGCGCGTACACCTCGTCGAGCCCGCTGCTGCAGCCGACCGCGGTGCCCAGGGAGACGCCGGTACGCTCGCCCCCGGCCGCCAGGTCGAGGCCGCTGTCGGCGACGGCCTCGCGGGCGGCGGTGAGCGCGAACTGCGCGACCCGGTCCAGGCGGTGGGCCTCCCCGGCGTCGAAGCCGTGGTGCGCGGGGTCGAAGTCGGCCTCGGCGGCGATCCGGGAGCGGAACGACGTGGCGTCGAAGCGGGTGATGCGGCGGGTGGCCGTACGGCCCTCCGTCAGCAGCGCCCAGAACGCGGCGGTGCCGGTGCCGCCCGGGGCGACCACCCCGATACCGGTGATGACGACCCGCCTCATCGGACACCCGCCGGCTGCGGCGCGAGACGGCGCACCACGCGTGCGGCGCGCCCCACCAGCCGGGGCAGCTCGTGGCCCCGCAGGAAGAAGTGGTCGCCGGGCACGGTGCGGACGGCGAAGGGGCCGGTGGTCCAGGCGCGCCACTGCGCCATCGCCCCGGGCTGTGCCAGCGGGTCGTCGGCACCGGCCACCGCGAGGACGGGGACCGCGAGCGGCGAGGCCGGCGAGGGTTCACGGGCGGCTGTCCGCAGCTCGTGGGCGAGGACGAGGTCGTCGCGGAGCACCGGCAGCACGGCCTGGTGCCATATGTCGCCGGGCCGGGCGCGCATGGGCAGGGCGTTGGCCTCGCCCAACAGGCGCAGCAGTTCCTCGTCGCCCGCCCGGCACTGGTCGGCCAGGGCGGACAGCTCGTCGGGCGGGGGGCAGGCGCCGACGACGACCAGCGCGGGGCCCGGCAGCCCCGCCTCGTGCAGGGCCCGGGTGACGCTGTACGCGACGAGGGCGCCGAGGCTGTGCCCGTACAGGATGTACGGTGCTTCGCCGCCCTCTCCGGTGAAGCGCGGCAGCTGGTCGGCGAGCAGGTCCGCGGGGCGGGTGAGGCGGGGCTCGGAGCGCCGGCGTTCGCGGCCGGGCAGCAGGTGCGGCACGGTCTCGACGCCGGGGCCGAGGCGCGGGCCCCAGCCGTAGAAGGCGGAGACGCCCGCTCCGGCGTGCGCGAAGCAGTGGAGCCGTACGGGCCGTTCGTCGGACATGGGCCGTCCTCTCACGTAGGAGTCCGGGCCCTCGGCCTGGGCCCTCCCCGACCGCAGCCTGGCAACTCCCACTCGAACGGTGCTGGACCAGGGCTCAGGCCGCGTACAGATCGAACGTGGACAGTCCGCGCGGACCGCTGAGCACGTCGAGCGCGGGGTCGACGGTGAGCATCGCCCGGTGCAACCGCTGCATCTGCGGCGACGGCTCGACGCCCAGTTCCTCCACGAGGCGCAGCCTCAGCCTGCGGTAGACGTCGAGGGCGGTGGCCTGCCGGCCCGACCGGTAGAGGGCGACCATCGCCTGCGAGTGCAGCCCCTCGTGCTGGGGGTGACGCATGACCAGGTCGGTGAGCTCGGCCAGGACCTCGGTGTGCCGGCCGCAGCGCAGATCCGCGTCGATGCGCCGCTCGACGGTGACCAGACGCGACTCCTCCAGCCGCATCACCTCGATGTCGAGGACGGGGCCCAGCCGTACGTCGACCAGCGCGGAGCCCTGCCACATGGCGAGCGCCTCGCCGAACAGCGCGGACGCCCGGGCGTCCTCGCCCCGGTCGAAGGCGCCGCGCCCGGCCGTCACCAGCTCCTCGTAACGGTGCACGTCGACGGCGTCCTGCGGGACCTGGAGCAGGTAGCCGCCGTGCCGGGTGGCCAGGACCTCCTTGGCGGCGCCGGGGGTGTCGGGCCCCATGGCGGTGCCGAGCCGGCGGCGCAACTGGAGGATGTAGGTCTGCAGGGTGGTCATGGCGCTCTGCGGCGAGTTGCTGCCCCAGATCTCTTCCATGAGGGTGGGTACGGGCACGACGCGGCCCGGGTGGAAGGCGAGCAGCGCGAGGAGCTGTCGCGGCTTGCCCGCGGTGGGCACGATCGACATCCCGTTGACCTCGGCGCTCAACGGACCCAGAACCTGTATTCGCACGGTGGCCTCCCCAAGGACCGGCCAGGGTGGGCCCGGCCGTGATCGCGTGCGCCGGCGCCTTCGCCCCCGTGGCCGAAAGCCGTCGGCGCCAGGCACGCTAGCCCCGCGCGGACCGGGCGCCTCGTTCTCTCGTTCAGCGTTCGAGCAGCTTTCCAACCTGGGCTTGCGCCCGGATTGCGGCCCGCGGAGCGCCGCCTCAAGAACACGCAGACGACGGCTGGAGGGGTGCTCGGGCGGTCTCCCCCGGCCACCGGCCGGTCGTTACCGTCCATGCCGTGACCGGATTCCGAGGGAGAGCCACCCGATGAGCGTCCTCGCCACTCCGCGCCCGAAGGCGGCGCGGTCCGCCGCCGCGCACAGCCCCGTCGAATTCCGGCTGCTGGGTCCGGTCATGGTCCACGACGCCACCGGAGGCGCGGTCATCGTCCCGGCCGGTTCCAAGCAGCGGGCGCTGCTCGCCGCGTTCGTCACGCACGCCGGGGTGCTGCTCGACGTGGACCGGCTGGCGGCGGAGCTGTGGGACGGGGCGCCACCCGGCAACGCGGCGAACGCCCTTCAGGCCCATGTGGCCCGGCTCCGGCGGTTGCTGCCCTCGCCCGGGGAGTACGGCCATGTGTGGATCAGCACCCTGCCGACGGGCTATCTGCTCGACCTGGGCGGCGCCTCCACCGACGTCCAGCGCTTCACCCGGCGCTCGGCCGAGGGGCGGGCGGCCGTCGCCACCGACCCGGCACGGGCGGCGCAGATCCTGCGCGGCGCCCTGGAGCTGTGGCGCGGCCCGGCGCTCCAGGACTGCCGCAGGGGACCGGTGTGCGCGGCGGAGGCCGACCGGCTGGACGAGATGCGGCTCACCACGCTGGAGGCCCTGTACGAGGCGAACCTGCGCTGCGAGCGGCACGGCGAGTGCATCGGCGACCTGGAACGGCTGACCGCCGACCACCCGCTGCGCGAGCGCTTCTACGACCTGCTCATGGTGGCCCTGTACCGCAGCGGCCGCCAGGCCGAGGCCCTCGGCGTGTACGAGCGGGCCCGGCGCCGCCTGGTCGCCGCCCTCGGCATCGAACCGGGCCCGGCGCTGCGCGGCCGTCTGGAGTCGGTGCTCACCCACTCCCCCGGCCTGTGCGCGCCCGTGGCCCCCGGCGTCCTGGACGAGCTGGACCGGTTGCGCCGCCGGGTGGACGAGCTGGGCCGGCAGCAGCTGGAACTGTCCCGCCGGCTGAACGCGGCGGCCGGCGCTCAGGCGGTGGCGAGGTGAGCGGCGAGTGCGGTCAGGTCCGGATGGTCGTGGAGGACGACGGCGCGCTCCCGTAGTCCGTACAGCCGGTTGACCGCCGTCATGAACTCCGCGCCCGCCCGCGCGTCGACGCCCAGATCGCTGAACGGGGTGCACGGGTCCAGGTCCCACGGATCACAGGCCAGGACCTGCGCCAGCTCCTCGCGCAGCTCGTCGGCCGACGGCAGCGGACGGCACGGCGGCGCGGCCGGGGCGGTGACGGGCGGGGCCGCCGCGCACCGCGTCTCCCGCGCCACATACACGGCGAACGCTTCGAGGCTGGGGTGGTCCAGGACGGCCGCGCCCTTAATGGCGGTGCCGAAGCGGGCGTTGACGGTCGCCACGAACTCCGTGCCGAGCAGCGAGTCCAGGCCGATCTCCGGGAACGGCTGCCAGGGGTGCAGGGTGCACGCCTCGCGTCCGGTGACGTCGGCCAGCAGGCCGAGCAGCGTGGCCAGGACATCGGCGGGAGCGGCCGAGCCGTCCTGCGGTGGGCGAAGCGCGGGACGTTCCGCGAAGAGGCGCCGGGCCGGCGCGGTGGGGGCGGAGGGCATGTCACGCGGCCCGCACGGCTTCGGCGCGGGGCCGTGGCGGCGTGGTGCGGTAGCGGCCGGTCCGCCCGGGGCCCACGAGCACCGGCAGCAGCAGCCGCCACAGGGACCCGCCGTCCTCCGGCCGCGCCCCGGCTCCGGCGGACCGGTCCGTACCGGGCGGC
>NZ_JAAGNI010000185.1 GCF_010550605.1 Streptomyces sp. SID9727
GTCGGGCTGCCCCGGCGGCTCGTCTCCATCCTGGAGGGCGAGGGGCTGTTCAACGACGTCACCGCGATCGTGCTGTACCACGTGGCCATCGCGGCGGCTGTCAGCGGGACCTTCTCGTGGCCCGAGGCGTTCGGGCTGCTCGTGCTGTCCGCGGTGGTCGCCGTCGTGGTGGGCGTCGCGCTCGGCTGGCTCACCATCAAGCTCATGGGGCTGCTCGGCGACGCCACCCTCCAGGTCGGGCTGACCCTGCTGGTGCCGTTCGTCAGCTACGTGCTCGCCGAGGAGCTGATGGGCTCCGGCGTGCTCGCCGTCCTCATGACCGCGATGTTCCTCGCGGAGCACACCGCCGACGCCGACGACGTCCTCGGCCGGCTCACCGGACGCACCTTCTGGGACATCGTCGACACCCTCGTCACCGGGATCGCCTTCGGGCTCATCGGCCTCGAACTGCACAACGTGTTCGGCACCGCCGACGGGCGCCTGCTGGAGACGGCCGGCTGGGGCCTCGTGGTCGTGGCGGTCGTCGTCGGCGTACGGCTGCTGTACCTGCTGCCGGCCACCTGGCTCGCGAAGCGGCTGCACACCCGGCGGGACGTCAGCGAGGAGATCCCCACCAGCTGGCGGGAGACCGTGATCATGTGGTGGGCCGGGATGCGCGGGGTGGCCTCCGTCGCGCTGGCCCTCGCGATCCCGCTGGAGACGGACGACGGCAAGCCGTTCCCCGGCCGCGACGAGATCGTGTTCATCGCGTTCTCCGTGATCATGGTGACCCTGGTCTTCCAGGGGCTGACGCTGCCCTGGCTGGTGCGGCGGCTCGGGGTGCGCGCGGACACGGACGCCGAGGCGGCCCTGGAGAAGGACCTCGCGGTCCGGGCGGCCAAGGCGGCCCGGGAGCGGCTGAAGAAGATCGAGGAGACCGAGGACCTGCCCGAGGACGTGGCCGACCGGCTGCACCGGCTGGCGTACGACGTGGGGGCGCGGATCAGCCCGGAGATGGTGGACGACGAACGGCGGGACGCCTACGCCAGGCGCGTCGAGCGGTTCCAGGTGGTCAGCCGTGTCCAGCGCGAGATGATGTCGGCCGCCCGCCACGCCGTGCTCTCCGCGCGCAGCGAGCCCGGCGCGGACCCGGAGGTCGTGGACCGGGTCCTGCGGCAGCTGGACGTACGCAGCCTGCGCTGAGGGCCTGTTCCGACGCGGTCAGCCCCGGCCGGTACGCGGGGTCCTGTTCCAGCTGCTCGCGGACTTCTCGTCCTTGCCGTTCACCCACGGCCACGCGTCGCCGGGCGGGAGCGCGGCGGGGGCCGTCGCGACCCGGGGCAGCGCGTACGGGTGGTGGTCGCGCAGCCAGCCGATCAGCTGTTCCCGGACCGCGCAGCGCGCCGTCCAGATGTCGTCCGCGTCCTTCGCCGTGACGACCGCGCGCACCTGGATCGTCGTCGGGGTGGTGTCCGTGACGGCCAGGGACCAGTTCCGGCCGTCCCAGGCGGCGCACTCGCCGAGGATGTCCCGCAGCTTGTCGCGCATCGCCTCGATCGGCGCCGAGTGGTCGAGGTGGAAGAAGACCGAGCCGGTCATCTGCGCCCCGCCGCGCGACCAGTTCTCGAACGGCTTGCCCGTGAAGTACGAGACCGGCATGGTGATCCGCCGCTCGTCCCACGTACGCACCGCGAGGAAGGTCAGTGTGATCTCCTCGATCGTGCCCCACTCGCCGTCCACCACCACGGTGTCGCCGATGCGGACCATGTCGCCGAACGCGATCTGGAGGCCCGCGAAGAGGTTGCCCAGCGTGGACTGGGCGGCGACACCGGCGACGATGCCGACGAGACCGGCCGAGGCCAGCATCGAGGTGCCGACCGCCTGCATCTCGGGGAACGTCAGCAGCATGGCCGCGACGGCCAGGATCGTCACGATCGCGACGACGACCCGCTGGATCAGCGTCACCTGCGTCCGCACCCGCCGCACCCGTGCCGGGTCCCGGTTGTGGGCCGCCGCGTAGCGCGCGTACACGGAGTCCACGACCGCGATGGCGATCCGCACCACCAGCCAGGCCGACGCGCCGATCAGCACCAGCGTCAGCAGCCGGCCGATGCCCACCCGGTGGTCCTGGACCGCCCCGAGACCGGTCCGGTCGTACGTACCGCGCAGCAGCGCCGCGCACATGACCAGCTGGAACGGTATGCGGCAGCGCCGCAGCAGCCCCCACAGCGGGGTGTCGTGGTGCCGGGCGTCGGTGCGCCTCAGCAGGAAGTCGAAGAACCAGCCCGCCGCCAGGGTGATCACCACCGAGCCGCCGAGGACGATCAGCGGCCGCAGAACACTCTCCATGCTGTCGCTCTCCATCCCTTCGAACGCAACTGGCACCATGGGCGTCATGAACATCATGCTTTTCCACTCGATGTACGGTCTGCGCCCCGCCGTGCACGCCGCAGCCGAACGGCTGCGCGCCGCAGGGCACGAGGTGCGCGTGCCCGATCTGTTCGACGGGCACACCTTTGATTCGGTGGAGGAAGCGGAGGCGTTCCGGGAGGAGACCGGCAAGGAGGAGCTGCTGAAGCGGGCCGTGCTCGCCGCCGCGCCCTACTCCGACCAGGGCCTCGTGTACGCCGGCTTCTCGCTCGGCGCCTCGGTCGCCCAGACGCTGGCCCTCGGCGACGAGAAGGCACGCGGGCTGCTGCTCCTCCACGGCACCTCGGACATCGCCGAGAACGCCTCGGTGGACGAGCTGCCCGTACAGCTGCACGTCGCCGACCCCGACCCGTACGAGACGGCCGACTGGCTGAACTCCTGGTACCTGGACATGCAGCGGACCGGGGCGGACGTGGAGGTCTACCGCTACCCGGGCGCCGGCCACCTCTTCACCGACCCGGAGCTGCCGGACTTCGACCGGGAGGCGGCGGAGCTGGCCTGGAAGGTCGCGATCGGGTTCCTCGCCACGCTGTGACGCGCGAAGGGCTCCGCGCGCCGGGGCGTGCGGAGCCCTCCGGGGCAGGCTGCGGTCAGCCGCGGTAGGCGGCCCAGCTGTCGCTCATGCGCTGCACCTGGCCCGGGGTGAACTGGTACATGCAGGAGTCGTAGGTGTAGTCCATGAAGTTGTGGATGGGGTCGGCGCCGGTCTTGTTGGTGCAGGTGTCGCGGCCGGTCGGGCACTCGTAGGCGGCGCTCTTCTCTGCGGGGGTGTCGGCCACGTAGTCGCCGTTGCCGTTACAACCGCCCTGGAAGGTGTGGTACAGCCCCATCCAGTGGCCGACCTCGTGGGTCGCGGTGTCGCCCTCGTCGTAGTGCGTCGCGGGGCCGCCGGGCAGTGAGGCGTCGAGGATGACGACGCCGTCCATGGACGGGCTGGAGGTGTAGGAGCTGGGGAACGTCGCCCAGCCGAGCAGCCCGCCGCCCAGGTTGGCGGTGTAGATGTTGAGCGCGTTCCTGCCGCCCTTGCGCAGGGCCGTCTTCATCGCCTTCTCGGCCGACGAGCCGGAGGAGAGGTTGTACCAGGACGCGTTGTCCGTGTAGTCGGTGCCGGCCAGCGAGAACTGGAAGCCGGTGGCGGTGTTCCCGGTGCCCTGGCCGCTGTACGCGGCGTTCAGCACGCTCATCTGGCTGCTGATGTCGCCCGAGGTGAGCTTGCCCGTGGTGCCGGAGTGGATGACGTGGAAGTAGACCGGGATGGTCGCGCCGGCGGCGAGCGTGGGGCCGGTGAGGCGGCGCTCGGCGAGTCTCTGTCTCATCTGCTGGTCGATGGCCGCGGCCTGGGCGCTGGTGAGCTCGTTCGGGTCGGCCGCGTGCGGGGAGCCGCTGGGCCGGGACTGGCGGGCCGTTGCGGAGGCCGGGGCGTCCGCACAGGCGTCGGCGGACCTGGCCGCCGTGACGCCGCCGGACGCGGCGGTGGCGCCGGAGGGAACGGTGAGGGGCGCCAGGGCCAGGGTTCCGGCCAGGGCGGCGATGCCGATCGCGCGGTGGCGCATACGCGGTGATATACGGGCAGGAGTGCGCACGGGGGGCTCCTCGCGGACGTGGGAAGGGGAGGGGGTTCCTCGCCTGACGCCGGAGATTACGTGCGCATGTCATGTCGGGGCAGGAGTGATCCGGCCCAATGATTCGCGGTGCAGACCGGGGCAAGGGGAAGAAAATCTTCTCCGCGGACCGAAGTTTTGAACACGAACTTCATGTATCGGTGAGCTCGGGTGGTCGGTGTGTCCGGATTCCGTCCGCGCGGAAAGCCGTTCGAAACGGCGGCGTCATCAGCCGGAGACGCGCCCTTCGGTGGCTGGATCTCGACGGCCGTGCGCGTGCGCCCGGGCTGATGCGGAAGGGGGGCGCACCCGGAACGGGTCCGCCCCCCTTCCTGCGGGAGCCAGGAATCAGCCCTTCAGGGCCGCAGCGATCGCCGTGTTGTAGTCGTCCACGGTCATCGGCGCGTTCTTGCCGTCGCTGCCGGTGACCTTCTTGCCGTCCATGACGAGGGTCGGCGTGCCGGTCACGTCGTCCTTGTTCTCGTCGAAGCTCTTGGACATCTTCAGGGCCCAGGCGTCGTACGTGCCGTCCTCGACGGCCTTCTGGAACTCCTTGTTGCCCTTGAGGTCCTTCACCGAGTCGGCCACCTTGATGAGGTAGCTGTCGTCCTTGAACTTGTCGTCGGACTCCTCCGGGTGGAACTCGGCCGAGTACAGCGCGCTCTTGTACTCCAGGAACGCGTCGGTGCTCACGTTCAGCGCGGCGCCCAGCGCGCTCAGGGCGTTCTTGGAGCCCTCGCCGCGGGTGCCGACGGACGGGTTGTCCCCGCCGAGGCTGTCGCCGTCGATGAACGACGCCCCTATGTACTGGATCTTGTACTTGCCGTCCGCGACGTCCTTGGTGACGGTCGGGCCGACGGCCTGCTCGAACGAGGCGCAGATCGGGCAGCGGGAGTCCTCGTACAGCTTCAGGGTCTTCTTGGCGCTGTCCTTGCCGATGACGACGGTGGTGCCGTCCTTGCCCGAGGTGTTCTTGGGCGCGACCACCGTCTTCTCGTCCTTGAGGGAGTCCCAGTGGGACGGCTTGTTCAGCTCCATCACCGCGTAGCTGATCCCGGCGACGACGACGAGGACCCCGACCGCCGAGCCGGCGACGACGACCTGCCGGCGGGCCTTGTCCTTCTTCGCCTGGCGCTCGCGCTCCGCGCGCAGCCGCTCGCGGGCGGCGGACTTGTTGGCCTGGCTGTTGCGCTTGCTCATGGTGGTGTTCTCCGTGTGGGGTGGGTCGTACGGTGCGGGGCGCGCGTGCTCAGAGGGCACAGGCCCCGAGCGGCGGACCCCTCCGTCCCACGGAGTGCACGAGGAGCCGGGCGCGGGCCGGCAGCAGCGGGCCGGGCGCGACGGCGCGGGCCCCGGACAGCGGC
>NZ_JAAGNI010000197.1 GCF_010550605.1 Streptomyces sp. SID9727
GGTCCTCCACCCGGGCGCCGACGCCCC
Organism: Streptomyces sp. SID9727; assembly: GCF_010550605.1. GTDB lineage: Bacteria > Actinomycetota > Actinomycetes > Streptomycetales > Streptomycetaceae > Streptomyces. The sequence continues at coordinate 28 of NZ_JAAGNI010000197.1, forward strand.
CGCGCGCCGCTGGCCCGCCGAGCGGTACGCGGCCGTCGCGACGGCGCTCCGGGACGCCGGACACCGCGTCGTCGTCAGCGGCGGCCCGGGCGAGGAGGAACTGTGCGCCGAGGTCGCCGGACGCGCCGGACTCGACCCCGCCGACGTGCTCGCGGGCACCCTCACCTTCGACGGCCTCTCCGCACTCGTCGCCCGCGCCGCGCTCCTCGTCAGCGGCGACACCGGACCGGCCCACCTCGCCTTCGCGCACGGCACCCGGTCCGTCACCCTGTTCGGCCCGGTCGCACCTTCGCTCTGGGGCCCGCCCCCGGACCGCCGGCACACCGCGCTCTGGCACCCGGGCCCGCCCGGCGACCCGCACGCCGCCACACCGGACCCGCTGCTCCTGCGCATCACCGTTGACGAGGTGCTGGGCAGCGCCCTGGCCGCCCTGTACCGGGGTGCGGCGGAGGAGGCGGCCGGGCATGGCTGAGGCCGCCCGCGGACCGGCCGAGGGGGAGGGCCGGACCACCGTCGCGATCATCACGCGCAACCGCCGCGAGAGCCTGGTCAGAACCCTGGACCGGCTGGCCGCCCTGCCGGAGAGACCGCCCGTCCTCGTGGTCGACAACGGATCGACGGACGGCACCGGCGAAGCGGTGCGCCGCCACCCCGGAGGTGCGCGGCTGCTCTCCCCGGGCCGCAACACCGGCGCCCTCGGCCGCAACCTGGCCGCGCGCCGGGCCACCACGCCCTATGTGGCCTTCAGCGACGACGACTCCTGGTGGGAGCCGGGTGCCCTCAAGAGCGCCGAAGCCCTCTTCGCCACCCATCCGAAGCTGGGCCTGCTGGCCTCCCGCGTTCTGGTGCATCCCACGGGCGAGCCGGACCCGCTCAACCGGGTGCTCGCCGCCTCGCCGCTCCCCGGCCGCGCGGACCTGCCCGGAACGCCGGTGCTGGGCTTCCTCGGGTGCGCGGCGGTCGTCCGCCGCTCCGCCTTCCTCGACGCGGGCGGCTACCACGGCCTCCTCTTCTTCGGCGCGGAGGAGACCCTGCTCGCGTACGACCTCACGGCCGCGGGCTGGGGAGTCGTCTACGAGCCCACCCTGGTCGCCCACCACGGACCCGAGCCGGGGGAACGGCCCGGCCGCACCGTCGCCGTCCTCCGCAACGCGCTCCTCACGGCCTGGCTGAGACGGCCCCTCCCGGTCGCCCTGCGCGAGACCGCCCGGCTGACCCGCGGCTGGGCCCGTGGCCGGCCCGGCGCCGGACCCGCCCTGCGCCAGGCCCTGGCACGGCTCCCCGCCGCCCTGCGCGGGCGCAGGAAGCTGCCGCCCTGGGTCGAGAGCCAGATCCGGCTCCTGGAGAGCGCCCCGCCGAACGGAGACGACCGATGAGCCCCGGCGCCCCACCCGCACCCGACCCCCGCGTCACCGTGGTGATCATCACGCACGGCCGCCGTGACGAGCTGCTGCGCACCCTGCGCCTGCTCGGCCGGCTTCCGGAGCGGCCTGCCGTCATCGTCACGGACAACGCCTCACCGGACGGCACGGCCGAGGCCGTCGCCCGGGACTTCCCGGACGTGCGGCTGCTCACCCCCGGCCGGAACCTGGGCGCCGTCGGCCGGAACCTCGCCGTCCAGCAGGTCCGCACGCCGTACGTGGCGTTCTGCGACGACGACACCTGGTGGGACCCGGGCGCCCTGCGGATCGCGGCCGACCGGCTCGACGCCCACGCGCGCCTGGCGGCCGTCACCGCGCGGATCGTCGTCGAGCCCGCCGGCGAGGACGACCCCGTGGTCGCCGAACTGCGCGACTCCCCGCTCACCGGCCCGTCATGGCTGCCCGGCCCCGCGATCGGCTCGTTCCTGGCGGCGGCGACCGTCATGCGCACCGAGGCGTTCCGCGAGGCGGGCGGCTTCCACCCGGGGCTCTGGCTCGGCGGCGAGGAGGAGCTGATGGCCACCGACCTCATGCGAGCGGGGTGGTGGCTCGCGTACGTCCCCGAGATGGTCATCCACCACGCCGCGTCCCCGGTCCGCGACAGCACCGCCCGGCGCGTCCTCGGACTGCGGAACACCCTCTGGTTCACCTGGCTGCGCCGCCCGGCCGGCTCCGCGCTCCGCCGCACCCTGTATCTGCTGGTCACCGTTCCCAGGGACCGGGCCTCGCTGCGCGCCTTCGCCCACGCCGCGCGGGGGCTGCCCTGGGTACTGCGCCGGCGCAGGCCCGTCCCACCGGACATCGAACGGCGGCTCGCCGCCCTGGAACGTGCCCAGCGGCAAGGGACGGCGCGGCGCTACGTCGGCTGACCGGCCGCCTCCTGGAGCGCCTGCCTGCGCACCTCCTCGCAGCACTGGGCGATCAGCCGGGAGACGTGCATCTGCGAGATGCCGAGCGCCTCGGCGATCCGGTCCTGCGTCATGTCGCGGAAGAACCGCAGGTAGAGGATGGTGCGCTCGCGTTCCGGCAGACGGCGCAGCCCCGGTTTCACGGCCTCCCGGTCGACCGCGACGTCCAGGGCGTGGTCGCACAGACCCAGGGTGTCGGCGAGGCACGACCCGTCCTCGGCCCTGGGCACCTCGGCGTCCAGCGACAGCGTGCGGTAGCTGTCCAGGGCCTCCAGACCGGCCCGTACGTCCTCGGCACAGAGCCCGGTCGCGGCCCCGATCTCCGCCTCGGTCGGCAGTCGTCCGCCCGGCGCCTGGGCGAGGTCGCGGCGGGCCACCCGCACCTGGTTGCGCAGGTCCTGGACCCGGCGCGGCACATGGACGTCCCAGGTGTGGTCCCGGAAGTGGCGCTTGAGCTCGCCGACCACCGTGGGGACGGCGTACGTCTCGAACGCCTTGCCGCGGGCCGGGTCGTACCGGTCCACCGCGTTGACGAGGCCGATCGCCGCCACCTGGCGCAGATCGTCCAGGGGCTCACCGCGGTCGCGGAACCGCGAGGCCAGCCGGTGGGCCATGGGGAGCCAGGCGCAGACGGTCGCGCGGCGCAGTTCGTCCTTCTCGGGGCCGTCGGGGAGGGCCCGCAGGCGGTGGAAGGACGCCGTTTCCGGCGGTGCGTCCCGGTGTCGCGCGGGGGCAGTCTCTCGGGCACCGGCCATGGTGTTCACTCCTCGGCGTCGCCTGTCAGGACCGCCGTGGGAGCCTCCGCCGGACAGGCGGCACCCGGAGCGGAGCTCCCACGGGCGCGCCTCTTGTCCGAAGCACCCTTGGCCCATTCCCGTGCCGGGCCGTCTCAAACACGCGCGCGGTCGCTTCCCGGATCAGGCGACCGGCGTCAGCGCGGCCACGGACGCCGGAGCCGCCGCTGGCTCCTGGGGCGGGACGGACCGGTCCGCCCCGGCCGGCTTCCGGGCCACCGCGCGGCC
>NZ_JAAGNI010000208.1 GCF_010550605.1 Streptomyces sp. SID9727
CGCGGCCCCGGTCACCGCCCCGCGCTTCGGCCGCCGCCGGGTGCTCGCCCTCGCGGCGGCCGTCGCGGCGGTGGCGGTGGGCGCGGCGGTGCTCCCGGTCACCGACTTCGGGGGCGAAGGACCGGCGGCCAGCGCCTCGGCGTCGGAGGTGTTCACGAGCATGGCGGACCAGGTGGCGGGGGACCCGGCCTCCTCGGCCCCGTACTGGAAGACGACCGTCAGGACGTGGGTCGAGGGCGACAGGGCCCACACCGACGACATCTACCTGGGCCGGGACAAGGTCGTCGTCAAGACGCAGAACGGCCGCACGATCAAGAAGGAGAACCCGAACGGGACCAGTTGGCAGGTGGGCGCCGGACAGGTCGCCTGGGACGACCTGGACACCCTCCCCACCCGCCCCGACGCCCTCCGCCGCACCCTCGCGGCCGGTGCGAAGGGCTCCGCAGCCGAGCAGACGGTCCGGCAGGCCGGCGACCTCCTCACCGGCGCCCCGGTCTCCCCGCGCCTGCGCGCCGCGCTCTACCGGGTGCTCGCGGAGACGCCGGGCGCGGTGGTGACGGAGAAGGTCAAGGACGCGACGGGCCGCACGGGCACCCGGATCTCCTGGGAGTGGAAGGAGAAGTGGCCCGTCCACAGCGACCACAACCCGAACTGGATCGTGCAACCGTCCACCGGCCGCCTTCTGGAACGCAACTACACCCCCGTCGGCAAGGACGGCCACATCACCGACCGCGACACCTACCTGTTCGCGGGCCCGGCGCAGACCACGGGGTGAGTCCCACCGCCGCCCATGGCCGCACGGCGGACCGCCGCCGGGTCGTGGGCGGCGGCGCGGTCCACACCCGGTACACCGGGTCGGCTCAGTCGCCGGAGGAGCCCCAGAAGTAGATCTCCCGCGGTTCCCCCTGATCGTCATGGAGCACGGCGCACCGCCCGTACCAACGCCGGCAGTCGAACTCCTCGAACCTAGGCACGTGATCCCGGGTGAGCTTCCGCGTGCCCAGGACACGCAGCGCCTCGTCCTCCGTCACCTGTTTCATCGTGGAGTCATCCGGCTTCTCGTCCGGCCCGATGATCCGGAAGATGTCGAGGATCGAGTGCGTCCCCGCTTCCTGGGCGAACTCGTCGGCCCACAACTCCCCTTCGGTCCCGGGCCACGGCAGCCGTTCCTCCTCCGGCCTCCAGTCAGCGCCCGAGACCCAGTAGTAGTCCCGCTCCTGAAAGACCTTCCGCCGCAGGGCGTCGAACGCCCCGACGAGATCCTCCTGATACGGAACCGAGTAGTCCCACCCCGACGCGCCCATACGGCCCTCCCCGCTCACCTCTTCCGGAACGGACGGACGCTAACAGCGGCCACTGACACACACCTGCTTCAAGCGCACCGGAAGCGCGTCACCAGGGGATCTCGGCCTCATCGCTGAACAAGCGGCCGTTCGGCCCGTCGTCCTCCACGGTGGCCACCCCGATCGCGGCGGTCGCGCCCTTCTGCCTGTGCCGCAACAAGGGCGTCATCTGGACCGACCAGGGCCCGGTCTGGCCCGAGCGCGGCCAGCCCTCCGGGGCTCCATGGTCGGGCTGCTCTGCGTACTCGTGGAGGAGGCGATCCGCTGCCCTCACCGGCAGACGAGCATGCCGCCAAGGCAGGAGACGCGGAAAGCGCCCGCTGTCCGGATGGTCTCATTCACTCGGTCCCTGGCGCGTTCGATCGTCTCCCGGAACGGCACGCCCATCTCGTCGGCCCAGGCTTCGTAGGAGGCCAGGTGCGCGACGACCGGTTCGGCGTCGGTCACCTCGATCACCCCGGGTAGTGGGATCGTGCGGATCTCGCCGAACACCGAACCGAGGATCGCCGGTGCGTCCTCCAGAGTGAAGCGAGCGGACAACTGCACCCGGGCCGGGCCCTCGTGGACACCCAGGACATCGCCTGCGGCCTGGCGCCAGAGGTGTTCCAGTTCCAGCTTGTCGGTCCGGCTGTTCGTGGAGACGATCGCGATGCCGCCGGGTGCCAGGACACGCCCCAACTCTCCGGCAGCTCGGACTTGGTCCTCGACGTGGTAGAGCATGTGCAGCGCAAGAACCGCCCCGAGGGATCCGTCCGCAACGGGCAACTGCTGTACGTCCGCGACGACCGCTCCAGGGAGGGCCCTGATGATGCCGTGGGAGACGTCCATGGGCAGCACGTCCAGGTCAGGACGGTCGTTTCGCACCCGGGCGACGAACTTCCCGTTACCGCAACCCACGTCGGCGACCACGCCGCGTACGTCGGCCAGTTCGTCGACGACGATGCCCGGAAGGTCGTGGCTCGGGGTCTGCCATCGGTAAAGGGACTGCCGCGCGGCCAGGTGCTGACCCGTTCCGTACGCCTTGGTGGCGAGGAGGCTGCGATCGGTCACCAGACGATCATGCGTGGGCTGGGAGGTCATCGTGGCTCCGTAGGGTTGCCGGCGAGAGCGGGCCGGACTGTCACCTCGTGAATGTGCGCGCGGAGATCGATTGCCGACCGTGCGCCACGGTACGGCTCGCTGCCGAGGAGCGCGGCCAGATTACGAAGCCTGATGGTGATGCTCGCCGTGTATGTCTCGGCGCCGAACACCTCCGAGAGCTTCGCTCCGGCTCCTTCGACGTCTCCGCCGGCTAGGTGGGCAGTGGCCAGGTCCAGATGGGCGGCTTGTAGATCGCCCGGGGAGCGGTCGCCTTCCGGCCCGCCGCGGTACAGCTCAACTGCACGGTTGGAAGCACTTATGGCGTGCCGAATCTGCTCGCCACCCTCGACGGCCAGCAGCGTGGTCCCGGCGTACGCCCACTGTTTGGCCTCGGGAAACGAGAAGACCCCGGGAAACTCGTCGGGTCCCGCAGTACCACGCGCCTCGTGGGCCAGTGCAAGTGTCCGCAGCGCGTTGCGATTGTCCCCTGAGGCTGCACGCGCACGAGCCTCCAGACTCAGTAGCCGAGCCTTGACTGTTCCCGTACCCAGGCCCTCACGCTGACCGGCCTGCGCAAGGTCTCCTGCTCTCCGGTAGTCCCCCGCCCAGTAGGCGATCAGGGACTGAAAAGACCGTGCCCAAGCGCGTAGTGGTGAGTGCTCCGAGATCTCCGCACACTGCACCACCGTGCGGACATGCGTAGCCGCAGCGGAGCGGTTGCCCAGGTCGAACGACGCGTGGGCTGCAAGTCCGGAAAGCCACCCCGCAACTACGTAGAGGTGACGGGTCTGGCTGGGGTGCTGACGCCCCTCCAGTAACTGGAACACGCCACTCTGAGCTGTGCGAATCTCCGGGATCAGAAGAGGCACTGGTCGGCTGACGAAGTCCCGGGCGAGTCGTTCGACATCAGCATCGAACTGCTCCAGCACGAGCGTGTTGACGTTGGTCTCCGCCGCGTGACGAGCGAGCCTCGCGGAGAGCCCTGTATCCGCAGCTAGGGAGCGCACACCCTCGCCCGCGCCTGGTAGTCCGGCGACGAGGGGTGCGATGACTGAGGCTGGCGCTTCGGCCGGTTTCCTGGGCTTGGTCGTCAGGCTCGGTGGAGCTTCCCAGGAGCGTCGGGCAAGCCCGAGCATGTGGCCGGGGATGCGCAGCCCGTCCGAGATTCGTTCGATCACGTCCATGTGCAGCAACTGCCGCCGTCCGGCGATCACCTCGCCCACACGGCTCGGGGTCAGATCACAGCGGCGCGCGATCATCGACGGATAGATGCCTGCTCGTACTTTGACCAGCTTGAAGACGCGGCCGAAGTCTCGGGTCCGGCATGCCTCGATCATCACCGGGTCCGTAAGCAGGCTGACCGGGAGTTCCTGAGAGCGGGATGGCTCGGGCATCGGGCACGCTCCGGCATGAGGACTACGAATTGCTGCGATTGATCTACTTAGGGTGATGTTACCCAGGTTGGGTAATCCGCTTGGCCTTTCTGGCGGGGGCCGTGGACCGCGATCCTCCTGTTCATGGCGAACGGACAGAACGAGGTACGGATGACGTTGCGGGTTTCCCGCGACTCCGGCCGGACGTGGGGACCTCTCACGGCGGTCCGCGTGGGCGAGGACACGGTGGTCCCGGAGAACCCGGGCCGCTACCCGCCGTGCGTCTGCCTGCGGTGCTCGCCGCAGGACAACAACGCCGTCGCCTCCTTTCGGATGGTGTCGTGATGCGTTGCGCGCACTGGCGCCGGGTGCCCCTCGACCTGGCACGGGAAGCGTGCGAGAAGTCGGCCGCCCTGTACGTGGACACAGCGGTGCAGTGCCAGTTGTCCTCGCATGACGAGAGTGAACACTTCGGCCTCCTCACCGACAACGGCCCGTGGGGAACCGCGCTGTGGCTCCGCTGGCGCGGGACCGATGAGCCGGAACTTCTCGTACTGCCGGACTGCCCGGTGGCCGCCCCGGGACCCGACGGTGACGGCTGCTGCCTGTTCGTCGACCACGCCGAGCAGCACACCTGGGAAGACACCCCGGAGGAGGCCCCGTGCACCAGCTGATCGCGAGCCCGTACAACGGAACGTTCCTGATCGCCCGTCCCGGTTCCAAGGGGGGCATGCGCATTCCTCGGACGCTGTACGAGGAGCTGGCCTCGATCGCCGAGAGCAGCAGCCCTCTGCCGGCCTGGCTCCTGGACCGCTCTCGTGCGGCCTGGAACGTGGACCTGGCCGACACTGCGATGCGGGACGCCGTTCTGGTACGTCCAGAGACCCGTCTCGGGTACGGCAGGGCCACGTACGAGATCAACAAGGGCTGCAACTTCAACTGCGAGCATTGCTACCTCGCGGAGCGGAGGTTCGAGGGGCTGCCCTGGCCCGACAAGGTCCGGCTCCTGCGCCTGCTGCGGGACGCCGGGGTGTTGTGGCTCCAGTTCACGGGTGGTGAGCCGCTGATCGACCGGGACTTCGTGGACGCGTACGTACTCGCCCACCGCTCCGGAATGCTGATTGAGATCCTGACCAACGGCTCGCGGCTACACCGCCCCGAGATCATTGATCTCCTGCGCGATTTGCCGCCGCACAAGGTAACCGTCTCCCTCTACGGAGCGACCCCGGACAGCTTCGATGCGCTTACGCGTAAGCCGGGGGCGTTCAAGCTGGTCGAGAAGGGACTCGTCGCGATGCGCGAGGCCGGCATCGCGGTTGAACTTGCGCTGATCATCACCCGGCACAACGCCCACGAGCTGGACGCCATGCGGGCCCTCGCCGAGCGGTACGGAGCGAGCCGTCAGGAGTACGGAGCGATCTCGCCCACGTACACCGGCACGCCCGAACCGCTGGCCGCGCAGGCGCCCGGATTCCTGGACAAGACCAGCGTGTTCAAGGGCTGCCCCGCCGGCCACACCTTCTTCCACGTCGACCCGCATGGCCTGGCGACCATGTGCAAGGTCGGCCGGGAGAATCCCATCGACCTCATGTCCGACGGCCTGGACGGACTTCTCCGTCTGCCCGGCATCGCCGATGCCCAAATGCTTCGCACCGGTGGCTGCGGCGGCTGTCAGCTCTCCGGCACCTGCCGGGTCTGCCGACCGCTCGCCAAGGCGTACCAGGAGGCGAAGGCACCACTGAACACCTACTGCCAACACGGAAGCGAGGAAGCGTCATGACCGCTGTCATGGTGGAGATCAGCCCCCGACCGCCGGTCCTGGAGGAGCCCGAGGGAGTGATCCTCCTGGATGACCTGGAGGTGCTGTCCGAGGGAGCCATCCCGGGCTGCAACGACGACAACCCGTACCGGTAGACAACCGGCTGCGCAGAACAGCGGGGGCTTCGGACGTTCTTCCGTCCGGAGCCCCCGCACCACCACCTTCTGGAAGAGTGACGCCCCATGGCGACCACCCGCATCGGCCTCGACCAGCTGCCGCCCGCAGCCCGTGTTGCCGTCGAGGAGTACACCGGCCCGCTCCTCACGGTTGAGGAAATGACCGAGGGCTTCAACAGTGAGATCGCGGCCCGTGTCACCTCCGCCACGGGCACCTGGCACATCAAGGGCCTGCGCACCGACCACCCCCGCGTCTGGACCCAGCGCCGCGAGGCTGCCGTCGCCCCCCTCCTCACCGGCCTGGCCCCTGCCCTGCGCTGGCGCGTCGAGACGGCCGGCTGGGACCTCCTCGGCTTCGAAGCGCTCGCGGGCCACCACGCCGACTACGCCCCCAGCTCCCCAGATCTCTCCGAAGTCGCCTCTCTGCTGCGCCGCCTCGGCGAAACCCCCTGCCCCGGCATCGAACTCCGCCGCGCCGAACAGCGCCTGGAACGGTACGTCGCCCACCCGGACGACCTCCGATTCTTCGGTGGGCCCCACCTCCTCCACACCGACCTGAACAACACCAACGTCCTCGTGGACGACCACGCCCCGAGGGGCGAACGGGCCCGCCTGGTCGACTGGGCCTGGGCAACCCGCGGAGCGGCCTGGCTCGACGTCGGCTACTGGGTCGTCTGGCTCATCGCATCCGGCCACACTCCCGCCTCTGCCGAGGGATGGGCCGCCGAGATCCCCTCCTGGCACACCGCCACCGCCGACGGCATCACCGCCTTCACCACCGCCAACGCCAACCTCTGGTCCGAGATCAGCACCGCCGACCCCTCCCCATGGACCCAGCGCCTCGCCGCCGCTGTCACCGCCTGGCACGCGCACCGTCCGAGCGGGTGAGAGCGCGGGGCGCCTACGCTGGTGACCATGACCTCAGTGGAGGAGGGGCGTCCGCGTGCGCTGCTCGCGGGCGCTTCGCGGCGGTGGGTGCGGGTGCTGCCGTGGGCCGTGGCGTTCGTGCTGTGCGTCGCCCTGCTGCCCACCACCATCCAGGTCCTCACCGCCGACTACGGTCTGAACGGGGGCGTCGCCGGTGCGCTGGCCGTCGCCCAGGCCGCCCCGCTGATGTTCGCCGTCGTACAGCCGTTGAGGGCCTGGTACGTGATCTTCGCCGCCGACGTGGCGGGGGCGCTCGCCCTGCTCGCCGTCGACTTCGAGGACCGCCTGCTGTGGCCGTTCCCGCCCATGCAGATCGTCGGGTACGTCGGGCTCTGCCTCGCCCTGGGCCTGCGCGAGCGGCGCCGGACGCTGATCCGGGTGTGGCTGGTCACGGCGGTGGCGAACGTGGCGCTGGGGTTCGCCGCACCCCACGGCTTCGGCGCCCGGGACCTGCTGTTCACCATCCTCGGGGGCGTCGCGCTCCTGCTGGGGGCTGCGTTCCGTGAGCGGTCCGACGCACAGCGCAGACTGGCCGAGCAGGAGACGATCAGCGAGGCCGAGCGCGGCCGGCGCACGCTGCTGGAGGAGCGCGCCCGGATCGCCCGCGAACTGCACGACGTGGTGGCCCACCACATGTCCGTCATCACGGTGCAGGCCGACACGGCGGAGTACCGCCACGACGGGCTTCCGCCGCAGCTGCGGGAGGAGTTCACGTCCATCGCGGCCACCGCGCGCCAGTCGCTCGGCGAGATGCGCAGGCTCCTCGGCGTGCTGCGCAACGAGGAAGCGCACGGTGAGCTCGCGCCCCAGCCGGGCCTCGCGCAGATCGGGCCCCTGGTGGAGGCGACGGAGCGGGCGAGCGGGCGGGTGGACTTCATCCCCTGCGACGCCGAGGTGCCCGAAGCGGTGGGCCTGTCCGCCTACCGGATCGTCCAGGAGGCCCTGGCGAACGTGGTGCGGCACGCACCGGGCGCGCACACCCGGGTGTCGCTGTCCGTGTCGGACCCGACCGCGCCCGTGCCGGACCCCGCCGCGCCCGTGCCGGACCCCGCCGCGCCCGCCGTCCCGCAGCTCACCGTCCTCGTCGTCAACGGCCCGCCGCCGGAGGCGTCCGGAGGGCCGCTCGAAGCGGGCGGCACCGGGCACGGCCTCGTCGGCATGCGTGAGCGGGTCAGGATCATCGGCGGCACCCTCGACGCGGGGCCCCTCCCGGACGGCGGCTTCCGGGTCGCCGCCCTCCTCCCCCTCACCGGAACGGACCCCACGTGACGACACGCGTCCTCATCGTCGACGACCAGGCCATGGTGCGGGCGGGCTTCGCCGCGCTGCTGGCCGCCCAGAGCGACATCGACGTGGTGGGCGAGGCCCCCGACGGCGAGCGGGGGGTCGAGCTGAGCCGGCAGACCCGCCCCGACGTCGTGCTGATGGACGTCCGGATGCCCGGGATGAACGGCCTGGCGGCGGCGCGCGAGCTCCTGCACCCGCCCTCGGGCGTCACCCACCGGCCGCGCGTCCTGATGCTCACCACCTTCGACGTCGACGACTACGTCTACGAGGCGCTGCGGGCGGGCGCGAGCGGCTTCCTCCTCAAGGACGCGCCGCCGGCCGACCTGATCGCGGCGGTCCGCGTCGTGGCCTCGGGCGAAGCGCTTCTCGCCCCCTCCGTGACCCGCCGCCTCATCGCGGACTTCGTCAAGCAGCGCCCCGCCGCCCGGGGCAAGCCCGAGCAGCGGCTGGGCGGCCTCACGGAGCGCGAGACCGAAGTCCTCTCCCTGGTGGCCCGCGGCCTGTCGAACGCGGAGATCGCGCAGACCCTGGTGCTGGCCGAGCAGACGGTGAAGACCCACGTCAGCCGCGTCCTCACCAAGCTCGACCTGCGCGACCGCGCCCAGGCCGTGGTCTTCGCCTACGAGTCGGGTCTGGTGACCCCGGGCGAGTAGGACGGGTGCGCCCCGCGTACGGGTGCGCTCCGCGTACGGGTGTGCTCCGCATACGGGTGCGCTCCGCATACGGGTGTGCTCCGCGTACGGGTTCGCCGCCTGCGGGTTCACGCCCGCACGGGTGCGCCGCCGCTCTCCGCCACCCCCTACCGCCGTAGCACGGCCACGTTGGCTCCCGGGTATGACGCCCCGCGCACAGCCTTCCCCGCACTCTTCACCCGTAGGCAGAACGCACGTGTGAGGGAGACCGGAAAATGAGGCTACGCAGGAGCAAGCGGGGGAAGGCGGAGGTCCGGCCGGAGGCGGGCCACGCGTCCGGGGGCCCGGCCGCCACGCCCGGTCTCGCGGTCGAACTGCGCGATGTCCGGCGGCACTACGGGCGCGGCGCGGGCACCGTGCACGCCCTCGTGGGCATCGACCTGGCCCTGCCGAGCGGCACGTTCACCGCGGTCATGGGCCCGTCCGGGTCCGGCAAGTCCACGTTCCTCCAGTGCGCCGCCGGGCTCGACCGGCCGTCGGCGGGCTCGGTGCGCGTCGGCGGTACGGAGATCACCGGCATGGCCGAGAACGAGCTCACCGAGCTCCGCCGCAGCCGCCTCGGCTTCGTCTTCCAGGCGTTCAACCTGCTGCCGTCGCTGACCGTGGAGCAGAACGTGCTGCTGCCCATGCGCCTGGCCGGGCAGCACCAGGACCGGCACCGGGCGCGGGCGGTCCTCGCCCAGGTCGGACTCGCGGACAAGGCCCGGCGCCGGCCCGCGGAGCTCTCCGGCGGCCAGCAGCAGCGCGTGGCCGTCGCCCGCGCCCTGGTCACCAGCCCCGACGTGATCTTCGCGGACGAGCCCACCGGCGCGCTCGACACCGGCACCGCCGCCGAGGTCCTCGGCCTCCTGCGCGACGCGGTGGACACGCTCGGGGCCACCGTCGTCATGGTGACCCACGACCCCGTGGCGGCCGCCTGGGCCGACCGGGTGCTGTTCCTCGCCGACGGCTCCTTCGCCGACCACGTGGAGCGCGGCTCGGCCGAGCGGATCGCGGCCAGGATGGCCGCGCTCACCTCGCGCACCGCCCGCGCCGGGGCGACGGCCGGAGTGGCCGCATGAGGCGCCCCAACGGACTCGCCCGCGAGGCCATCCGCTTCAAGCCCGCGTCCTTCGCGGGCACCTTTCTCGCGCTGCTGATGTCCGCGCTGATCGTCTCGGCCTGCGGAATCCTGCTGGAGACCAGCCTGCGCGCCTCCGTGCCGCCGGAGCGGTACGCCGGCGCGCCGGTCGTCGTGGCGGCCGACCAGAACGAGTACGTCGTCACCGGCAGCGGCGAGGACCTGGAGAAGGAGGCGACGCCGCTGCCGGACACCGCCCGGATGGACGCCGGGCTGGCGGCGAAGGCCGCGGGCGCGCCGGGCGCGGCCACCGCCGTCGCGGACTTCACCTTCCCGGTGCACGCGCGGGGCGGTGCGCTCACCGCGCACGGATGGGGCTCCCACAGCTTCACCGGCACCTCACTGACCGCGGGCTCCGCGCCCCGCGAGGGCGAGGTCGTGCTCGACACCGGGGCGGCCCGCGCCGCACGGGCCTCCGTGGGGGACACCGTCGCGCTGGAAACCGCCGCCGGGCAGCGGGACTTCCGCGTGGCCGGTCTCGCCGAGGCGGGTCCGGCGGAGACCGCCCGGGACTCCGGCGACACGGGCGGCACGACCTGGTTCGCCGACACCCAGGCCCCCGTCCTCGCCGGGCACCCCGGCAAGGCCGACGCCGTCGTCGTGCTGGCGGAGAAGGGCACCGGCGCCGGCACCCTCGGCGACGCCGTGAAGCGGGCCCTGGCCGGCTCCGGCGTCCAGGTCCACACCGGCGACGACCGCGGAGCCGTCGAGGAACCGGGCCTCGCGTCCGCCAAGCTGACGCTCTTCGGGATCGGCGGGTCCTTCGGAGGCATCGTCGCCGTCGTCGCCGTCTTCACCGCGGCCGGAACCGTGGCGCTCTCGGTCAGCCAGCGGGCCCGCTCCTTCGCCCTGCTGCGCGCCATCGGCGCCACCCCGCGACAGGTGCGCCGTGCGGTCGCCTCCGAAGCGCTGCTCGTCGCACCGCTCGCCGGGATCGCCGGCTGCCTGCCCGGCATCGGGCTCGCGCACTGGTGGTTCGGGCAGCTTCAGGACCGTGGAGCCGTCCCGCGCGCCGTGGACCTGCACGTCTCCGTGCTCCCGCTGCTCGCCGCCGTCGTCCTGGGCCTGCTCACCGCGCTCGGCGCGGGCTGGATCGCCGGGCGTCGGCCGGCGCGGATCGCGCCGGGACAGGCGCTGTCGGAGGCGTCGGTGGAGCGGCTGCGGCCCGGGCTGGTCCGCACCCTCCTCGGCGTCGCCGCCCTCGTCGGGGGTGCGATCCTCACGGGGGTGTCCGCCCGTTCGGCGGGGGACGACGCGGCCGGTGCCGCCCTCGGCGTCGTCATGCTCTTCATGCTCGCCGTCGGGCTGCTCGGCCCGCTGGTGGCGCGACTGTGCGCGGGACTGTTCGGCCTGCCGCTGCGCGCCGCGGGCCCGGCGGCCGGGCTCGCGGCGGCCAACTCCCGCGCCAACGCCCGCCGTCTCGCCTCCGCGATCACCCCGATCGTGCTCGCCGTGGCGTTCTCCTCAACCCTCGTGTTCATGCACACGAGCGAGAACCACGCCGCCGACAAGCAGCTGCGCGCCGGTATCACCGCGGACCACGTGGTGACGGACCCGGCGGGGCTCCCGGCGGACGCGGTGGCCCGCGCGGCCCGCACGCCGGGCGTGGAGACGTCCGTCGGACTGCTGAACACCCAGGTGCTGGTGCCGACCGGCTCGGGCGAGTTCAAGGCGTTGCAGGGCGCGGCCACCCAGGGCGTCACCGGCTCCGGTGCCGCCCTCGCGAAGGTGCAGGATCTGGACGTACGCGCGGGCAGCCTCGACCGGCTCGGCGCGGGCCGCATCGCCATCGACCGGACGCTGGCGGACTCGGCGGACGCCGGCGTCGGCGACCGGCTGCCGCTCTACCTCCCGGACGGGACCGAGGCCGCTCCCGAGATCGTCGCGGTCTACGGCCGGGGCCTCGGCCTGGCCACGGTGACCATGGACCGGGCGTCCCTGGCCGGGCACGTCACCTCGGGCTTCGACAGCACGCTGCTGGTACGGGGCGGCGCGGCGGAGGCGCTCACCGGCCTGGGCGAGGTCACCGACGCCTCCGGCTACGCCACCGCGCGGAACGCGGAGGCGGAGCTGGGCGCCTGGATGAACTCCACCATGGCCGCGGTGCTCGGCGGTTTCGCGGCCGTCGCCGCGGTCAACACCCTGGTGATGACGGTCCGGGACCGCCGTCCCGAGCTCGGCGCGCTGCGCCTGATCGGCGCCACCCGCCGACAGGTGATGACGATGCTGCGCTGGGAGGCCCTGCTCGTCTCGGCGGCGGGCCTGGTCCTCGGCTCCGCGATCGCCGCGGCCACGCTGATCCCGATGATGAACGGCGTGACCGGCGACGCGCCGTACGTGCCCCCCTTGATGTACGGGGGTCTCGCGGCGGCTGTCGGCGGCCTGGCCCTGCTCGCGGTCACGCTGCCGGCCAGGACGGGGCCGCGCCACCGGGCGTAGAGAGGCGGGAGTCCGGTCGACACCGGCTCCCGCCGCCTCGTGCGGCCGGGCCCGATCACCCCCGGGCGTCCGCCGGCCCCCGGGGGCAGTCCCGGGGGCCGGCCGCGGCGTGGCCGTTCCCTCAAACGGGACGCCGAGGTGGTGGTGTGCCCGCGGACGTCAGCTGTAGACGCCGAACTCGTACAGCGAGTAGCCCCAGCCCGTGCCGCGCGCGGTGCCGTTGACGCGGACGTAGCGGCCCGTGCCGGTGACGTCGAGGTCGTCGATGTCACCGTTGCCGTCGGTCACGCTCCTGATCGTCGTCCAGTTCCGGCCGTCCTCCGACGTCTGGATCTCGTATCCCTTCGCGTACGCCGGGTCCCACGCCAGCTGCACGTGCTTGATGGCCGTGGAGGCGCCCAGGTCGACCTGGAGCCACTGCGGGTCGCTCCAGTCGCTGGCCCAGCGGGTGTCGGACTTGCCGTCCACCGCGTTGTCCGCGCCGCACGGGCAGCCGCCGGTCGGGTCCGTCTGGAAGGAGGAGGCGGTGGCGGGCTTGCCCTGCGAGACGTTGGTGCCGTCCACCTTCGGCGGGACCACCTTGAGGGACCTGGTCTCGACGCCCACGTTGCCGTGGCCGTCCCGGGCCTTCACGTACACCTTGTAGACGCCCGTCCTGCTCGGCGCCTTCGCGGTCAGCGTGCCGTCACCGTTGTCCTTGGTCTCGGCGGGGACCAGGGCCTTGTTCTGGTCGATGTAGTTGCTGCTGAACAGGACCTGGTACGTGATCGCGTCGCCGTCCGGGTCCGTGGTGTGCGTGGAGACGTGCACGTCGGAGCCGGTGGGGACGCCCTCGGTGGCGTGGTCGACGGTCATGCCGGAGATCACCGGCGGGGTGTTGTCACCGGAGGTGTCGGCGCCGTACGCCTTCTTCACCGCGTAGTACGACAGCCGCTTCTCGCCGCCCGGCAGCAGGTTGAACCAGACGCCGCCGAAGTCGTCCTCGGTGCCGTAGTGGAACATCGTGGCGCCCAGGGCCACCCCCGTGTGCCCCGTGACGCAGCCCCACGCCCTGGTGTAGCCCTCGGCCTTCGCGGCGTCGGTGGGCTCCTCCGGTACGCCGTTGGCGTCGTCGTCCACCTCCCACTCGCCGGCCGGGCCCGTCTCCGTGACGATGTAGGGCTTGTCGTAACCGCCCTGCTGCCAGTCCGACTCGACGTCGCAGACCGCGTCGTAGGCGTTGACCGCGTAGAGGTCCAGGTCCGGGGCGTTCTTCTTGTAGTACGGCCAGGCGCCGGTCCACGCGTCGGTGGAGGTGACCGGGTGGTTGGGGTCGACCTCGTGGATCTTCTTCGCGATGTCGTTGACGAAGGAGGTGTACGCGTTGCGCTGGGCCTCCAGTTCGTCGCCGCCGTAGCAGTTCTGCAGGCCGAGCGTGGACTCGTTGCCCACGTTCCACATCAGCACGCCGGGGTTGTCCTTGTAGGTGTCGACCCACTTCGGGAACTCGGCGAGCATGTCGTTCTTGTACTGCGCGTCCGTCAGGTAGTTGACGCAGCCGCCGCTACCGGGGCCGCCGCCGGGCTGGAGCCAGAAGCCGGCGATCACCTTGACGCCGTTGGCCGCCGCCGTGTCGAACAGCGGCTTGCTGGTGGCGTCCGTGCCCCAGGTGCGGATCGTGTTGACGCCCATCGACGCCAGGTCCGGCAGATACTTCCCGGCGTCCGCGACCGAGGGGCCCCAGGTGAGGCCCTTGACCGTATACGGCGAACCGTCCACGGTCAGCTGCCAGTCGCCCTGCGAGCCGGTGACCTTCACGACGTGGCCGGCCGCCTGTGCCGACGGTGCCTGGAGGGTGAGCAGCCCGCCGCCGAGGAGGGCGGCAGCCGCGACCGGGGCCATCAGGCGCCGGGTGGTACGGGTGGGGGGACGGTGCATGTGTCGCTCCTTGCGTGTGGGGGGAGTCGGGGGGTGCGGGGGTGCGCGCGGTCCGGGGCCTCCGCGAGCGCGGAGAGCGCTCTCCGGTTGGGGCCGAAAAAAGGCCCCGGACCTGTGGGGGCACGCGCACGTCGCCGGTTACGGCAGCCGGTAGTTCCCGTCGAGCACCGCGCCCTTGTCGGGGTGGTTCTCGTCGTAGCCGTGCGGGTCGCACTGGAGGCCGCCCTTGATGCAGTGGGTGACCATCGCGTCCAGCGTGGCGGTGTCCCAGGCGTTCATGAAGTCGTAGTGGAACGAGTAGCCCGCCCCGCTCGCCAGCCTCACCTGCGACATGTCGCCGTTGACCGGCCACGCCATCTTGAACTCGATCATCGGCAGCGCGACCGGGTGGTCCGCCGGGCAGGAGTTGTAGTTGGCGCCGCCCGCCACCGGGTACGCCATGTGGCTCTTGTGGTCCGGCGTGTCCAGGTGGATGCCGTCCCAGCAACTCGGCGCCTGGAGGCGCAGGTTCAGCTGCACGTCCCGGCGGTCGGGGCAGGACGCGGGGAAGTCGTAGTTCTTGAACGAGTCACCGCACTCCCAGCCCTCCACGGTGCCCTTGAGGTTCTTGAACTCCTCCTTGCTCTGCATCGGGCTGCCGACGACGAACCGCAGGCCCTTGGGGAAGGGGCGGACGCTGCGGTAGTCGGTGACGCCCGCCTTGTAGTAGATGGTCTGGACGCCGTCGGGGAGGATCTTCTGGTCCCCCTTGAACAGGCTCGGCATCCAGTACGCCGACTTGTCACCGGGCGCCAGACACGTGGTGTTGCCCGTCTCCAGCGAGGCGGCCGTGGTGTTCGCGTTGGTCGTGGTGTTGCCCATGAACGTGTGGTCGTGGGACTTGCCGGGCTGGCCCGGGTAGACGATCGGGTCGTCCGGCGCGGTGTGCGTGGGGGCGCACTTGGCCTGGAACTCGTGGAAGTACGCCTGCGGCGGTACGTCCATTGAGGGGGTCACCCCGGTGACCGGCGGGTTGGCCATGATGTAGCCGTCCCCGTCCGGGTCGTCGCCCGACGCCTGGGTGGACGCCGGCATGCCGGGCATCCCGGGCATCGAGTACGCCGCGTGCGCGGTGTGGGCGGCGGTGCCCGTCTCGGGGGCCGCGTTCGCCGTCGCGGCGATCCCGGCGATTCCGGCCGTGGTCAGGCTCAACGAGGTGAACAAGAGCAGTCCGGTGAGGGTTCTGGACCTCCGTGGCATGGAGAGACCTCCTGCGCGTCGTGGGGGAGTGCGGGGGTGGAGGAGAGCGCCCGGCCGGGAGGACGGAAGCAGTGCGGGGATTGTTGGAGAGCGCTCTCCCGTTGGGAGTGTTCCGTTCCTGACAAGAGCGTGTCAATACTTCGTGTCGCCCCTTCATGAGCCGTCGCCGTCCGTTACGGGGATGCCGAGCGCCCCCAGGAACGCGGTCGTGGCAGGGGTCCGGCCGGAGCGGCTCCAGGTCGCGTGCTGGACGCGGACCGGCGCGTCGGACACCTCGACCGCGACGATGCCGGGGAGCCGGTCGGCGTACGCCGGGGGCAGCATCGCCACCGCCAGGCCGGGAGCGACGAGGCTCGCGATGTAGTCCGCGGTGGTGACCTCGAAGGCGACGTCCCGGACGAGTCCGGCGGCGGCGAACGCCTGGTCGGTCTGGGCGCGTCCGGCCGTGCCCGCCGGGAAGTCCACGAACACCTCCGAGGCGAGTCTCCGCAGGTCCACGGAGGGCGCCCCGGCCAGCGGATGGCCGGGGGTGACCACGGCGACGAGCCGGTCGCGGGCCAGTTCGTGGCGGCCGACGCCCCGGGGCTCGGCGCTCGCGGGCAGCCCGAGGAAGGCCACGTCGAGGGTGCCCTCGCGGACCTGCTCGACCAGCTCGTCGCTGGCGCCCACCCGCAGGCTGACGCGGACGTGGGGGTGGCGTCGGCGGAAGTCGCCCAGGGCGGCCGGGATGTCGACGGCGGTGACCGTCGGGATCAGGCCCACCGCGAGCCGGCCGCGCACCTCGCCGACCGCCGCCGCGACCTCGGCGGCGGCCCGGTCGGCGGCCTCCAGGCACTGGCGGGCGGCCGGCAGGAACGCCTCCCCGGCCGGGGTGAGCCGTACCCGGCGGGTGGTCCGCTCGAAGAGCCGCCCGCCCAGCTCCCGCTCCAGGCGGGCGATCTGATGGCTCAGGGCCGACTGCACGACGAGGCACCGCTCGGCGGCCCGGGTGAAGCTGCTGGTCTCGGCCACGGCGATCACGTAACGCATCTGCTGGAGCTCCATGGGTGCATCGTTCATCCATCGTGGATCGAGATCAATGAGCTGACGGACATGTGTTGGACTCATCAATGGCCCCGGGCCGAGACTTCGGAACATGACAAGCCGACCCGCGCGGGGGGCTGCCGGGGCGCTGCCCCGTACCGCCCTGACCGCGCTCGCCCCGGCGGTATGGGGCACGACCTACATCGTCACCACGGAGTTCCTGCCGGCCGGGCACCCGCTGTTCGCCGGTCTCCTGCGCGCCCTGCCCGCCGGTCTCCTCGCCCTCGCCGTCACCCGCACGCTGCCGCGCGGCGCCTGGTGGGGCAAGGCGGCGGTGCTCGGGGTGCTCAACATCGGGCTCTTCCTGCCGCTGCTGTTCATCGCGGCGGAACGGCTGCCGGGCGGTGTGGCCGCCACCCTCGGCGCCGCGCAGCCGCTCGTCGTCGCCGTCCTCGCGGTGGCCGTCCTGCGCCACCCCCTCTCCGCCCGGCCCCTGCTGTGGGGCGTGACGGGGGTGCTCGGCGTCGGCCTCGTGGTCGTCGGGCCCGGGGCGGGACTGGACGCCGCCGGGGTGGCGGCCGGTCTCGCCGGGGCCGTCACGATGGGGCTCGGGGTGACGCTCACCAAGCGGTGGGGGCGTCCCGAGGGCGTCGGCCCGCTCGCCTTCACGGGCTGGCAGCTCACCGCCGGGGGCCTCTTCCTGGCGCCGGTGACCTTCCTGGCCGAGGGCGCGCCGCCCGCGATCGACGGCCGCGCCGCGCTCGGCTACCTCTGGCTGGGCCTGATCGGCGGGCTGCTGACGTACGCGCTGTGGTTCCGGGGGATCGGCGCGCTGCCGGTGACCTCGGTCGCCGTCCTCGGCCTGCTCTCGCCGCTCGTCGCGGCCGGCCTGGGCGCGCTCTTCCTCGGCCAGACCCTCGGCCCGGTCCAGCTGGCGGGCTTCGCGCTCGCCCTGGCGTCGATCGTCGGGGGCCAGCTCCCGGGG
The DNA here is from genome assembly GCF_010550605.1 of Streptomyces sp. SID9727. GTDB lineage: Bacteria > Actinomycetota > Actinomycetes > Streptomycetales > Streptomycetaceae > Streptomyces. The sequence continues at coordinate 17,361 of NZ_JAAGNI010000208.1, forward strand.
CGCGCCCCTGTCGTCCTCCCCACTCCCGTACCGGAAAGGACCCCTTGATGAGGATCGCCGTTCTCGGAGCCGCAGGCATGGCCGGCTCCCGCGTCGTCACCGAAGCCGCGCACCGGGGCCACGCGCTCCTCGCGGTGTACCGCTCCACCCGGCCGGACGCCCTGCCGCCCGGCGTCACCCCGGTGGCGGGGGACGCGGACGACACCGACGCGATGTGCGCCCTGTTCGAGGGCGTCGACGCCGTGGTGGCCGCGACCCGCCCGCCCGTGGGGCGCGAGCACACGATCGCGGCGACGACGACCGCGGTGCTCGACGCGGCGGCGAAGACCGGGACGCGCGTCCTGGTGATCGGCGGCGCGGGCCCGCTGGAGGTCCCCGGGCACCCCGGGCGGCTGGTGCTGGACGACCCCGCGTACGTACCGCCCCAATGGCGCACGGTGGCCGCCGCCAGCTCCGCCCAGCTCGCCGCCTGCCGGGCGCACGAGGCCGACTGGACCTACCTGAGCCCGCCGGCCGTCCTGGAGCCGGGCCCCCGTACGGGTGCGTACCGGCGGGGCACGACGACCCTCCTCACCACGGAGGACGGCACGTCCCGCATCTCGGCGGAGGACCTCGCGGTGGCGGTCCTGGACGAGCTGGAACGGCCGCGCGGGGAGTGGCGCTTCACGGTGGGCTACTGAGCCCCGGCGGCTCGCAGGGCGGCGGCGATCCTGTCGTGGATCAGCAGGTCGGCGGGGCCGCGGTTCTCCTTGAGCCGGTCCAGGTCCCCGGGGCCGAACCAGCCGTGATCGCTGATCTTGGTCCACTCCAGGGCGGGGCGGTCCAGGTCGCCGTCGACCTCCACGAGGTAGTCCGCCTCGTGCCGCAGCCCGCCGCCGTCGTCGCCGGTCCAGCTGGTGACGCCGAGCAGGGTCCGGAGCCGGCGCAGGCGCCATCCCGTCTCCTCGCCCACTTCCCGGGCGAGGGCGGCCACCAGGGTCTCGCCGGGCTCCACATGGCCGCCCACGATGTCCCAGCAGCCGGGGAACAGCCGTTGGCGGGGGCCGCGCTTCTGGGCGAAGGCGCGGCCCTGTCCGTCGAGGATCACCGCGCCGACGGCCCACGTCTCGCCGGCGGCGGGGACCGGGACGTCGACGCCGGGGTCGACCAGGACGTCAGGGCCCGCCGTTCCGGGTCCCTGACCCGCCGCTCCCGTCACGGCCCCGCCCGCAGGACCTCCGCGACGACCGGGCCCGCCGCGTCGCCGCCGTGGCCGCCGGACTGGACCAGGGCGGCGGCGGCCAGGTCGTTGCTGAAGCCGGTGAACCAGCTGTCGGAGGTGGCGTGCCCGTCGATCTCCGCCGAGCCCGTCTTGGCGCCCTTGTCGCCGCCGACGCCCGCCATGGCCTGGGTCCCGGTGCCCTCGGGGGCGGTCGCGGTGTAGCGCAGCATGTCCTTGAGCTGGCCGGAGACGCCGGGCGGCAGCGGGGTCGCGGTGGCGAAGGTCCGGTTGTCCAGGGACTGCGGCACGATGAACGGCTGCCGGAAGCGGCCGTTGACGGCGGTGGCGGTCACCGAGGCCATGTTGAGCGGGTTCATCTCGATCTTGCCCTGGCCGATGAACGAGGCGGCCGTCTCGGCGTCCCGGGACTCGGGGACGCTGCCGTCGAACGTGACGATGCCCGACTGCCAGTTCCGGCCGATGCCGAAGTACTGACCGGCCTCGTTGCCCAGCGCGGTGTCGCGCTTGCCGCCCAGGGGCAGCACCGGCTTGATGAAAGCGGTGTTGCAGGACCGGGCGAACGCCGTCTTCAGCGTGGCGCTCGGCATCGAGAAGTCCTTCAGGTTGTGGAAGACGACCCCCAACCAGGGCACGGTCGCCGGGCAGTTGACGGGCGCGTTCGCGCTGCCCAGGCCGTTCTGGATGATCATCGCGGAGGTGATGATCTTCATCGTGGAGCCGGGGGCGACCTTGCCCTTGCGGGCCGCGTCGAAGCCGTCGGCCCGGTTGTTCGCGAGGGCGCGGATGGCGCCCGTCGACGGCTCGACCGCCGCGACCGACGACTCCGCGAACTTCTTCACGCCCCGCTCGGCCGCCGCCTGGATCTTCGCGTCGATCGTCGTCTGCAGCTTGCCCGACTTGCCCTTGACCAGGGTCAGCAGCGTCTTGTCCGCGCCGTCCGCGTTCGCGCTGTTGATCCAGGTCTCGATGCCCGTCGTGCCGCCGACCTTCTCGCCGTACTTCTTGCGCAGTTCGTCGAGGATGCCGCCGAGCGACGGGTACTTCTCCTTGGTGAGCACCTGCCCGCTGCGGTCGACCGCCTCGATCGTCGCGCTGGAGGACTCGCCGGTCTCCAGCGACTCGCCCTTGGCGAGGTCCGGATGGATGACGGAGGGCTCCCAGTCCACCAGCGGGCGCCCGGTGGTCAGTCCGCGTACGACGGTGAGCTTCGAGGCGTACGACCAGGACTTCGTCGCGCCCTCGTACGAGACCGTCGCCTTCACGGTGTACGGGACCGTCGAGCCCGCCGCCTTGCCCGGGGTGATCACGGCCTTGGTGACGTGCGCCGTGTCGCTGTAACCGGTCAACGCGGTCTCCGCGTCGGCCTTGTTGTTGGTGAGCGCCGCCGCGGCCGCCGCCTCGCCCTCCGCCCACGCGGCGAGGAACTTCTTCGACGTGTCGGCGATCTCCTCCCCGGTGACCGGACCCGACCTCACCTCGGAGGAGTCGGCGGCCGTGCTCGTACGACCGCCGACACCGCTGTCCCCGAGCCCGTCCAGGATGTTGTACGCCCCGTACCCCACCCCGCCCAGGACGAGCGCGAACACCCCGCCGACTATGCCTACCTTCGCTCCACTGCGCATTCCCTGCTGTCCCCATCCCCCGGAGCTTCTTGAACGCGTTCAAGAAAGTTGTATGGGGCACCCTACGGGACCGTGGTGACGGGAGTACCGGTTGTTATCGGAATGCGACGCGGACATGACGTGAATGGCGGGATGGGGCCCTCAGATCCAGGTGTCCAGCCACATCCGGTCCCGCCAGGAGCCCTCCGGGATCGACGTCCCCGTGAACAGCGGCCAGAAGTAGATGAAGTTCCAGATGATCAGCAGCACCAGTACCCCGGCCGCCACCGCCCCCAGCGTCCGCCGCCGTTCCCCCGAGGGATCGGACTTCGCGAGCCCGAGTTCGTACCGTGGCCCCGTCTCCGCCGCCGGCCCCAGCATCGCGCCGATCATCATCGACACCGCCAGGCACAGGAACGGCACGAACACGACCGCGTAGAACAGGAAGATCGTGCGCTCCTGGTACAGGAACCACGGGACCCATCCCGCCGCCACCCCGCACGCGATCGCGCCCGCCCGCCAGTCGCGGCGGAACGCCCAGCGCCACAGCACGTACAGCAGGGCGAAGCAGGCCGCCCACCACAGCAGCGGCGTCCCGATCGCCAGCACCTCGCGGGAGCACTTCCCGGTCACCGACTCCGCGCAGCCGTTCTGCTCCTCGTAGAAGTACGAGACGGGCCGGCCCAGCACGATCCAGCTCCACGGATTGGACTGGTACGTGTGCCCGGACGTCAGGTGCACGTGGAAGTCGTACACCTGGTGCTCGTAGTGCCACAGGCTGCGCAGCCAGTCCGGCAGCCAGGTCCAGTCGCCGCCCTTGCCGTCGGTCGTCGCCCAGTCCCTGAAGTAGCCGTGCCGGTCCGGCGAGTTCCGGACGATCCAGCCCGTCCAGGACGCGAGGTACGTGACCAGCGCGACCGGGACCACCGAGACGAACGCCGGGAGCACGTCCCGCAGCAGCACCGCCGTGTACGGGCGGACGGCCCCGGCGGTGCGGCGCGCGCCCACGTCCCACAACACGGTCATCAGGCCGAACGCGACCATGATGTACAGGCCGTTCCACTTCGTGGCGGCGGCCAGGCCCAGCGAGACACCGGCGGCGATCCGCCACGGCCGCCAGCCGAGGCGCAGGGTCTCCGCGACCCGCGCGTCCGGGCGCAGCACGCCCTCCTCGTCCACCGGCAGCGCCGCCGCGAGCCGGGCCCTGGCCCAGTCGCGGTCCAGGAGCAGACAGCCGAACGCGGCCAGCACGAAGAACATCAGCACCAGGTCGAGCAGCGCGGTGCGGCTCATGACGAAGTGCAGCCCGTCCACCGCGAGCAGCGCGCCCGCCAGGCAGCCGAGGAACGTCGAGCGGAACAGCCGGCGGCCGATCCGGCACAGCATCAGCACCGACAGCGTGCCGAGCACGGCGACCATGAACCGCCAGCCGAACGGCGTGAACCCGAACAGCTGCTCGCCGAGGCCGATGATCCACTTGCCCACGGGCGGGTGCACCACGTACCCGGGGTCGGCCGGCACCGGCACCTGCGAGGGGTCGTTGAGGATCAGCTTGTCGACGTCCTTGGGCCACGCGCCCTCGTACCCCTGGTTGATCAGCGCCCAGGAGTCCTTCGCGTAGTACGTCTCGTCGAATATCACCGCGTGCGGGCTGCCCAGCTTCCAGAAGCGCAGCACCCCCGCGACCGCCGCGACCAGCAGCGGACCGCCCCACGCCGCCCAGCGCACCAGCCGGTCCGCGAGCAGCGGCGGCACGCCGAGCACCGCCCACAGCTGGTTCCCGGGCCGGGTGTACGGCGGGATCAGCCGCTCCCGCAACCCGATCCCCGGGCGCGGGGAATGGCCGAAGCGGCGCAGCCGCCGCTGCCAGGAGGTCGTCTCCGGGCCGTGCTGTTCCCCGGCGTCTTCGCCCTGCCGGGCTTCGGGCGCAGTACTCGTCACCGCGCCATCGTAGGGAACACGTCTGTGGGAGGGGTGTTCCCCGTGCGGGAGGATGGGTCCTGTGACTGGAACGACTGGAACGCTCGTGCTCGCAGGGACCCCCATCGGCGACCTGGCGGACGCCCCGCCCCGCCTCGCCGCCGAACTGGAGGCGGCCGACGTCATCGCCGCCGAGGACACCCGCCGGCTGCGCCGGCTGACCCAGGGGCTCGGCGTCCACACCACGGGGCGCGTCGTCTCGTACTTCGAGGGCAACGAGTCCGCCCGCACGCCCGAACTCGTGGAGGCGCTGGCCGGCGGGGCCCGCGTGCTGCTGGTCACGGACGCCGGTATGCCGTCCGTCTCCGACCCGGGCTACCGGCTGGTCGCCGCCGCCGTGGAGCAGGACATCAAGGTCACCGCCGTGCCCGGCCCGTCCGCCGTGCTCACCGCGCTCGCCCTGTCCGCACTGCCGGTGGACCGGTTCTGCTTCGAGGGGTTCCTGCCGCGCAAGGGCGGCGAGCGCCTCTCCAAGCTCCGCGAGGTCGCCCGCGAGCCCCGCACGATGGTCTTCTTCGAGGCCCCGCACCGCCTGGACGACACCCTCGCCGCGATGACCGAGGTCTTCGGCGCGGAGCGGCGGGGCGCGGTGTGCCGCGAGCTGACCAAGACCTACGAGGAGGTCAAGCGCGGTCCACTGGGCGATCTCGCCGCCTGGTCGGCCGCCGAGCAGGTACGCGGGGAGATCACCGTCGTGGTCGAGGGCGCGCCCTCCGGCGGGGAGGACCTGGGCGCCGACGAGCTGGTGCGCAGGGTGCGGGTGCGCGAGGAGGCGGGGGAGAGGCGCAAGGAGGCGATCGCCGCCGTCGCCGCCGAAGCGGGCCTGCCCAAGCGCGAGGTGTTCGACGCCGTCGTCGCGGCAAAGAATGCCGCCCGGACCGGCCATGCGGACGGCAAAGGACTAATCTGAAAAGCAAAGCGAGAGCCGCGTACCGGCCCCTTTGACCACGAGAAGCCCAAAACCGCTCCAACACTCGACAGGGCCCGGTGCGCTCCCGCCGGAGAAGGCGTCCACTGGAAGGCAGGGCGCATTCCCCGGAGTGCTTGTCCGACGGACAAGAGGAGCAGGCATGAGCGACATCACAGCAGCCACCGCACACGAGGCATACGCCTTCGCCTGCATGAGGTGCGGCCACGGGTGGGAGCAGGCGTACGAGATAGAGCACCACGTCGACCCGTCCGGCCACGCCTATGTGGTCTACCGGGCGGACGGCGAACGGGTGCCCTCGCCCCTCTCCACCCCCACCTGCGCCAACTGCGGCGGGCACGTCGTGCGGATCATGCGGTCCGGCCGGGTCTCCAACATCCAGCGTTTCCTGTACAACCAGAACCGTTCCCAGCCCGCCGCCGGGCCGCTGCGCCCGGAGGAGCCGGCCGAGGAGCCGGTGGCCGCCACCGCCGCCCCGTCGGCCGGACACCACTGGCACCTCTCCGATCTCCTGCACCCGTTCCGGAAGTAGGGCGGACCGCCCCGGTCCTCGTACGATCGTGGCCATGAGCCGTACCGAAGCCCCGCCCCTGCCGGAACCCCTCCGGGTGCCGGTCGCCGATTCGCACACCCACCTGGACATGCAGGACGGCACCGTCGAGGAGGGCCTGGCCAGGGCCGCCGCGGTGAACGTGACGACCGTGGTCCAGGTGGGCTGCGACGTGAAGGGGTCCCGCTGGGCCGCCGAGACCGCCGCCGCGCACGCGAACGTGCACGCGGCGGTGGCCCTCCACCCCAACGAGGCGCCGCGCATCGTGCACGGCGACCAGGGGGGCACCTCCCAGCCCTCTGGGGCTGGGGGAGGGTGGTCGCGGCAGGGGGCGCGCGAAGGCGGCGGGACGGCCGCGCTGCACGAAGCCCTCGCCGAGATCGACGCGCTGGCCGCGCTGCCGCAGGTGCGCGGGGTGGGCGAGACCGGCCTCGACCACTTCCGTACGGGCCCCGAGGGCATGGCCGCCCAGGAGGAGTCCTTCCGGGCCCACATCGAGATCGCCAAGCGGCACGGCAAGGCCCTCGTCATCCACGACCGCGAGGCCCACGCGGACGTCCTGCGCGTCCTCGCCGATGCGGGGGCGCCCGAGCGGACCGTCTTCCACTGCTACTCCGGCGACGCGGACATGGCCCGGATCTGCGCGGAGGCCGGCTACTTCATGTCGTTCGCCGGGAACATGACCTTCAAGAACGCCCAGCCGCTGCGCGACGCGCTGGCGGTGGCCCCGCTGGAACTGGTGCTCGTCGAGACGGACGCCCCGTTCCTGACGCCGGCGCCGTACCGGGGGCGGCCCAACGCGCCGTACCTGATCCCGGTGACGCTGCGGGCGATGGCGGCGGTGAAGGGGCTGGACGAGGACACCCTGGCCGAGGCGATCGCGGACAACACGGCCCGGGCCTTCGACTACTGAGCGGGGCCCCCGCGGTGGCCCCGTACGCTTGACAGGTGAGCAGCACTGAGCCCGACGCCCTCCTGGGCCCCGCAGACATCCGCGAACTCGCCGACACCCTCGGCGTACGCCCCACCAAGCAGCGCGGGCAGAACTTCGTCATCGACGCCAACACGGTCCGCCGGATCGTGCGGACGGCGGAGGTCCGGCCGGACGACGTGGTGGTCGAGATCGGCCCGGGCCTCGGCTCGCTGACCCTCGCACTCCTCGAGGTGGCCGACCGGGTCGTCGCCGTCGAGATCGACGACGTACTCGCGGCGGCCCTGCCCGCCACCGTCGCCGCCCGGATGCCCGCCCGCGCCGAACGCTTCGCGCTGGTGCACTCCGACGCCATGCTCGTACGCGAGCTGCCGGGCCCGCCGCCCACGGCACTGGTCGCCAACCTTCCGTACAACGTCGCCGTGCCGGTGCTGCTCACCGTGCTCGACCGGTTCCCCAGCATCGAGCGCACGCTCGTCATGGTGCAGGCGGAGGTCGCGGACCGGCTGGCCGCCCGCCCCGGCAACAAGGTCTACGGCGTGCCCTCGGTGAAGGCCAACTGGTACACGGACGTCAAGCGCGCCGGGTCCATCGGCCGCAAGGTCTTCTGGCCCGCGCCGAACGTGGACTCCGGGCTCGTCTCGCTGGTGCGCCGCAGCGAACCCGTGGCGACGACCGCGAGCAAGGCGGAGGTCTTCGCGGTGGTGGACGCGGCGTTCGCCCAGCGCCGCAAGACGCTGCGCGCGGCCCTCGCGGGCTGGGCCGGTTCCGCACCGGCCGCCGAGGCCGCGCTGGTCGCGGCGGGCGTCTCGCCGCAGGCGCGCGGCGAGTCCCTGACGATCGAGGAGTTCGCCGCCGTGGCCGAGAACAAGCCCGCCGCCGAGACCGGGAGCGCGCAGTGAGTGTCACCGTACGGGTCCCCGCCAAGGTCAACGTCCAGCTCGCGGTCGGTGCCGCGCGCCCGGACGGCTTCCACGACCTGGCCAACGTCTTCCTCGCCGTCGGTCTGTACGACGAGGTCACCGTCACCCCCGCCGACAGCCTGCGCGTCACCTGCTCCGGGCCCGACGCGGCGCAGGTCCCGCTGGACGCGTCGAACCTGGCCGCGCGGGCGGCGTCCGCGCTGGCCGCGCGCCACGGCATCGCGCCGGACGTGCACCTCCACATCGACAAGGACATCCCGGTCGCCGGCGGCATGGCGGGCGGCAGCGCGGACGGGGCCGGCGCCCTGCTGGCCTGCGACGCGCTGTGGGGGACCGGCACGCCCCGCGAGGAGCTGCTCGCCCTCTGCGCCGAACTGGGCAGCGATGTGCCGTTCAGCCTGGTCGGCGGCGCCGCGCTCGGCACCGGCCGGGGCGAGCGGCTGACCCCGGTCGAGGTCGGCGGCACCTTCCACTGGGTGTTCGCGGTGGCCGACGGCGGGCTCTCCACTCCGGCGGTGTACCGCGAGTTCGACCGCCTCACGGCGGGCACCCGGGTCCCGGAACCCGCGGCCTCGGACGCCCTCCTCGACGCGCTGCGGTCGGGCGACCCGAAGGCCCTGGCCGCCACCCTGGGCAACGACCTCCAGGCCTCCGCGCTCTCCCTGCGCCCGGCCCTCTCCGCGACCCTGGCGGCGGGCACGGAGGCGGGCGCGCTCGCGGCCCTGGTCTCCGGCTCGGGCCCGACGACCGCGTTCCTCGCGGAGGACGAGGCGGCGGCCCACGCGGTGGCCGCCGCCCTCACCGCCTCGGGGACCTGCCGCACGGCGCGGACGGCGGTGTCCCCGGCCCCGGGGGCGACGGTCCTCAGGTAGGGCCTGTCAGCCCACCCGTACCGACTTCCTCGCCAGCTCGTACGCCGGCAGCATGTCCTCGTGCTCGTCCGTGTCCAGGCCGCCCAGGTGGACCACGACCGGGCCGTCGGGGGTGGCGAGGGCGAAGGCGTGGGTGAGGCGCGGCCCGTCCATGAGCGGGCTGCGGAAGGTGTAGGTCACCTCGGTCACGGCCTGCTTCCCCGTCCTGAGCCGGGTGTACGTGACCTCGGACGTGTTCTCCTCGGCCTTGACGAAGCCCTCCAGCACCGCGCGCGGTGAGGCGTCCCCACCCTTGCCCTGCCACACCCGCAGGTAGCCGATGTGCCCGGCCGGCTTGGCGTCGATCTCGCAGACCAGGTCGACCGGGCCCTGCGTGAGGAAGCCGCCCAGCTCCGAGTCCGGGTCGACCGGAAGAACGGCCTCCGGCTTCCAGTCCTCCGCCAGGTCGAACGTCACCGGCAGCTCGCAGCCGGAACCGGCGCCGCCGACCGTGCCGCTCCTCGCCGCGGTCTTCGCGGCGGGCGCCCCGGCGGACTTCCCCGGTTTCGCGGCGTCGGCGGAATCCGCGTCCGACGAGCAGCCGGTCAGCGCGGCGGCAGCCAGCAGCGCGGACAGCAGCCCGCGCACCGTACGACGTGTCATGACCATCCCCGCCCCTTGATCGTTTGCGCGCAAGGTACACCGGGGCGGGCGGGCGCTCGTACGGAGGTCCGCGCGGCGGCGACTACGCTGGAAGGCCGGAGTCTTCCTCGCAGCTGGAGCGTTCGTGGCCGTCAACCTCATCAATGTCGAGCAGGTCAGCAAGGTCTACGGCACTCGTGCCCTGCTCGACGGTGTCTCCCTCGGCGTCTCGGAGGGCGACCGGATCGGTGTCGTCGGGCGCAACGGGGACGGCAAGACGACCCTGATCCGGGTGCTCGCCCGGCTGGAGGAGGCCGACACCGGCCGCGTCACGCACAGCGGCGGGCTGCGCCTGGGCGTCCTCACCCAGCACGACTCGCTCGACCCGGCGGCCACCATCCGCCATGAGGTCATCGGCGACCTCGCCGACCACGAGTGGGCGGGCAGCGCCAAGATCCGCGACGTGCTGACCGGCCTCTTCGGCGGGCTCGGCCTGCCGGGCTTCCAGGACGGCCTGGACACCGTCATCGCCCCGCTCTCCGGCGGTGAGCGGCGCCGGATCGCGCTCGCCAAGCTGCTCATCGCCGACCAGGACCTGATCGTCCTGGACGAGCCGACCAACCACCTCGACGTCGAGGGCATCTCCTGGCTCGCCGGGCATCTGCGGGCCCGCCGCTCCGCGCTGGTCTGCGTCACCCACGACCGCTGGTTCCTGGACCAGGTCTGCACCCGCATGTGGGACGTGCAGCGCGGCACGGTCCACGAGTACGAGGGCGGCTACAGCGACTACGTGTTCGCCCGCGCCGAACGGGAGCGGATCGCCGCGACCGAGGAGGCCAAGCGGCAGAACCTGATGCGCAAGGAGCTCGCCTGGCTGCGGCGCGGCGCCCCCGCCCGCACCGCCAAGCCCCGCTACCGCATCGAGGCAGCCAACGAGCTGATCGCGGACGTGCCGCCGCCGCGCGACACCAGCGAGCTGATGAAGTTCGCCAACGCCCGGCTCGGCAAGACCGTGTTCGACCTGGAGGACGTCACCGTCCAGGCCGGCCCCAAGACCCTGCTCCAGCACCTGACCTGGCAGCTCGGCCCCGGCGACCGCATCGGCCTGGTCGGGGTCAACGGCGCCGGCAAGACCTCGCTGCTGCGAGCGCTCGCCGAGGCCGCCCGCACCGAGGGCGAGGTCCAGCCCGCCGCCGGGAAGATCGTCGTCGGGAAGACCGTCCGGCTCGCCTACCTCTCCCAGGAGGTCCACGAGCTGGACCCGAACCTGCGCGTGCTGGAGGCCGTTCAGCAGGTGCGGGACCGGGTGGACCTCGGCAAGGGGCGCGAGATGACCGCCGGACAGCTCTGCGAGCAGTTCGGCTTCGCCAAGGAGAAGCAGTGGACGCCCGTCGGCGACCTCTCCGGCGGTGAGCGGCGCCGGCTCCAGATCCTGCGCCTCCTGATGGACGAGCCCAACGTGCTCTTCCTGGACGAGCCGACCAACGACCTCGACATCGAGACCCTGACCCAGCTGGAGGACCTGCTCGACGGCTGGCCCGGCTCCATGATCGTGATCTCCCACGACCGGTTCTTCATCGAGCGCACCACGGACCGGGTCATGGCCCTGCTCGGCGACACGTCGCTGCGGATGCTGCCGCGCGGCATCGACGAGTACCTGGAGCGCAGGCAGCGTCAGGCCGAGACGTCCGCCCCCGCCGCACCCGCCGCCGCCCAGACCGCCGCCCCGGCGCCCGCGGTGTCCGCGCAGGCGGCCCGCGCGGCCAAGAAGGAGCTCCAGAAGGTCGAACGGCAGCTGGAGAAGATGTCGTCCCGCGAGACGACCCTGCACGCGCAGATCGCCGAGAACGCCACGGACTTCGAGAAGGTGGCGAAGCTCGACGCCGAGTTGCGCGAACTGGTCGCGGAACGCGATGTGCTGGAGATGCGCTGGCTGGAACTGGCCGAGGACGCCTGAGCGTCGTCACGCGTGGGGCGGGTGGTACAAAGAACCCTTGCCCGGTGCGGGCCAGGACCGTGCCGCTTTCACCACAGGGGGACGGGTCCGATGAGCCAGCCGCCCGGACAGCAGCCGCCGCAGGGCGAGTTCGGAGCACCGTACGACCCGGCGACCGGTCCGTACACCCAGCCGCCGGCCCAGGGCGGCTACGGCTATCCGCCACAGGGCCACGGACAGCCCCCGCCGGGCCCGTACGACCAGCAGCCGGGCCCGTACACGCAGCCGGGGCTGCACCAGATGCCCACCCAGCAGCAGTACGCCGCCCCCGCGCCCGGCGGGGCGCCCGGCCGGGGCGGGCCGTTCCGGGGCCGGGCCGCGAAGATCGTCGGGGCCGTGGTCGCCGTGGCGCTCCTCGCGGGCGGCGGGATCTGGCTCGCCACCAGCGGCGACGGGGGCAACGACAAGCCCCTGGCCGGGCCGACCCGCTCGGCGAAGCCCACCGTGGCGCCGTCGCCGACCAAGGGCGGGGCCACCGGGAAGCCGGTGGCCGGCCCGGAGGAGCAGGCCCGGACCATCAACGCCGGGGTCAAGCCCGGCGAGGCGAAGGTCGCCTGGATCCAGAAGGGCGGCATCGACCTGCCGCGCAACGGCGAGGACCAGTTCGGCCCCTGGTTCGCCGGGGACGTCGTCGTCCGCGCGCTGTTCCACACGGTCACCGGATACTCGGTCTCCGACGGCACCCCGCGGTGGAGCCTCCGGCTGCCGGCCACGATGTGCTCGGCGCCCTCGCAGCCCACCGCCGACGGCCGGATCGTCCTCGGGATCAGGCACGACTCCGCCGCCGACGCCGAGTGCGACACGCTCCAGATGGTCGACCTGAGGACCGGCAAGGCCGGCTGGCGCACGTCGTACGTCCGCGAGGGAGCCTGGGACGGGCTCTCCGACCTCGCGATGTCCACCAACGGCGACACCGTCACCGTCGGACGCACCGGCCGGACCGAGGGCTTCCGGATCAGCGACGGCAAGCGGCTCTTCGGCGAACGGCCCGGGAACTGCCAGCCGTTCGGCCTCGCCAGCGGACCGGTGGCCATCGCGGCGGTCAGCTGCCACACCGCCGACGACCAGTACAAGGACCAGCAGGTGCAGCGGATCGACCCCGCCACCGGCAAGGCCCTGTGGACGTACAAGCTCAAGAAGGACTGGGAGGTCGCCCAGATCCTCTCCGTCAGCCCGCTCGTCGTCTCGCTGAAGCAGCCGGAGAAGTGGGCGATACTCGTCCTCAACGCCGACGGCACCTACCGCTCCCAGCTTTCCGGCGGGCCGGGCGACCTCCAGCTCAAGTGCGAGCGGGACATGATGTCGCTCGGCCGGAACCTGGACAACTGCGTGGGCGTGGCCGCCGACGAGAAGACCTTCTACATGCGGACCGACTACGGCGAGTTCGGGGATCTCCACGCCAACAAGATCGCGGCGTTCGACCTGGCCACCGGGAAGTTCCGCTGGTCGGCCGCCTCACCGGAGGGCCAGGCCGTCACCCCGCTGCGCACCGAGGACGGCAAGCTGCTGATGTACGTCCACGCGGCCAAGGGCAAGGGCGGCGGGATCGCCGTCCTCCCCTCCACCGGCGGCACCCCGCGGTTCGTCCAGCGCCACCCGGTGTCCGGCGCCGACCTGGAGCGCGGCATCTACGAACCGCGCATCGTGTACACCGGCGGACGCGCCCTGCTGACGCCGTCACGGCTCAGCGGCATCAGCGGCGACGACGAGGTGGACATGCCCTCCGTCGTGGTCTTCGGCGGCTGACGGTCCGAAGCATCACGACGGCATCACGGCCCGGTCCTCCCTTGGGAACAGGGGTGGACCGAACCGGAAGGCGTCCTCGGACGGGTGGTACAAAGAAGTCCCGCTCGACTGACGTGACACTGCGGGATCCATGCCCGATTCGCTCCATTTCGCCGTGGTCCAGGGGGTCTTGCCCCGAGGTGCCGGCGAGATCGCGGGGGAGTCCGGAACGGGCACCGGACCGCACGAAGGGGGACGTGCTGATGACCCAGCCGCCCGGACAGCAACCGCCGCAGGGAGGCTTCGGCGCTCCGCAGGAGCCGCCGCACGGGGTACCGCAGCCGCCCCAGGGCCCGCCGCAGACCCCGCCGCCGCCCCAGGCCCCCGCCGCGCCGCCGACCCCGCCGCCCACGCAGCCGGGCTACGGCTACCCGCAGCAGCCGGGACCGTACGACAAGCCGCAGCAGCCCGGCCCGTACGGGCAGCAGCCCCAGCAGCCCGGTCCCTACGGGCAGCAGCCGGGCCCGTACAACCAGCAGCCCGGCCCGTACAACCAGCAGCCCGGCCCGTACGGGCAGCAGCCGGGTCCGTACGGCCAGCAGCCGCAGGCCGGTTACGGCTTCCCGCCGCAGCAGCCCGGCGCGCCCGTTCCGCCCGGTCCGAACGGCCCCGGCGGCGGCAGCCCGTTCAAGCGCAAGCCGGCCGTGATCATCGGTGCCGCGGTCGCCGCGCTCCTGGTCATCGGCGGCGGCGTGTACTTCGCGACGAGCGGCGGCGACGGCGACGACGACAAGCCGGTCGCCAAGAAGAGCGAGCAGGCCGCGAAGCCGTCCGGGTCGGCCTCCGTCGACCAGGGCGACGGCAACGGCACGGGCCGGGAGGAGGACGACGACCTCAACAGCGGCCGCAAGGACGGCGAGGCCAAGGTCCTCTGGCTGCAGAAGAACGACGTCGACCTCCCGCGCAACGGCGCGACCGTCTACGGTCCCTGGATCGTCGGCGACACCATCGTCAAGGGCATGTACCGCACGGTCTCCGGCTACTCGGTCGCCGACGGCAAGCAGACGTGGACGCTCAAGCTGCCCGCCGACATCTGCTCCGCGCCCGAGCAGACCACTGCCGACGGCAAGATCGTCATCGCGATCAAGAACGGCACCACCGACAAGGCCGACTGCTCCGCCCTCCAGCAGATCGACCTCAACACGGGCAAGACCGGATGGAAGAAGGAGGTCAAGCAGAGCGGCCTCTTCGACATGATGTCCGACCTCTCCATGGCCATCAGCGGCGACACCGTCACGGCCGGCCGCACCGGCACGTCCAACGCCTACCGGGTCAGCGACGGCAAGGAGGTCTTCGGCAAGCGGGGCGGCAACTGCGAGCCGTACGCCTTCGCCGGCGGCCCCAAGCTCATCGCCGCGGTCAACTGCCGCACGGACGACTTCGACAACCCGCAGCAGGAGGTCGAGGAGATCGACCCCGGCACCGGCAAGGCGAAGTGGACCTACAAGCTGCCCCGCGGCTGGGAGGTCGACAAGGTCTACTCGGTGTCCCCGCTCATCGTCTCCCTCACCAAGGGCGACAGCGACGACAAGAAGTGGAGCGTCATCGCGCTCCGCGAGAACGGCTCGCTGCGCTCCAAGCTGAGCAGTGACAAGGACGACAAGTTCGCCCCGGAGTGCGGCGGCGGCTTCTCCATCTTCGGCCAGCAGCTCCAGGACTGCACCGGCGTCGCGGCCGACGCCAACACCTTCTACATGTCCACGTCGGACGATTCGGGCGGCTCCGCCCGCACCAACAAGGTCGTCGCGTTCAACCTGAACACCGGCAAGACGAAGTGGAAGGCGGACGCCCCCGCCGAGAAGACCATGAAGCCGCTCGGCATGGAGGGCGGCAACGTGCTGCTCTACGTCGAAGGCGGTTACAGCAAGGGCGGCGGCATCGCCACCCTCTCCCCGGCCGGCGGCAGCCCGAAGATGGTGCTCAAGCACCCGGACTCCACCTCGGAGATCGAGCGCTCCTTCTACAACCCGAAGATCCGGTACGCGGACGGGCGTTCGTTCATCACGAGCGGGCGGGTCAGCGCGAGCAACGACAAGGAAGAGCTGGAGACGAAGACCATGATGGCCTTCGGCGACTGACGGCTCACCCCACCCGGACGAACCCGACCGCCCCCCTTCCCCGAGGTACGCAACGCCATGACCCAGCCGCCCCAGCAGCCGCCCAACGACCCGCCCCAGGGCGGCTTCGGCGCGCCGCAGGACCCGCCGCCCGGCGGATTCGGCGCCCCGCAG
>NZ_JAAGNI010000229.1 GCF_010550605.1 Streptomyces sp. SID9727
CCCTGCCGTCCACGGTGACCAGCCTCCCCGAGGAGAGCGACGAGGCCGCCCCGTCCGCCTCGCCCTCCGCCTCCGCCTCGCCCAGCCGCTCCGCCTCTCCCCCCTCGTCCGCCTCACCCTCCGCGTCGGCGTCCGCCTCCGCTTCGGCCTCCGCCTCCCCCTCCCCCTCCCGCTCCGCCACCGCGTCCTCCGCGGCCCCCGGCGCGGGCGCCGCGGCGTCGCCGTCGGTCAGCACGAGCAGCAGCGGCCCGGCCGAGGGCGTGGCCCCGCCGCCCGATGCGCCGGACGACGCGGGGACGCTGCGGCGGGGCGACCAGGGCGCCGAGGTCGCGGAGCTCCAGAACCGGCTGCGTGAGGTCTGGGTGTACAACGGCCCGGTCGACTCGGACTACGGGGACCGCACGGAGAGGGCCGTGCGCGACCTCCAGACCTGGTGGAGCATCAAGGGGGACCCGGAGGGCGTCTACGGCCCGAACACCCGAAGCGCCCTGGAGGCGAGGACGACGGGGCGCGGACGCCGCTGACGGCGTCCGGCGGGCACGCGGCGCGCTCCCCCCGCCCCGCACCGGGCAGCGATTCGCATTCGCGACCGCGTTTTTGTATCGTGGAGAAACAAAGTGGCCCCTGCGCGCACACCCTGACCGGCGGGCGGGGGCCGCTTGTTCTCCCGCGCCGCCCACCTCCGCGGCGTTCGCTTCCCCCCGCTCTGGAGCCCGCCCATGCCGGCCACCGCCCTCACCGCCAAAGCACTGCTGCTCGACATGGACGGCACCCTGGTGAACTCCGACGCCGTCGTGGAGCGCTGCTGGCGGCGCTGGGCGCTGCGCAACGGGCTGGACCCGGAGGAGGCGCTGAAGGTGGTCCACGGCCGCCAGGGTTACGCCACGATGGCGGTCCTGCTCCCGGAGCGCCCGATGGAGCAGAACCACGCGGACAACAAGGTGATGCTCGCCGAGGAGACCGCCGACACCGACGGCGTCGTCGCGATCGGCGGCGCCCCCGCGTTCATGGACGCCATCGCCGCCCTGCCGCACGCCCTGGTCACCTCGGCGGACCTGGCTCTGGCGACGGCCCGGATGGGCGCCGCCGGACTGCGGATGCCGGACCTCCGCGTCACGGCCGAGAGCGTCGGGGCCAGCAAGCCGGACCCGGAGGGCTTCCTCAAGGGCGCGGCGGCTCTGGGCTTCGCCCCGGCGGACTGCGTGGTCTTCGAGGACTCCGAGGCGGGCATCGCGGCGGGCCGGGCGGCCGGTATGCGCGTGGTGGGCGTCGGCCCGCGCGCGGGTGCCCACGCGCCGGACGCCCATGTGGCCGACCTGACGCAGTTGCGCGTCGAGGCGGCGGCGGACGGCGCGATCACACTGCACTTCGAGGCGCGGTAGTCTCCCGGCGGGACGCGCGGCACCCCGCCCGCCGCCCGCGCCGGTACCTCCCGCGCCCGCCCCGGGGCCGCTGACCCCACGTCACACACCAGTACCACGAATCTCCGTACGGCCCCCGCCCACCCCGGGCGGGGGCCGTACGCGTGCGCCCTCGCGCAGGTCACCGGCGTCCGGCGCGGCACCGGACCGGCTCACCGCGCCCGCGCGCACGGATCCGCACGCCCCCCGCGCCACGAACCCTTCTGCCAGATCCCTTGATGTGACGTGCCCATGTCGCCACTCTGTTACCTGGCGCCCACCCCACGGAAACCGGGCGCCGCCACGATGGCCGGGCCGTTCATGACGGCCCGTCCACATCCCCCCACGTCCAAGGGAGTTCGCATGTCAGGTGTCTACGCGCGTCGCATAGCCGTCCTCGCCGCATCCGCCGCACTCGCCGCCACCACCGGCCTGCTCACCGCGCCGAGCGCCCAGGCCGCCATGCCCACCCCGGTCTCCGCGTCCACCGCCCGCACGTATCTGAGCGAGCTGACCGTGAAGGCGGAGGGCTCCTCCAGCGGGTACAGCCGGGACAAGTTCCCGCACTGGATCACCCAGTCGGGAGCCTGCAACACCCGCGAGACCGTCCTGAAGCGGGACGGCACGAACGTCACCCAGGACTCCAGCTGCGCGGCGACCGGCGGCAGTTGGTACTCGCAGTACGACGGCGCCACCTGGACCGCCGCCTCCGACCTGGACATCGACCACATGGTGCCGCTCGCCGAGGCGTGGCGCTCGGGCGCGTCCAGCTGGACCACCGCCCAACGCCAGGCGTACGCGAACGACTTGACCCGCCCGCAGCTGATCGCGGTCACGGACAACGTCAACCAGTCCAAGGGTGACCAGGACCCCGCGTCCTGGATGCCGCCGCGCGCCGCGTACAAGTGCACCTACGTGCGCGCCTGGGTCCACGTGAAGCACTACTACAAGCTGTCCGTCGACTCGGCCGAGAAGACGGCCCTGCAGTCCGCGCTCAGCGGCTGCTGAGCCGAGGAGCACCCGACCGCGACCCCACCCCGGTGGCCCCACCGGCCGATGCCCGAACGACGGGCCGGCCGGCGGGGCCACCGACGTGTTTTCGGCCTACTACTGCTGTTCATGACAAGCCGTTCGGTGCCGTCCGGCCGGCCGCCGGGCCGACGGCCCCTCAACGGGGCCCGAGCGGCCCGGAACTCCAGTGGGGCTCCGGTGAACGCCGGGGGTGCCGTGGTGGGAGCGCCGGCCGGCGAGACCGGACGCCCGTGGCCGGAAAACTGCGCCGCCATTGGTTCAGGCCAAGCAGCGGAACGAGGCTGCCCAGTTCGCGGCGTTATTGGCGCACCGAACGGCTCACAACAGCCCATCCGGTTTCAGCCAGTCGACAAAACGTTGAACTTGCAAGTATTGGTGAGGTCTACCTAATCTTTTGCGCCCAGTCGGTTCACGTCCCCACCAGACCGAAGGAGTCCCTCCCCCATGACCCCACACCTCCACCGGGCGCAGCCCTATGTCCTCGCGCTCTTTCGCATCGTCCTCGGCGGGCTCTTCGCCTGCCACGGCGCCGCCTCGGTCTTCGGCGTCCTCGGCGGCGCCCACGGCGGCGGTTCCATACCCGCCGGCACCTGGCCGGGCTGGTACGCGGCGGTGATCCAGCTCGTCGGCGGCGTCCTCGTGGCCCTGGGCCTCGGCACCCGGTTCGCCGCCCTGATCTCGTCCGGCTCCATGGCCTACGCCTACTTCACGGTCCACCAGTCGAACGGCCTCCTCCCCCTGCAGAACGGCGGCGAGCCGTCGGCCGTCTTCTGCTGGGTCTTCCTGCTGCTCGTCTTCACCGGCCCCGGCGCCCTGGCCCTGGACAACCTCCTCACCGCCCGCACCCCGGACCGCCAGGACCGGGACCGCACCCCGGAACAGAGCTCCCCGGTCGCTGTCTGACCCCTCTCCCCGCTCCACCCGGGCCCGCCGGACCGACCGGGCCCCGCACACCCCACGCGTACCGCCGGGAAACCGCTCCCCGGCGGTACGCGCCCGCCCCGGCCCCCACCGGGGTGCCCAACATCACGCATATATATGGATCACCGGGTGAACGGCAGGCGTACGCTGTACAGCTGAACCTGCCGCTCCTGCCGCTCCCCTGCGACGTCGCGGCGTTGTCACCGATCGGGGAGTAGAAGGTGCTCGAGAGTGTGGGTGCGCTGACCGGCAGCCCATGGATCTATGTCGCGGTCGCCCTCTCCGTGCTGCTGGACGTCTTCCTCCCCGTACTGCCCAGCGGCGTGCTGGTGATCACCGCCGCCACGGCCGCCGCGGCCGGCACCACCGGTGTCGCCGCCGACGCGGCGGGCGCCGCCCGCCAGGTGACCGAGGTCCCCTCCCTGCTGGCCCTCGTCCTGTGCGCCGCCACCGCCTCGGTGCTCGGCGACTTCGCCGCCTACCGGCTGGCCCGGCACGGCGGCGAGCGGCTGGACCGGGCCATCGCCCGCTCCCGCCGCCTGACCTCCGCGCAGGAGCGCCTCGGCGCCGCCCTGAGCCGGGGCGGCGGCATCCTCGTCGTCATCGCGCGCTTCGCCCCGGCCGGGCGCTCGGTCGTCTCGCTGGGCGCGGGGGCCTCGCACCGCAAGGTGAAGGAATTCCTGCCCTGGTCGGCCGTCGCGGGCGTGGCCTGGGCCGGTTACAGCGTGGGGCTCGGCTACTTCGGCGCACAGTGGCTGGGCGCGAGCTGGCTGGGGACGGCCGTCTCGGTCCTCGCCCTGTTTCTCGCGGGCTCCTTCGCCGCGCTGCTCATGCGGCGTCCGGCCGCCGCCGCGGCCGCCGCGCCCCCTATGGCGTCCTGACACCACCCCGTATCTCCAGGCCGTCGAGCAGCCGGGCGGTCGCCTCGGCGATCTCGTCCACGGCGCGGTCGAAGACTTCCCTGTTGTGCGCGGCCGGGGCGCGGAAGCCCGACACCTTGCGGACGTACTGCAGGGCGGCGGCGCGGATGTCGTCCTCGGTGGCCTCTTCGGGCAGGGCGGGCGGTCTGAGCGTCTTGATACTGCGGCACATGTCTCCAGTGTGACCCGGGCCACTGACAACGGCACGGAGCCGGCCGGGAGCGGCCGGTCAGATGACCGGCTTCCGTGCCGTGCACAGGGCCCAGATCACGAAGGTGTCGATGGCGAGGGAGACCACGGCCCAGACCGGCTGGTAGGGCAGCCACATGAAGTTGGCGACCATGTTGAGCGCCGCGAGCCCCACACCGGCGCCGCGCGCCCAGGCGGAGCCCTTGAGGATGCCCCAACCGACGACCGCGATGACGATGCCGAGGATGAGGTGGATCCAGCCCCAGGCCGTCACGTTGAACTTGAAGACGTAGTCGTTGATCCGTGCGTAGACGTCGTCCGACGCGATACCGGCGATGCCCTTGATCGCGTCGAGCACCCCGTCCACCATCAGCAGCACACCGGCGAACATGACGCCGCCGGAGGCCCAGGGGTTCTCGTCCCCCGGGCGCGGCCCGGAGGGCGACGAGGACGAGGAGGGGGTGCCCGGCGGGGGCGCGGTCTGTGCCATGAGGACTCCAGGGCCGGTGGAAAGTGCAGGTCAGACCGACCCTGCGCCGCCCTTCCCGGCGCGGCTACACGGAAACACCCGTACGGGTGACGTTCCCGGCGTCCGCCCCGCCCCCGCTCCCCGCCTCTTCCGCCGTACCGCGCGGCCGCCCCGACGACCCCAGGACCACGAACACCGTGGCGACGAGGAGCACCCCCGCCACCACCCGCAGCCCGTCGGACATCGCCGGCACGAAGGCGGCGGCGCCGGAGGCCCCGGCGCCGCCCGCGCCGGTCCCGGAGGCGAGCACGGTGCCGACGACGGCGACGCCGAGCGCCGCCCCGATCTCGCGCGCCGCCGTGTTGAGCCCGGAACCGAGCCCGCTGCGGTGCGCGGGCAGCCCGACGACGACGGCCGAGGTCAGCGCGGGCGCGCAGAGCCCCGTACCGGCGGAGATGACGAGCAGGTACACCGCGTACAGGGCGTACGGAGTGCCGCCGTCGGCGGTCGAGACGAGGAGCAGGCCCAGGCCGATGACCGCGAGCCCGCCGCCCGCCACCGGCCGGATGCCGTACCGGTCCTGCCAGCGCGCCCCGAACTTCGGCATGACGGCCATCCCGACGGTCAGCGGCACGATCGCCACCCCGGCGAGGCCGACCGGGAAGCCCTTCACGTACTGGAGGTACTGGGAGTTGACGTAGAACAGCGCGAACAGCCCGAAGAACGCCGTGGCGATCCCCAGTGTCCCGGCGCGCACCACCGGCGAGGCGAAGATCCGGGGGTCGAGCAGCGGCCGTGCGGCACGCAGCCCGTGGACGGTGAAGGCGGTGAGCAGTACGGCTCCGAGGCCGAAGGCGGTCAGCACCCGCGCCGATCCCCAGCCCTGCGGAGGGCCCTCGATGATCCCGTACACCAGGGCGGTGAGGGCGGCGACGAGCAGCAGCGAGCCGAACGGGGCGGGCGCGGCGTCCGTCCTCTCGGGGCTGCGGGGGGTGAGGCGGGCGACGGCGAGGGCGAGCAGCGCGGCGAGCGGCACCATGGCCCAGAACAGGGCGCGCCAGGTGGAGAACTGGCCGGCGAGGCCGCCGCCGACGTTGCCCGCGAGGCCTCCGAGACCGGCGGCGAGCGTCCAGGCCGCCAGCGCCTGGGACCTGCGGGCGGGTGGGGCGAGGGTGATCAGGAGGGACATGGTCGCGGGCATGATGAGCGCGGCCCCGGCCCCGCACACCCCACGCCCGGCGATGAGTACGGCGGGGACGGTGGCGAGCGCGCTCACGGCGGCGCCCGCCGCGAAGAGGCCGAGCCCGGCGAGGAGGGCGCCCTTGCGTCCGAAGCGGTCGCCGAGCGCGCCGGCCGGGATCAGCAGCCCGGCGAAGACGATGACGTACGCGTCGACCGACCACAGCAGTTCGCCGGCGGAGGGATGCAGGGTGGAGGCGGCGAGCTGGGGGATGAGCAGGTTGACGGCGGCGACCATGCCCTGCGCGACGAGCACACAGGCACAGAGCACGTACTGCGCGGCTGGGGCAAGGGGCGGGGGCTTCTGGGCATACGGGGACAACGCTCCTCCTGGGAGCCGTGGTGGGTGGGATGTGCGTCCACCGTAGAGTTGGCGCGACTTGCTTTCCAATGCATCTTCGGCAAGGGATGTATGCGCGTGACGCAATCCGGCCTTGACCTCAATCTTCTGGTCGCCCTGGACGTCCTCCTGGACGAATGCAGCGTCTCCGGGGCCGCCGCCCGGCTGCACCTGTCCGAGCCCGCGATGAGCCGCACCCTGGGGCGCATCCGCAGGGCGCTCGGCGATCCGGTGCTGGTGCGCGCCGGGCGCGCGATGGTTCCCACGCCGCACGCCCTGGCCATCCACGGCGAGGTGCGCGCGGTCGTGGAGCGGGCGCGCGGGGTGTTCCTGTCGGGCGGCAAGGTCGATCTGCGCGCGCTGTCGCGGACGTTCACGGTGCTGGCCCAGGACACCCTGGCGGCGGTCTCCGGCCCGGCGCTGTTCGCCCGGATCGCCCGGGAGGCACCGGGCGTGCGCCTCCGCTTCCTGATGGAGAGCCATGTGGACGGGCCGTTCCTGCGCGAGGGCGCCGCCGATCTGGAGGTGGGGGTGATCGACACGCGTTCCCCGGAGGTCCGCCGCGAACACCTCTACGCCGACCGGATGCTGGGCGTCGTACGGCCCGGCCATCCGCTCCTGGACGGTGAGGTCACCCCGGCCCGGTTCGCCGCCCACGACCATGTGACGGTGTCCCGGCGCGGCCGGACGCGGGGGCCGGTGGACACCGCGCTCGCCGAACTCGGCCTGAGCAGGCGGGTCGTGGCCAGCGTGGGCACCCTGCCGTCGTCCCTGTTCATCCTGCTCGGCAGCGACCTGGTCGGCCTGACGTCCCTGCGGGCGCGCCCGCTGACGGAGCCCCTGGGGCTGCGGACGTTCGAGGTCCCGCTCCCTCTGCCGCCGCTCCCCTTCGGCATGGCCTGGCACCCGCGCCACGACGCGGATCCGGCGCACGCCTGGCTGCGGCAGTGCTTCCGGGAGCTGGCCCGCGAGGAGTCGCCGGAGGGCGACGCCGGAAAACCGCTGTTCCCCGTCCCGCCGGGCGGCTAACCTCCCACCGACCGACGACCTGAGGATCGACCGACGACCCGAGGAGGGGAAGTTGCCCGGTAGCCCGCGCACGCGCTGACGTCGTAGACCGACCCGTCATCGCGTGCTGCCTCCGAGCGCGGCACAGCGAGCCTTTCCCGCCGGACCGCCGACGCACCCCTCTGTGCGCGGTGGCGGCGGAGCCTTGCCATCCGCTGTTCAAGGGGCCCCGTGCATCCCGTTTCCCGTACCCCCTCCCCCGCCCTCCGGCGGGACTCCGACTTCCTGCGCCTGTGGTCCGGGCAGACCGCCTCCCAGTTCGGTGAGCAGGCGCTCCTGGTCGTCCTGCCGCTGGTCGCCGTCGTCTCGCTGCACGCCGACGCGGGTGCGCTCGGCCTGCTGCGCGCGGTGGAGCAGGCGCCGATCCTGCTGCTGTCGCTGTTCGCGGGCGCGTGGGCGGACCGCCGCCGCACCCGGACGGTGATGGTGGCGGCGGACCTCGGCCGGGCGCTGGCCCTGGCCGCGGTGCCGCCGGCGCTTCTGTTCGGCGTGCTCGGGCTGCCGGTCCTGCTCGCGGTGGCCGCCCTGCTCGGGGTGGGCAGCGTGTTCTTCGACGTGGCCTACCAGGCGTCGCTGGTGCGGCTGGTGGACCGCGAGTTGCTGATGCGGGGCAACAGCGCGCTGGAGGGCAGCAGGTCGGCGGCGCGGATCGGCGGCCCGGCGCTCGGCGGGGCGTTGATGTCGGTGTTCTCACCGCTGCTCGCGGTCGTCACCGGCGCGGGCTTCTTCCTGCTGTCGGCCGTGTCGATCGGCCGCATCCGCCGCCCGGAACGCGTGCCCGCACCCGCCGGGGCCCCCGCGCCGGTCCTGCGGCGCATCCACGAAGGGCTCCGTTTCGTGGCCCGGCACCCGGCGCTGCGTGCGGTGGGACTGGCGTCGGCCCTGTTCCAGTTCTCGCTGGCCGCGCTGATGACGGTCTATCTTCTGTTCCTGCCGCGCGAACTGGGCCTGTCCGGCGCCGAGGTGGGACTGGCGCTCGCGGCGACGGGCCCGGGTGCGGTGCTCGGGTCGCTCCTCGCGGCGAGGCTGCCGGAACGGCTGGGGTACGGCGTGGTGCTGGTGGGGTCGGCGGTCCTGGCGGACGGAGTGATGCTCGGCGTACCCGCGCTGCACGGCTCCGGGCCCCTGGTCCTGCCCGCGCTGATGGCCGTCAACCTCGTCTTCGGTACGTTCGGCCAGCTGGTCAACGTCACGGTGATGTCCGTACGGCAGGCGGTCACCCCGGTCCGCATCCAGGCGCGGGTGGTGGCGACGATCAACTTCGCCGGAATGGGTCTCACCCCCTTCGGCTCCCTGCTCGGCGGCTTCCTCGCGAGTACGTGGGGGCTGCGCCCGAGCCTCCTCGTCACGGCGGTCGCACTCGCCCTCTCCCCGCTGTTCATGGCGCTCTCCCCCTTGGCCCGCCTGGGGAAGGCGCTTCCCGTCGCAGCTCAGGGCGGCCCGTCATATGCCGGTGAGTAACC
Organism: Streptomyces sp. SID9727; assembly: GCF_010550605.1. Taxonomy (GTDB): domain Bacteria; phylum Actinomycetota; class Actinomycetes; order Streptomycetales; family Streptomycetaceae; genus Streptomyces. The sequence continues at coordinate 9,042 of NZ_JAAGNI010000229.1, forward strand.
CATGCCTCGCGTACGATACGGACATGAGCGAACGCGCGATGCAGGAACCGACCGTTCTCCTCCTGACCGCCCTGGCGGACGAGCCCCGGCACGGTTACGCCATCGCGCGCGAGGTCGAGACGATCTCTTCCGGCCGGGTCAAGATGCGCACCGGCACGCTCTACGGGGCGCTGGAGCGCCTGCTGAACGAGGGCCTGATCGCGGTGCACGCGGAGGAGGTCGTGGACAGCCGGCTCCGCCGCACCTACACGCTCACCGCCACCGGCCGGGAGACCCTGGCCGCCGAGGCACGGCGGATCGCCGCCACCGCGCGTGAGGCCACCCGGCGCCTGGGGGCCGCCGGGAAGCCGGCCACCGCATGAGCACTCCGCTGCTGCGGCTGTACCCGGCCGGTTACCGCCGCGCCTTCGGGGAGGAGATCGCCGAGGCGTACCGCGAGGCGACCGAGGGCGCGGGCCGGACCGCGCGGTTCCGGGAGGCGGGCGACCTCGTGGCGCACGCGCTGCGGATGCGGATGCGCCTGGGTTCCGCGCAGCGCGCCGGCCGCCTGTTCGCCGCCGCCGCGCCCTTCGCGCTGGCCGCGACGGCCGCGTACGCCGCCTTCGGTCTGGTCTCGATGCTCGGCGACTGGCGGCTGAGCGGGAACCCGGACTTCCTGGTCCCGCTCAGCTACCTCATGACCGGCTGCGACCTGGTGACGCTGGCGGGGGCGGTCCTGGCGCTGGGCGGGCGTTTCGCGGCGGGGGCGCGGTGCGCGTTCGCGGGCGCGCTGGTCCAGGAGCTCG
>NZ_JAAGNI010000237.1 GCF_010550605.1 Streptomyces sp. SID9727
GGCGCCGGGCGGGCCCGGAGGTCCCGCGGCGGAGCGCCCGGTGGAACTCCCGGCGGAGCGCCCGGCGGAGCGCCCGGCGGCGCGGCGGCGGACGGTGCGTCAGAAGAGCGGTACCGCACCGAAGAAGACCGGCTCCGATCTGGTGACCGCGTCATGACGAAGCGTGCCGGACGGCCGGCGGCCGCGCCAGGGGCGGTAGTTACCCGTGATAACGATTCCGATTCGGAATGGTTGTCGAACGGTATGACGGGGGACTGTCCTTGGCTGGCTCCATAGGATCTCCCCGTACTCACAAGGCACTTGAGTAGCAGGCGGGACAATCCCCACACGCGTACCGGGCGCGAGGGTCTCGCCCGGAGGGGAAATAAGTGTTTTCTGCTTCTTCAGCGACCGCTTCGTCATCCAGGGCGACGGCCCCGACCGCACGGCGCGGACGCATAGCCAGGCTGGCCGCTTCCGCGATGGCGTCCGGCCTGGTCGTGGCCGGAGCCCTCGCCGGCGCCGGCAGCGCGACGGCCGACGAGGTGCCCGCTCACCAGGGCGGGGCCACCGCCGTACTGGACGGGCTGAAGACCTTCGACACCGCCTACGTCCACGCGGACGGCGAGAAGGACGACAAGGTGTCCGCGGGTCTGTTCGAGATGAACGTCGACGGCGGCGGCAAGCTCAAGACGTACTGCATCGACATCCACAACCACACCCAGGACCGGGCGAAGTACCTGGAGACCCCCTGGGGCCAGACCTCGCTCGGCAGCAACAAGGACGCGGGCAAGATCCTCTGGATCCTGCAGCACTCCTTCCCGCAGGTGAACGACCTCTCGCAGCTCGCCAAGGCGGCCGGCACCGGGACGCTCACCGACGAGACCGCGGCGGCCGGCACCCAGGTCGCCATCTGGCGGTTCTCCGACCACGTCGACGTCACCGCCGCCGACGAGCAGGCGGAGAAGCTCGCGGACTGGCTGGAGAAGTCCGCCACCGTCATCGCCGAGCCCAAGGCGTCCCTCACGCTCGACCCGGTCGCGGTCTCCGGCCGCTCCGGCGAGCGCGTCGGCCCGGTCACCGTCCGCACCAACGCGGCCCAGGCCACGGTGACCCCGCCGGCGGACCTCGCCAGCGGCGTGAAGGTCACCGACAAGGCGGGCAAGCCCGTCACCACGGCGTCCGACGGCGACCAGCTCTACTTCGACGTGCCCGCCGGCTCCGATGAGGGCACCGCCGCGCTGGCCATCCAGGCGGCCACGTCCGTCCCGGTCGGCCGCGCCTTCGCCGGCGTCACCAAGAGCCAGACCCAGATCCTGGCCGGTTCCAGCGAGTCGACGGTCTCCGCGTCCGCCACCGCCACCTGGGCCAAGCAGGGCGCGATCCCGACGGCCACCGCCGAGAAGAACTGCGCCAAGGGCGGCGTCGACATCACCGTCGGGAACAAGGGTGACGAGGCGTTCACCTTCCAGCTCGACGGCAAGGAGAACACCGTCGAGGCCGGCAAGACCGTGACCGTCACCGTGCCCGTCGCCGAGGACCAGGCGTACGACGTCACGGTCACCGGCCCGGGCGGCTTCTCGAAGACCTTCAAGGGCGTCCTGGACTGCAAGACCACCAGCAGCGGCACCGGCGGCGCCGGTGGCACGGACACCCAGACCGGTGGTGAGCCCACTCCGGCCACCGCCACGGCCGGCGGCAGCACCTCGGGCGGCGACGACACCAACCTCGCCGAGACCGGCAGCTCCAGCGCCACCCCGATGATCGCGGGCATCGCCATCGCCCTGGTCGTCGTCGGCGGCGGCGCGGTCGTCCTCCTGCGCCGCAAGGGCCGCACCGCCAGTGAGTGACCAGCGGTAGCACACCGTCACACGCACTGATCAAGGCCCCGGCGGGCTTCGGCCCGCCGGGGCCTTCGCGCATCCCGCCGCCCGCCCCCGCGTACCGCGACCCGGGACCGCGCGTATCGCGCACCGGACCGGTTTCCGTCAAGAGGCGGCCGTCAGGCAAGATGGGGTGTATCTGCCCACACATCGATCGCCGGACGGTTTCTCTTGGCTGAGTACATCTACACCATGCGCAAGACGCGCAAAGCGCACGGCGACAAGGTGATTCTCGATGACGTCAATCTGAACTTCCTGCCCGGCGCGAAGATCGGTGTCGTGGGGCCCAACGGCGCCGGTAAGTCCACGGTGCTGAAGATCATGGCGGGCCTGGAGCAGCCGTCCAACGGGGACGCGTTCCTGTCCCCCGGCTTCAGCGTCGGCATCCTCATGCAGGAGCCGGAGCTGGACGAGAACAAGACCGTCCTGGAGAACGTGCAGGACGGCGCCGCCGAGACCATGGGCAAGCTCAAGCGGTTCAACGAGGTCGCCGAGCTGATGGCGACCGACTACTCCGACGCGCTCATGGACGAGATGGGCAAGCTCCAGGAGGACCTGGACCACGCCAACGCCTGGGACCTGGACGCCCAGCTGGAGCAGGCCATGGACGCCCTGGGCTGCCCGCCCGGCGACTGGCCCGTCGTCAACCTCTCCGGTGGTGAGAAGCGCCGCGTCGCGCTCTGCAAGCTCCTCATCGAGGCGCCCGACCTGCTGCTCCTCGACGAGCCCACCAACCACCTCGACGCCGAGTCGGTGAACTGGCTGGAGCAGCACCTCTCCAAGTACGCGGGCGCCGTCGTGGCCGTCACCCACGACCGCTACTTCCTCAACAACGTCGCCGAGTGGATCCTCGAACTGGACCGCGGCCGCGCGCTCCCGTACGAGGGCAACTACTCCACGTACCTCGACAAGAAGGCCGCCCGCCTCAAGGTCGAGGGCCGCAAGGACGAGAAGCGCCAGAAGCGGCTCAAGGAAGAGCTGGAGTGGGTGCGGTCCAACGCCAAGGGGCGCCAGACCAAGTCCAAGGCCCGTCTCGCCCGGTACGAGGAGATGGCCGCCGAGGCGGACAAGATGCGGAAGCTGGACTTCGAGGAGATCCAGATCCCGCCGGGGCCGCGTCTCGGGTCCATCGTGGTCGAGGTCGAGAACCTGTCGAAGGCGTTCGGCGACAAGGTGCTCATCGACGACCTGTCGTTCACGCTGCCGCGCAACGGCATCGTCGGCGTCATCGGCCCGAACGGTGCCGGCAAGACCACGCTGTTCAAGATGATCCAGGGCCTGGAGACGCCGGACAGCGGCTCCATCAAGGTCGGCGAGACCGTCAAGATCAGCTACGTCGACCAGTCCCGCGCCAACATCGACCCGAAGAAGACCCTCTGGGCCGTCGTCTCGGACGAGCTGGACTACATCAACGTCGGCCAGGTCGAGATGCCCTCGCGGGCGTACGTCTCCGCGTTCGGCTTCAAGGGCCCGGACCAGCAGAAGCCGGCCGGGGTCCTCTCCGGTGGTGAGCGCAACCGCCTCAACCTGGCGCTGACGCTCAAGGAGGGCGGCAACCTGCTGCTCCTCGACGAGCCCACCAACGACCTCGACGTCGAGACCCTGTCCTCGCTGGAGAACGCCCTGCTGGAGTTCCCCGGCGCGGCCGTGGTCATCTCCCACGACCGCTGGTTCCTGGACCGCGTCGCCACGCACATCCTGGCGTACGAGGGCGACTCCAAGTGGTACTGGTTCGAGGGCAACTTCGAGTCGTACGAGAAGAACAAGATCGACCGGCTCGGCGCCGACGCGGCCCGCCCGCACCGCGCCACGTACAAGAAGCTCACGCGAGGCTGATCGTCTTGGCTCGTCACATCTACAGCTGCCCGCTGCGCTGGTCGGACATGGACGCCTTCGGCCACGTCAACAACGTGGTCTTCCTCCGCTATCTGGAGGAGGCGCGGATCGACTTCATGTTCCGGCTGGCGCCGGGGGACGGTTCGCCGTCCTTCGCGGGCGGTTCCGTCGTGGCGCGGCACGAGATCGACTATGTGCGGCCCCTGGTCCACCGGCACCGGCCGGTGACCGTCGAGTCCTGGGTGACGAAGATAGGCGCCGCGTCCCTGACGATCGCCTACGAGATCAAGGACCCGGACCAGGTCTACGTGCGTGCCTCGACCGTCGTCGTGCCGTACAACCTGGCCGAGGAGCGCCCCCGGAGGATCTCCGCGGAGGAGAAGCTGTTCCTCCAGGAGTACCTGGCCGAGGAGCCCGCCGCGGTATGACCGTGTCCGTACAGTCGCTGCGGTTCGCCGACGCGAGGGAGGCCGCCGATCTCGGCGCCTTCCTCGGGCGGCTGCTCCACTACGACCGCGCCGCCGCCGTACGCCTCCAGGCGGGCGGCGGCGGCGCGGTCGCCGTGTTCGGCAGGCCCCCGTCCTTCGACGTGCTGGCGATCCGCACGGCCCGGCTCGCCGACGCGTGCGACCTCGACGTCACCGTGTCGGCCGGCGACCTCCTGGAAGCCCTGCCGGACGGAGGGGCGGACGCCGCCGCCCTGCCCGCCCCGGTCACCGGCCCGCCCTGGGCCGGCGTCCTCCCCCCGCGCGGCGGCTGGCGGGAGCGGCCCGGGCTGCCCGGGCCCGTCGCCCTGCGCGACGCGCTGACCGCCGCCGTCACCGAGTTCCGGACCCGTGACGAGGCCCTGCCCGAGGACCGGCGCACCCGTACCGAGCGGGACCGCATCGGCCACGACATCTGGTCGCGCACCCTCGCGGACACCGAACTCCCGCTCCGCGCGGTGCACGCCGCGCAGTCCCTCGGCTTCCTGCGCGCCGACCCCGCCTTCCCAGTCGCCCTCCTGACGGCCGGCAGCTGGCTGCGCCTGCGCACCCCGTACGGCTCCGTCGCCCTGCGCCGGGCCGGCGCGGCGGGCGGTCTGGGGAACCTCGCGGTCTCCGTGAACGGCTGACGCGACCGGCGCGGTCCTACGCGGTGAGAGCCGCCCGGCTCACCACCGCATCCGCACGTCCTCCGCCCACCCCAGCAGGCGCTCCACCGCGATCCGCGTCCCGTCGTCCGCGCGGACCGTGCCGTCGTAGTGGCCGAACAGCTGGTCGGTGCGGTTGGCCAGCACCCCCGCCTCGGTGCGGACGCGGCGGTTGTGGAACGGGGTGAACGTGAGGTCGACCTGGCCGGTCAGGGGGGTGCGGATCGTCCACGGGCGGAGCGGCTCCGATGCGGACCAGCGCCAGTCCAGCTCCTCGCCGATCTTGCTGAGCCGGCCGTCCACGCAGAGCGCGTTCTCCGTGGAGCCGGTGCCCAGCGTCCACTGCCCGCCGAGCTGGACGCCCAGGGTGTGCCCGTCGGTGCGGCCGGACGCGGCGCCCCAGTTCCAGTGGACCGAGCGCGGCCAGCGGCCCCGGCCGTGGTCCAGGACGGCCCAGGTGTCGTCCCCGTCGAAGTCCAGGAACTCGCCCCCGACCCTGACCCGGCCGGAGGCGGGCAGCGCGGTCTGCTTGGAGGTGTACTGGAAGCGCCGGCTGCTCCACGGGACGACCACGGAGAGCGATTCGTGGCCCTCCGGCCGGGCGACCAGGAGGTCCACCTCCACCGGCACCCGCTCCGGGGTCAGGCAGCGGGCCCGCAGCCGGGTGCCGCCGGGCTCGTCGCGGATCTCCACGCGCACCTTGCCGCCTGTCGGGCGGGCCGGGCCCGTCACCACGTCCGGGGCGCCGGGGGAGCCGGCCACCGTGTCGGGAAGGCCCGCGCCGGGACCGCCCGGGACGATCGCCGTGCGTTCCAGTTCAAGGCCGCCGGGCGCGTACTCCAGCAGGTAGACGCTGTTCAGGGCGAGGAAGTCCAGATCGCTGACGGTCAGGGCCACCAGGTGGGTGGGCGTCGTGACGCACCAGTACTCCCACCGCTTCGTGCGGCCCCAGCCGCGCAGGTTGGCGCGGTGCAGCGGGGTCCGCGACCAGCCGACCGCCGCCGGGTCGAGGCGGCCGTCGGGCAGGCACAGGTCGACCGGCTCGGTGATCTCGCGTTCGAACGTCGTCATGGCCGGATCCTAACGGCCGGTCACACGGCGTCCGGGGCTGGTCACCCGCCCTTCGGGCCGTCCGGCCACACCCCGATGTGGTCCGGCTCCAGCTCCAGCATCACCCGGTGCTCCATGCCCAGCGCCTCGGTGTAGTCGGCGGGCAGCTGGAGCCGGCCGGCGCGGTCGAGCATCGCGTACTCGCGGGCGACCTGGGACTCCTGGCCGGTCGCCGCGTCGACCTCGGTGCGGCGCAGCACCTCGAAGGAGGTACGGCCGTCGCGGATCGCGACCGTACGCCGTACCTCGTTGGCGACCGCCTGGTCGTGGGTGACGATCACGATCGTCGTGCCCAGCTCCTCGTTGGCACGGCGGAACGCGGCGAAGACCTGCTCGCCGGTCGCCGAGTCGAGTTCGCCGGTCGGCTCGTCGGCGAGCAGCACCGAGGGGGAGTTGGCGAGTGAGACGGCGATGGCCACCCGCTGCTGCTGGCCGCCCGACATCTGCTGCGGGCGCCGGTCGCGGCAGTCCTCGACCTCCAGCATCTTCAGCAGCGCCTCGGCGCGAGCGGCCCGTTCGCGGCCCCGTCCCCGGCCGCGCAGCTGCATGGGCAGGGTGACGTTCTGGATCGCCGTGAGATACGGCAGCAGGTTGCGGGAGGTCTGCTGCCAGACGAAGCCGACGACGTCCCGGCGGTAGCGGAGGCGTTCCTTCTGCCCCATGGACAGCAGGTCGCAGCCCGCCACCTTCGCCGCCCCGGCCGTCGGCTCGTCCAGACCGGCCAGGATGTTCATCAGCGTCGACTTGCCGCTGCCGGAGGCGCCGACCAGTGCCAGCAACTCGCCCTCCTCCACCAGCAGATCGAGCCCCTGGAGGGCCTGCACCTCCACCCCGTCGGTGGTGAAGATGCGCACCAGCCGGTCGCAGGCGATCAGCGCGTCGTGCCCGTAGGAGGGCCGGTCTCGCCGGGCGGTGGCCCGCTGTTCGAGCTCCGCCAGCGTGGAATCGGTCGACGGCGTCGTCATCGGGAGTCTCCTGCCCTGAGTTCGGTGATCGATCCGCGGCGGCCGGCCCACCACGCCTGCGCACCGGCCACCGCCCCGGTCAGCACGATGACGCCGAGCGCCGGGAGGACCAGTGACCACGGGTCGGTGCGCAGCGACACGGTGTCCAGCGGGCCGGTGCCGGGGCCGGACGAGAGAGCCAGGCGTACGAGGTCGACCCCCGGCGCCAGCAGGGCGATGGTCGCCCAGCCGACGAGGAGCCCGCCGCCGGCCGCGAGCAGCGCCTGCGGCAGGGCCTCGAAGCCCAGGAGCCTGCCGCCCTGCCGGGAGGTCAGGCCCATGGTGCGCAGCCGGGCCAGCAGCGTGGTGCGCTCGGGCGCGGTCTGGAGCAGCGACAGCAGGACGGCGAGCAGGGCGTATCCGGCGCCGGCGATGATCGCCGCCAGGTAGATCCGCTCCGCTCCCGACTGCATCGGGGTGTCGACGTACGCGGCCCGCTCCTCGGAGCGCAGCTGTACGGATGCCTTCCCGTCCGAGTGCCGGGCCGCCGCGCGCAGTTCCTTCGCGTCCAGCCCGGATCCGGTCAGCAGCAGTGCCGTGGTCTGCCGGTGGGTGAGCGCGGCGGCGTCCACGACGATGAAGGAGCTGCCCTCCACGGCGGGCGTACGGGTGAGGGTGGCGGCGGCCCTCACCTTGAAGTTCCCGGCCAGTGACCGGAGGTCGAGCGGCCGGTCGCCGAGGCGTGCGGCGACGGACGGCGAGACGAGGGCCGGCACCACCCGGTCCTCGTCCGGCCGCGACCCCTCGCGGACCGCCGCGCCCTTCGCCCGCAGCCGGTCCGCGGAGAACGGGCCGAGCCCGGTGGAGCGGGCCAGCGCGGCGTACGCGGCGGGGTCGACGCCGATCAGGGTCGTGCTCCTGGCGTCCTGGACGCCGTCACCCGTGTCGGGCAGGTCCACGCCGTACTCGACCTGGACCCGGACCGAAGCACGTACCCCTTCGGCCTTCTCCACCGCGCGGACCAGCCCGGCCGGCAGCGGCATGGAGTCGGCCTCGCCGGTGACGCGGGCGTCCGCGCCGACGGCCCGGACCGCGGCGTCGTCGCGGGCGTCCGCGACCCCCGCCAGCACCGAACCGCCGAACGCGGCCGTGCTCAGCGCGACCAG
>NZ_JAAGNI010000249.1 GCF_010550605.1 Streptomyces sp. SID9727
AGACGCCGGCCCCCGCCGAGGAGCCCGCGCCCGAGGCGGCGGTGCCCGAGGAGCCCGCATCCGAGGCCGCCCCCGACGCACCCGCTCCCCCCGACGACGGCCGGTTCACCGTACGGCTGGCGAACTTCGAGGGGCCCTTCGACCTGCTCCTCCAGCTGATCTCCAAGCACAAGCTGGATGTGACCGAGGTCGCCCTGTCCAAGGTCACCGACGAGTTCATGGCCCACATCCGGGCGATGGGCCCCGACTGGGACCTGGACCAGACGACCGAGTTCCTGGTGGTCGCCGCGACCCTCCTCGACCTGAAGGCCGCCCGGCTGCTCCCCGCGGCCGAGGTGGAGGACGAGGCGGACCTCGCGCTCCTGGAGGCCAGGGACCTGCTCTTCGCGCGGCTCCTCCAGTACCGCGCGTACAAGCGGGTCGCCGACATCTTCAGCGGCCGGCTCGAAGCGGAGGGCCGCCGCTTCCCCCGTACCGTCGGCCTCGAACCGCACCACGCCGAGCTGCTGCCGGACGTCGTCATCAGCATCGGCGCCGAGGGCTTCGCCCGGCTGGCCGTGAAGGCGATGCAGCCGAAGCCCGCGCCGCAGGTGTACGTCGACCACATCCACGCCCCCCTGGTCAGCGTGCGCGAGCAGGCGGGCATCGTGGTCGCCCGAGTCCGTGAGGCGGGCGAGATCAGCTTCCGGGCGCTGACCGAGGACGCGCCGGACACCCTCACCGTCGTCGCCCGCTTCCTCGCCCTGCTGGAGCTGTACCGGGAGAAGGCCGTCGCCCTGGACCAGGACGTGGCGCTCGGCGAGCTGATGGTGCGGTGGGCCGGCGAGGCGGGGGCCGAGCCCGTGGTGACGGACGAATTCGACCAGGAGGCCCCGGACGCCCCGGACGGCCCCGAGACCCCGGAGGACGAGACGCCGTGAGCGAACAGGACCCCACCGGCTCTGCGGTCGCGGACCTCGCCCTCAAGCCCGCCCTGGAGGCCGTCCTCATGGTGGTGGACGAGCCCGCCACCGAGGAACACCTCGCCAAGGTGCTGGAGCGCCCCCGGCGGGCCGTGGCCGCCGCGCTGCGGGAGCTGGCGGAGGAGTACACCGGGCAGCGGCGCGGCTTCGACCTGCGGCTCGTCGCGGGCGGCTGGCGGTTCTACACCCGCCCCGAGTACGCGGCGGCGGTGGAGGGCTTCGTCCTGGACGGCCAGCACGCCCGGCTGACCCAGGCGGCACTGGAGACCCTGGCGGTGGTCGCGTACCGGCAGCCGGTGAGCCGGTCGCGGGTCTCGGCGGTGCGCGGGGTGAACTGCGACGGGGTCATGCGGACCCTGCTCCAGAGGGGCCTGGTCGAGGAGGCGGGCACGGAACCCGAAACAGGTGCGATCCTGTACAGGACGACGAACTACTTTCTGGAGCGGATGGGCCTGCGTGGCCTGGATGAGCTCCCGGAGCTCGCGCCCTTCCTCCCCGAGGCGGACGCGATCGAGGCCGAGACGCCAGAGGGTGTGCCGTCGTTCGATCCGGACGCACCGGACACCCCGGAAACTCACGCAGACGACAAGACGGACTTTTGATGCGAAGCAGTGGCAGGAACAGCGGTAGCGGCGGCGGCAGGAGCGGCGGCAGCGGCGGGGGCCGGAGCGGCAGGAACAACAGCGGCACCGGCAGGAACAGCAACCCGAACGCGCGGACCCCCCGCTCGGAGCGCGAGGACCGCCGGAACGAGGAGCGCCCCCGCAAGCCCAGGCCCGAGGAGCGCCGCTACGACGTGGGCTCCGACAAGCCCGGCACCGACGGCGGTGCCCGCAAGGGCCGCGGCGCCGCGGCCCGGGGCGGCGCCAAGGGCGGTCCGAAGAGCCCCCAGGGCGGCGCGAAGGGCGGCGCCCGGCGCGGTCCGTACGGCGCTCCGGCGCGCCCGCGCGAGCTCGACGCCAAGATCGAGCAGCGCAACCGCGACCGGTACGCGAACAAGCCCGAGATCAGGACCCCCAAGACGCACCCGGGCGCCGAGCAGGAGGGCGAGCGGCTGCAGAAGGTCCTGGCCCGCGCCGGCATGGGCTCGCGCCGCGCCTGCGAGGAGCTGATCGACCAGCGCAGGGTCGAGGTGAACGGCGAGATCGTCACCGAGCAGGGCCTGCGCGTCGACGTGCACAAGGACGAGATCAAGGTCGACGGGCTGACCGTCGCCACCCAGTCCTACCTGTTCTTCGCGCTGAACAAGCCGGCCGGTGTCGTCGCCTCCATGGAGGACCCGGACGGGCGCCAGTGCCTCGGCGACTACGTCACCAACCGCGAGACGCGGCTCTTCCACGTCGGCCGGCTGGACACCGAGACCGAGGGCATCATCATGCTCACCAACCACGGCGAGCTGGCCCACCGTCTCACCCACCCCAGGTACGGCGTGAAGAAGACGTACCTGGCGGCCATCCAGGGCCCCCTCCCGCGCGACCTGGGCAAGCGGCTCAAGGACGGCATCCAGCTGGAGGACGGGTACGCCCGCGCCGACCACTTCCGCGTCGTGGAGAACACCGGCAAGAACTACCTGGTCGAGGTGACCCTGCACGAGGGCCGCAAGCACATCGTGCGCCGCATGCTGGCCGAGGCGGGCTTCCCCGTCGACCGGCTCGTGCGCACGGGCTTCGGTCCGATCGCGCTGGGCGACCAGAAGTCGGGCTGGCTGCGCCGGCTCACCAACACCGAGGTGGGCATGCTGATGCGCGAGGTCGGCCTGTAGCCCGCCCCTCGCAGCGCTCGAAGGCCCGCGGCCGGTTCCCCGGAATGTCCCGGAGGGGAACCGGCCGCGGGCCTTTCGCACGCCCCGCCGACCCTTTATAGTCACAGTGACTATTAAGGAGGCGGGCGTGAGTCTCGCGGACATACTCGATCCCCTGCAGCAGCCCCTGGTGACGGTCCTGGACACCCCGGTCAGCTGGACCGAGGTGCTGGGCTTCGGCAGCGGCGCGCTCTGCGTCTGGCTCGTGGCCCGCCAGCACCTCGCCAACTGGCCGATCGGCATCGCCAACAACGTCTTCTTCATCCTGCTGTTCACCCAGTCCGGCCTGTACGCCGACGCCGGACTCCAGATCGTCTTCATCGCCCTCGCCGCGTACGGCTGGTGGACCTGGACCCACGGGGGTGGACCAGGGACCGACGGGCTGCCGGTGCGGCGCACCACGCGCACCGAGTGGGCCTGGCTGCTCGCGGCGGGGGCGGTGGGGACCGGCGCGCTGACCGTCCTGCTCGACCGGGCGACCGACTCGACCGTTCCGTTCTGGGACGCGCTCACGACCGCGCTCTCGCTCGCGGCGACCTACGGGCAGTGCCGCAAGCTGGTCGAGTCCTGGTGGCTGTGGATCGCCGCCGACCTCGTGTACATCCCGCTGTACGCGTACAAGGAGCTGTACCTGACCTCGCTGCTGTACGTCGGCTTCCTGACGCTGTGCCTGACCGGCCTGCGCAACTGGCGCCGCGACCTGACCGCAGCCGACCCCGCGAAGGCCCTGGCATGAAGCGCTATCCGCACGGACTCGTGCTCGGCAAGTTCTACCCGCCGCACGCCGGCCACCACCACCTCGTCCGCACCGCCGCCGCCCGCTGCGAACGGCTGACCGTCCTGGTCTGCGCCGCGTCGGTGGAGTCCGTCCCGCTCGCCGACCGGGTCGACTGGATGCGGCAGGCGCACCCGGATGTGACGGTCGTGGGCGCGGTGGACGACACGCGCATGGACCTGCACGACCCGGCGATCTGGGACGCCCACATGGCCGTCTTCACGGGGGCGGTGCCCGAGCGGGTGGACGCCGTCTTCACCTCGGAGCCGTACGGGGACGAGCTGGCCCGCCGCTTCGGCGCCGAGTCCGTCTGCGTCGACCCGGACCGCACGGCGTACCCGGTCTCCGGCACCGCCGTCCGCGCGGACCCGGCCGGCTGCTGGGGCTTCCTCGAAGCGCCCGTGCGGGCGGCGCTCGCCCGCCGCGTCGTCGTCCTCGGCGCGGAGTCCACCGGCACCACCACGCTGGCCCGGGCGCTCGCCGCCCACTACCGGCAGCGCGGCGGGGTCTGGGCGCAGACGGCGTACGTGGCCGAGTACGGACGCGAGTTCAGCGAACGGAAGCTGGCCGAGCTGCGCGAGCGGTGGCCCCGGGCGCAGTGGGAGGACGTCACCTTCTCCACCCACGACTTCCCGCACATCGCCGAGGTCCAGAACGCCCGCGAGGAGGAGGCCGCCCGCACCGGCTCCCCGGTGCTCGTCTGCGACACGGACTCCTTCGCGACGACCGTCTGGCACGAGCGGTACGTGGGCGGGCGCAACCCCCTCGTCGAGCGCGTCGCCGACCGTTCCCGCCACCACCTGTGGCTGCTCACGGACCACGAGGGCGTCGCCTTCGAGGACGACGGGCTCCGCGACGGCGAGGAGCTGCGCCCCTGGATGACCGACCGGTTCCGGGCCGAGCTCACCCGTACCGGCCGGACCTTCATCGAGGTGACCGGCAGCCCCGAGGCGCGCCTCGCCCGCGCCGTCGAGGCCGTGGACGCGCTGCTCGCCGAGGGCTGGGACTTCGCCGCGCCCCTCCCGGAGCGCCGATGAGCGCCGCCCCCGAGGGCTACGACCCAAGGGCCTTCGCACCGTTCGCGGTCACCGTGGACCTGGCGGTCTTCACGGTCCGCGAGTCCCGGCTGCACGTCCTGCTGGTCGAGCGCGGCGCGGAGCCGTACCAGGGCCACTGGGCGCTCCCCGGCGGCTTCCTGCTGCCCCGGGAGTCCGCGGGGGCCGCCGCCCGCCGCGAGCTGGCCGAGGAGACCGGGCTGAGCGACGACACCGTCTCCGGCCTCCACCTGGAACAGCTGCGCACCTACAGCGACCCGGACCGCGATCCCCGGATGCGCGTCGTCTCCGTCGCCCACACCGCCCTGGTCCCGGACCTGCCCGAGCCACGCGGCGGCGGGGACGCGGCGGGTGCCCGCTGGTGGGACACCGCCCGGACCGGCACCCTCGCCTTCGACCACGACCGCATCCTCGCCGACGCCCGCGACCGGGTCGGCGCCAAGCTCGAATACACCTGCCTGGCCACCGCGTTCTGCCCGCCGCACTTCACCCTGGGCGAGCTGCAACAGGTCTACGAGACGGTCTGGGGCGTCGATCTCGACCGCCCCAACTTCCGCCGCAAGGTCCTCGCGACCCCGGGCTTCGTCGAGCCCGCCGAAGGCGCCCCCCGCCGCACCGGCGGCCGGGGCAAACCCGCCGCCCTGTACCGCGCGGGCGACGCCACCGCACTGCACCCTCCGCTGCTGCGACCCGAAGGACGACAGGCATGACCACGATCCGTACGAAGGGCGCCGTGACCGGCGCGCTGACCGGCCTCGCGCTCGGCGACGCGCTGGGGTTCCCCACCGAGTTCAACGATGTGCCGTCGATCCTCGCCAAGTGCGGCCCCTGGCGGGAGATGGAGCTGCCCACGCCCGCCGTCGTCACCGACGACACCCAGATGACCCTGGCCCTGGGCCGGGGCATCCGCACCGCCATGGACGGCGGGCCGCTCTCCCCCGAGCGGATGGCGGGCCCGGTGCGCGCCGAGTTCGTCGCCTGGTACCACTCGCCCGACAACAACCGCGCCCCCGGCCGCACCTGCCTGGAGGCCTGCGAACTCCTCGACGGCGACCGCGTCTGGCAGGAGGCGAGCCGGACCGGCTCCAAGGGCTGCGGCGCCAACATGCGCGTTGCGCCGGTCGGCCTGGTGCCCGGCCTCAGCGACGAACAGCGCGCCGGGGCGGCCCAGCTCCAGTCCGCCCTCACCCACGGCCACCCGACGGCCCTGGCCGCCTCGGACCTGACGGCCCGCGCGGTGTACCTGCTCGCCCAGGGCGCCGAACCCCTCGGCCTGATCGGCCGGCTGCGCTCCTACGCGTACGAGAACCGCGACCGCTACCTCACCCGGTGGCTCGGGGAGCTGTGGCGCCACACGCACGACGCCTCGCCCGAGGCGTTCATCGCCCGGGGCTGGGACGACTGCCTCGCCGCGCTGGAGACGGTGCAGGACGCCCTGCGGAACCCGTCCCCGGAGACCGACCCCTGCGAGGCGACCGGCGACGGCTGGATCGCCGAGGAGGCCCTCGCCACCGCCCTGCACTGCTTCCTGCTCTTCCCGGACGAACCCGTCACCGCCCTGCGCCGGGCCGCCTGCACCCGGGGCGACTCCGACTCGATCGCCTCCCTGACCGGCGCACTGTCCGGCGCCCACCTGGGCGCCACGGCCTGGCCCGCCGCATGGTCGGACCGGATCGAGTACCGGAGCGACCTGCTGTCGCTGGCGGCGCTCTGGGACGCTTGAGCGCGGGGGCGGGGCCCGCGCCCGGCTCTCAGCGCGCTGACGCCGCCGCCGACGCCCGGCGCGTGCGTACCAGGAAGTCCTCCACGCGCGCCCGGTCCGGCTCGGCGGGCAGGGGGGAGGCGGGGGCCACCTCGTCGTTCTCGGCGGCCAGGCGGGTCATGCGGCGCTCCACCTCGGGCCAGGGGACCTCGCCCCGCCTGACCGCGAGCAGGTCCTCGCGGGCCTCGCCCACCTCGATGTCCAGGACGCCGGTGCGCAGCAGGTCCCGGCAACTCGCCAGGAGCCGCAGCAGATGCATGGCGTGCTTCCAGCGCGGGGCGCCGTACTGGCGGACGTCCGCCTCCAGCTTCCGGCGCTGGGCCACGGCATAGCGTACGAACGAGTCGTGCGCCCGCCGGGAGAGGAACGCCCCGCGCAGGGCGAGCAGTTCCCGGCCGGTGCCGTCCACGTGGTCCACGAGCGGCGAGTGCAGGCACTCCAGCACGTTCGGGTTGGCGCGCAGGGCCAGCTCGCAGAAGCGTTCCAGCTCCCAGGAGAACTGCTCGTCCGCCGGGCCCTCGATGTGCGTGGGCGGCTTCTCGAAGCGCCAGAACAGCGGGGTGGGCGCGAGGAACACCCCCCGCCGGTCGGTGTCGCTGTCCTCCGTGGCGAGACCGAAGGCGCGCGACCCCATCACACAGGAGTAGACCGTGTGGCGGCGTACCAGGTCCTCGTCGGTCGGCGTGATCATGCCGGGAGGGTACGCGAGGGACGGGCGCGGGCGCGTCTCATAAAAAGGGCGGGCGGGCGCCGGACCCCGCCGCCCCTCTACGCTGATCGCGTACGCAAGAAGCGGTTCGGAACGAGCGAGGAGCACGACGTGGCGGTACGAGCGGTCCGGGGCGCCGTCCAGCTGGACCGGGACGAGACCGGGCACCTGCACGAGCGGGTCGGCGCCCTGCTCACCGCCGTGCTGGAGCGCAACGAACTCGTCGCGGACGACCTCATCAGCATCTGGTTCACGGCCACGCCCGACCTGCACAGCGACTTCCCGGCCGCCGCCGCGCGCTCCATCGGGATCGTCGACGTACCGCTGATCTGCGCCCAGGAACTGGACATCGAGGGGGCCATGCCCCGCGTGGTCCGGATCCCGGCGCACGTCGAGACCTATCTGCCCAAGGCCGAGATCAACCACGTCTACCTCGGCGCCACCGCCGCCCTGCGCAAGGACATCGCCCAGTGAGAACCGCCGTCGTCATCGGAACCGGCCTCGTCGGGACCTCCGCGGCCCTCGCCCTCGCGGGCCGGGGCGTCACCGTCCACCTGGTCGACCACGACCCCGAGTCCGCCAGGACCGCCGCCGCGCTCGGCGCCGGTACGGACGAGCCGCCCGAGGGACGGGTCGACCTGGCGGTCGTCGCCGTGCCGCCCTCCCACACCGCGACCGTGCTCGCCGCCGCCATGCGCGACGGCGTCGCCCGGGGCTACCTCGACGTCGCCAGCGTGAAGGGGGGCCCGCGCCGCGAGCTGGAGGCGCTGGGCGCCGACCTCACCCCGTACATCGGCACGCATCCCATGGCCGGCAAGGAGCGCTCCGGGCCGCTCGCCGCGACCGCCGACCTCTTCGAGGGGCGGCCCTGGGTGCTCACGCCGACCCGGGACACCGACACCGAGGTGCTGAACCTCGCGCTGGAGCTGGTCGCGCTGTGCCGGGCCGTCCCGGTCGTCATGGACGCCGACGCCCACGACCGGGCCGTCGCGCTCGTCTCGCACACCCCGCAGCTGATCTCCTCGATGGTCGCGGCGCGGCTCCAGGACGCCGACGAGAGCGCGGTCCGGCTGTGCGGGCAGGGGATCAGGGACGTGACCCGGATCGCGGCGTCCGACCCGCGCATGTGGGTGGAGATCCTGTCCGCCAACCCCGGTCCCGTCGCCGACGTCCTCGCGGGCGTCGCCGCCGACCTGGAGGAGACGGTCATCGCGCTGCGCGGGCTCCAGTCCGCCGACGGGGAGAAGCGGCGCGCGGGCACCGAGGGCATCCGCGACGTCCTGAGCCGGGGCAACGCGGGCCGGGTCCGGGTGCCCGGCAAGCACGGCGCCGCCCCGGCCGCGTACGAGACGGTCGCCGTCCTGATCAGCGACCGGCCCGGCGAGCTGGCCGCGATCTTCGCCGACGCCGGCCGGTCCGGGGTCAACATCGAGGACGTGCGCATCGAGCACGCCAGCGGCCAGCAGGCCGGTCTCGTCCAGCTCATGGTCGAGCCGAGTGCCGCCCCCGTCCTGGCGGCGGCCCTCCGCGAGCGGGGCTGGTCGATCCGTCAGTAGGACCGTGGGACACTGGGGGCCTTTCCTTTGGACCAGGCCGGGCTCGCGGGGCCTGGCACCGCACCTCGCGGCGTTGGCGTCAATCACCCACGCTCCTTCCCCGAGTTCTCGGCTGCGCTCGAACAAGGGGAGACCCCGTCTGCCTCGATCCTCCGCCTTGTGATGCACGGCACCAGGCCCCGCTCCCTGATCCGGCCTGTTCCAAAGGGAAGGCCCTGCCCGGTCGCACACTTGTCCACAGCGGTGACCGGACCCGCCCCCGCACTCGGTAACCTTGTGCGGGGCGGGTTCACGCGTCCCGTCCAGCCCGCCCCGAGCACCAGGAAGGTGTCCACCACCGTGGAAACCGTAAGCGCCGCCGTCCGGACCGCCCCGGCCGCAGTGATCGTCGCCATCGACGGCCCCTCCGGCACCGGCAAGTCCAGCACCTCCAAGGCCGTCGCCGCCCAGCTCGGCCTCAGCTACCTGGACACCGGCGCCCAGTACCGCGCCATCACCTGGTGGATGCTGAACAACGGCATCGACGTGCACGACGCCGCGCAGGTCGCGACCGCCGCCGCGAAGCCGGTCATCGTCTCCGGCACCGACCCCGCGGCCCCGACCATCACCGTCGACGGCGAGGACGCCTCCGGTCCGATCCGCACCCAGGAGGTCACCTCCAAGGTCAGCGCCGTCAGCGCCGTCCCCGAGGTGCGCACCCTGATCACCGAGCTCCAGCGCACCATCGCCGCCGAGGCCGAGAAGGGCATCGTCGTCGAGGGCCGCGACATCGGCACCACCGTGCTGCCCGACGCCGACATCAAGATCTTCCTCACCGCGTCGCCGGAGGCCCGTGCCGCCCGCCGCAGCGGCGAGGTCAAGGGCTCCGATCTCGCCGCCACCAAGGAGGCGCTGATCAAGCGGGACGCCGCCGACTCCGGCCGCAAGACCTCCCCGCTCGCCAAGGCGGCCGACGCGGTCGAGGTGGACACCACCGAGCTGACCCTCCAGCAGGTCATCGAGTGCGTCGTCACCCTCGTCGGGGAGAAGCGGGCCGCGAAGTGACCGACACCACGAGCGCGCCCTCGCCGCGTGGTGCGGCGGTCGGGCGCGGCATCGGGATCGGGCTGATGTACGGGCTCTTCAGACCCCGTGTCCTCGGTGCCTGGCGGGTCCCCGCCTCCGGACCCGTCATACTCGCGGTGAACCACTCGCACAACATCGACGGGCCGATGCTGATGGGCACCGCGCCCAGGCCCGTCCACTTCCTGATCAAGAAAGAGGCGTTCGTCGGCCCCCTGGACCCGTTCCTGCGCGGAATCGGGCAGCTGGAGGTGGACCGTACGACCGCCGACCGCACCGCCATCACCCGCGCGCTCGGCGTGCTGGAGGACGGCGGGGTGCTCGGGATCTTCCCCGAGGGCACCAGGGGCGACGGAGACTTCGCCTCGCTGCGGGCCGGGCTCGCGTACTTCGCGGTGCGCAGCGGGGCGCCGATCGTCCCCGTGGCCGTCCTGGGAAGCACCGAGCGCCGCGGACGGTTGATATCGGCACTGCCGCCGCTGCGCAGCCGCGTCGACGTCGTCTTCGGGGACGCTTTCCTGGCGGACGACGGCAGCGGCAGGCGTACGCGCAAGGCGCTCGACGAGGCCACGCTGCGCATCCGGGCCCGGCTCACCGGCCACCTGGAACACGCCGGGCGCCTCACCGGGCGCACCGGGTAAGACTTGAGTAGTGGACCGCGCGCTGAGTGGTCCATCGATGATGATGCAAAGAGGAACGGACTTCATGAACGACCAGATTCACTCCGGCGGCTCGGACCACGAGCACGGAGAGCTTGGCGATGCCGAGTACGCGGAGTTCATGGAGCTCGCCGCGCAGGAGGGGTTCGACCCCGAGGAGGTCGAGGGCGCGCTGGACGAGGCCGGTCACGGACCGCTCCCCGTCCTCGCCGTCGTCGGCCGGCCCAACGTCGGCAAGTCGACCCTGGTGAACCGGATCATCGGCCGCCGTGAGGCCGTCGTCCAGGACAAGCCGGGCGTCACCCGCGACCGCGTCACCTACGAGGCCGAGTGGGCCGGCCGCCGCTTCAAGGTGGTGGACACCGGCGGCTGGGAGCAGGACGTCCTCGGTCTGGACGCCTCCGTCGCCGCCCAGGCCGAGTACGCGATCGAGACCGCCGACGCGGTCGTCTTCGTCGTGGACTCCACCGTCGGCGCCACCGACACCGACGAGGCCGTCGTCAAGCTGCTGCGCCGGGCCGGCAAGCCCGTCGTGCTCTGCGCCAACAAGGTCGACGGGCAGAGCGGCGAGGCGGACGCCACCGCCCTCTGGTCGCTCGGCCTCGGCGAGCCGCACCCGGTCTCCTCGCTGCACGGCCGCGGCACCGGCGACATGCTGGACGCCGTCCTGGAGGCCCTGCCCGAGGCCCCGCCGCAGTCCTTCGGCACGGCCGTCGGCGGACCGCGCCGCATCGCGCTCATCGGCCGCCCGAACGTCGGCAAGTCCTCGCTGCTGAACAAGGTGGCCAACGAGGACCGCGTCGTCGTCAACGAGCTGGCGGGCACCACCCGTGACCCGGTCGACGAGCTCATCGAGCTGGGCGGCGTCACCTGGAAGTTCATCGACACCGCCGGCATCCGCCGCCGCGTCCACCTCCAGGAGGGCGCGGACTACTACGCGTCGCTGCGCACCGCCGCCGCCCTGGAGAAGGCCGAGGTCGCGGTCATCCTGATCGACTCCAGCGAGACGATCAGCGTCCAGGACCAGCGCATCGTGACCATGGCCGTGGAGGCGGGCCGCGCCGTCGTGCTCGCCTTCAACAAGTGGGACACGCTGGACGAGGAGCGCCGCTACTACCTGGAGCGCGAGATCGAGACGGAGCTCGCGCAGGTCGCGTGGGCCCCCCGGGTCAACGTCTCGGCCCGCACCGGCCGCCACATGGAGAAGCTGGTCCCGGCGATCGAGACCGCGCTCGACGGCTGGGAGACCCGCGTCCCGACCGGCCGGCTCAACGCCTTCCTGGGCGAGATCGTCGCCGCCCACCCGCACCCGGTCCGGGGCGGCAAGCAGCCCCGCATCCTGTTCGGCACCCAGGCGGGCACCAAGCCGCCGCGCTTCGTCCTCTTCGCCTCGGGCTTCCTGGAGCACGGCTACCGCCGCTTCGTGGAGCGCCGCCTGCGCGACGAGTTCGGCTTCGAGGGCACCCCGATCCACATCTCGGTCCGGGTCCGCGAGAAGCGGGGCCGCAAGAAGTAGCCGCGAGGAACGGCACGCGACAGCCCCGGAGCGCTCGGTCACCGAGCGGTCCGGGGCTGTCGCGTGCGGGAGGTCAGGCGTCCCGCGAGCCGGGCGGCAGCGCCGCGGGCCGGGCGCGCCCCGCATGGCGGCCCACCCGCTGCCATCCGCCGAGACTCCCGGAGCGGGCGCCCGTGCCGGAGCGGTCGCCCGGCGCCGTCACCGTGCCGCCGGGCGAGGAGTGGCCCGAGTGGCCGCGCAGCGGCGCGCGCGAGCCGAAGAGGCCGAGCGCCTGGAGGCCCAGACTCTCCTCGCCGGTCCTGTCCCCCGGCAGCGCCCGGAACGAGCGGCGGTACTCGGAGTACAGCGCGTCGTAGATCGGGGTGTGGGACGGGCCGCCCGAGGGGTCCTGCGCGGGACGCATGGCAGGGATCGGGCTCGGACGCTGGTGGGAGGGGTCGTATGAGTGCACGTAGGTGCCAACGACCCCGGCGGCCGTCGGATGCGGGCCCGCCGCGGAAACACATGTCGGGCAGACAACTGTTCGCCGCCGGCGCACCGGAAGCGCGGTCACGGTCAGGTCCCGGCGAGCGGCATGGCGGCGGAGACCAGCAGCCCGGCGGCCGACGCCTTCTCCAGCGCGTCGCGCAGCAGGTCCTCGCGGGGCTGCTGGCCGATGGAGCCCGCCGGGGCGGCGTAGACCAGCACGGTCTGGGACTTGTTGGCGGCGGTCCGCCAGCCCTCGGTGACCTGGAGCGGTGCGTGCGCCTGCCACCAGGCGACCGGGGTGCCGCCCCCCGTGCCCGGCTGGAGCACGGCGTGCAGCTGGCCCATGGCGAGCAGGATCGACCAGCCGTGCAGCACCTCCGGCACCTGCTCCATGCGGTGGACCGGCTGGAAGCCCTGTTCCAGGAGGAGCTGGAGGAACTGGTCGCCGTCCCGGCCGTCCGTCCCGGGGCGGGCGATCGCACCGGTCGGCTCGACGACCAGGGCCGGGTGGAGCTCGTCGTCGATCAGGACGAGACCGCTGGTGATGCCGAGGACGGCCTGCTCGGGGACGACCCGCCGCGGCTCGTCCCGGTCTCCGGCGGTGATGCTGCGGACGGCGCCCTGCAGCTGGTCCTCGGCGACCTGGACCACCTGCGAGGGGATGCAGCTGGCGTGCGCGAAGGCGAGCACGGCGGTCTCGTCGCCGACGAACAGCACCGTGCTGGTGCGCTCCTGCTCGGAGTCGCCGGGGGTGCGGCAGGAGGTGCAGTCGTAACTGCCCGGGGCGTTGTCGCCGACGAGCAGCCGGTCGGCTTCGGCGTCGCCGATCTCGGCGCGTACGTCCTCGCTGACGTCGAGCATGCGCGGCACGGGTGGCTCCTCGAACTCGGTACGTGCGCCGGGCGGTTCCCGGCTCAGAGATGACAACGGGCGAGCCGCTGCCGGGGTCACGCGGGAAGCCGTACGGAATCGGCCCGGGCGCGCCGGGAGGGTGGGGGATCGGCCGACAAAGGGGGAGAAAGCAGCCCGCCGGGACGGGTGTGGAGGGGCGGGCGCGGGGTAGGCGCGGGGTGCGGACCGCTGCCCGGCCGTACGCCGGAATGCGCGGACCCGGGTTGTCCGCTATACGGTCCCGCGGCCCCGGGCGGGCCCGTCCGATGGTATGCCCGTCGGCGCTCTGGGATAAGGGTGCGATAAGGGACGGTGAATTACCGGCGAAGCCCGCCTTCGCGGACCGTTTTCCCGAAGGGAATTCAGCCTCGCCCCGGGGCGGAAATCACGCTGGTTTTCCCGTCTTCCGGAAGCTGGTCCGATGATCGTTCACGGCCTGTGCGATTACTGTGCGTCCGGTTGTGAATCCCACGTTCGGGTGAAGGGGTCCGCGGGGGAGACGTGTCGGGATCCTGTGACACAAGCGTGACCGGTGAGCGACGTGAGGGTGCGGTGTGCCCGCGCGCGGGCCCCGCTACCGCCTCCGCGCCCGGGCGCCTACGGTGAGGGTATGGCACCCCTACCGACTCCCCCCGCCCAGCCCGACGACGCCTCCGACGCCTATGTGGGACTCTCCGCGCAGACCGCCGAACAACGCGCCCGGGAGCACGGCTGGTCCACCGTGCGGGCCCTGCCGCCGGGCACGGTCATCACCATGGAGTTCCAGGCGGGCCGGATCAACTTCGAGGTCGACGGCGGTGTCGTCAGGCGCTGCTGGACCGGCTGAGCCGTTCGTACCCGTACGCGTGAGGGGCCCCGACCGGACGTGGTCGGGGCCCCTCACGCGTACGCCGGGATCAGCCGCCGGCGACCGGCCGGGCCGGGGCCGCGCCTCCGCGCGG
>NZ_JAAGNI010000265.1 GCF_010550605.1 Streptomyces sp. SID9727
GGCGGCGCCGAGGTGGTGCGGCGGGCGGCGGCGGTGCTCGCCGGGGACGGCGTCGCGAGCGCCGAGGTGAGTACGTCGATGGAGACGGCCGCCGGGGGCACCCGGGTCACGATCAGGGGCTCGGGGGCGTACGACTTCCGGGCCGGGTCGGGCCGGCTGAAGGTGGTGCTGCCGCCCGACGCGGCGGGCGAGGAGGAGCACCGGCCGATCACGGAGCTGCTGGCGCCGGGCGCGCTGTACATGATGAACCGGGGCGCGGGGGTGCCCGCCGGCAAGTGGGTGCGCATCGACACGACGGCGCTGGAGGACGGCAACCTGGTCACCGGCGGGGTGACCGATCCGCTGGCCGCGGCCGAGCTGCTGCGGGGCACGCGGGCGGTGACGTACGTCGGCGAGACGGATGTGGCCGGGGTGGCCGTGCGGCACTACCGGGGCACCGCGGACATCGGCCGGGCGGCGCGGCTGGCTGCGCCGGGGGCGCGGGCGGCCCTGGTGGCGGCGGCGAAAGGGTTCCGCACGGGGGGCGTGCGGTTCGACGCGTATCTGGACGAGCAGGGGCGACTGCGCAAAGTGCGCCACCGGTTCAGCTTCGCCAACGGGGGCCGGGCGGCGGAGGTCGTCTCGACGACGCTGCTGTACGGGTTCGGCGTGCCCGTCACCGTACGGCTGCCGCACGACCGGGACATCTACACCGGCGAGATCGGGCGGGGGCGGGCGTGAGACGACTCGCACGGGCCCGCGTGGGTGGGGGCGAAATGGTCCGTCCGTGCCATGCGCGGTGCGTGTCGGGATCTCTACCCTGGGAAGCCGGTAACGGCAGTGAGAGGTGAGTGACGTGGTGACGCTCGGCGCCCCGACCGTATCGGACCATGTGGCGCTCGCCGAGATCGAGCTGTGCGGGGAACTGATGATCGCCGCCTCCGCGGCGCACGGGGAACGGCTCAGCGCGGACCGTATCGACGAGGTGCTCGACGTGAAGGTGAGCACCGAGCGCACCACTGTCACCGACCGCACCACCGTCACCGAGCGCACCACCGTCCCCCGGCAGGGCGATCACCGGGGCTGACGGGTCAGGTCCGCAGCAGGCGGGCGATGGCCTTGGTGGCCTCCTCCACCTTCGCGTCGACCTCGTCGCCGCCCTTGAGGGCCGCGTCGGCGACGCAGTGGCGCAGGTGCTCCTCCAAGAGCTGGAGCGCGAAGGACTGGAGGGCCTTGGTGGACGCCGAGACCTGGGTGAGTATGTCGATGCAGTAGACGTCCTCGTCGACCATGCGCTGGAGGCCGCGGATCTGGCCCTCGACGCGGCGCAGGCGCTTGAGGTGTTCGGCCTTCTGGTGGTGGTAGCCGTGTATGCCGCGGTCGTGGTCGGTGACGATCGCTTCCACGGGGGCCGCGACGGGTGCCGCGTCCGGCGAGGGACCGGTCCCCGTGGCCTCGGTGGTGGTCATTGCTGCCTCCCGTTTTCCCTTTACCCTGCCGTTTGAATACCCCTGGTGGGTATATCCTAACGAATTCAGCTGAAACGTGACCGGGGTCCCGTGCTGATCACCGTGCCTGATGCGCGACACTGAAGAATGCCGGTTAGCCGTGGCCGGATGATGCGCCTAGCATCAGCCTGACCGAATCCAAAGCACCCCGAGGACCCCACGTGCGCTTTCGTCTGACCCCCAGGGAGACGAGCTTCTACGACATGTTCTCCGCATCCGCGGACAACATCGTCACGGGCTCGAAACTCCTGATGGAACTGCTCGGGGCGGACTCGTCCTCCCGGGCCGAGATCGCGGAGCGCATGCGGGCAGCGGAGCACGCGGGGGACGATGCCACCCACGCGATCTTCCACCAGCTGAACTCCTCCTTCATTACGCCGTTCGACCGTGAGGACATTTACAACCTCGCGTCGTCGCTCGACGACATCATGGACTTCATGGAGGAGGCCGTCGACCTGGTCGTGCTGTACCAGATCGACCAGCTCCCCAAGGGCGTGGAGCAGCAGGTCGAGGTGCTGGCGCGGGCGGCCGAACTGACCGCCGAGGCCATGCCGGGTCTGCGCACCATGGACAACCTCACCGAGTACTGGATCGAGGTCAACCGTCTGGAGAACCAGGCCGACCAGATCCACCGCAAGCTGCTCGCCCACCTCTTCAACGGCAAGTACGACGCCATAGAGGTGCTGAAGCTGAAGCAGATCGTGGACGTGCTGGAAGAGGCTGCCGACGCGTTCGAGCACGTCGCGAACACGGTGGAGACCATCGCGGTCAAGGAGTCCTGAACCACGTGGACACCTTCGTACTGATCGTGACCATCGGCGTCGCGCTCGGCTTCACCTATACCAACGGCTTCCACGACTCGGCGAACGCGATCGCCACGTCGGTCTCGACCCGTGCGCTGACGCCGCGTGCGGCGCTGGCGATGGCGGCCGTGATGAACCTCGCGGGCGCGTTCCTCGGCAGCGGGGTCGCCAAGACCGTCAGTGAGGGCCTGATCGCGACGCCCGAGGGCAACAAGGGGATGGGCATCCTCTTCGCCGCGCTCGTCGGTGCCGTCATCTGGAACCTGGTCACCTGGTACTTCGGCCTGCCCTCGTCGTCCTCGCACGCGCTGTTCGGCGGGATGGTCGGCGCGGCGCTGGCCGGCGGGACGATGGTGCACTGGGACGGGGTGCTCGACAAGATCGTCATCCCGATGTTCCTGTCGCCGGTGATCGGCCTGGTGGTCGGTTACCTGGTGATGGTCGCCATCATGTGGATGTTCCGGAAGGCCAACCCGCACAAGGCCAAGCGCGGTTTCCGCATCGCGCAGACGGTCTCGGCCGCGGGCATGGCGCTCGGGCACGGTCTCCAGGACGCGCAGAAGACGATGGGCATCGTGGTGATGGCCCTGGTCATCGCGGACGTGGAGTCCCCGAGCGACCCGATTCCGGTCTGGGTGAAGCTGGTCTGCGCGCTGATGCTGTCGCTCGGTACGTACGCGGGTGGCTGGCGCATCATGCGTACGCTCGGCCGGAAGATCATCGAGCTGGACCCGCCGCAGGGTTTCGCCGCCGAGACGACGGGTGCGTCGATCATGTTCGGTTCGGCGTTCCTCTTCCACGCGCCGATCTCGACCACGCACGTGATCACGTCGGCGATCATGGGCGTGGGCGCCACGAAGCGGGTGAACGCGGTGCGGTGGGGTGTCGCGAAGAACATCATCCTGGGGTGGTTCATCACCATGCCGGCCGCGGCGCTGGTCGCCGCCGCGAGTTACGGGGTCGTCTACCTGATGTTCGGCTGACGCCGGCTGCTGTACGTGGGTCCGCCCCGCACTCCCTCGGGAGTGCGGGGCGGACCCCTTTCGCCTTGTGGTGGCACCGCCATGCAGCACCCCAAGGCCGTACGGGAGGGCCGGGCGGATCAGCCGAAGCGGCCGGAGATGTAGTCCTCGGTGGCCTGGACCGACGGGTTGGAGAAGATGCGTTCCGTCTCGTCGATCTCGATGAGCTTGCCGGGCTTGCCGACCGCCGCCAGGTTGAAGAACGCGGTGCGGTCCGAGACGCGGGCCGCCTGCTGCATGTTGTGCGTGACGATGACGATCGTGAACCGCTCCTTGAGCTCGCCCACCAGGTCCTCGATGGCGAGGGTGGAGATCGGGTCGAGGGCGGAGCACGGCTCGTCCATCAGCAGCACGTCCGGCTCGACGGCGATCGCGCGGGCGATGCACAGGCGCTGCTGCTGACCGCCGGAGAGGCCGGAGCCGGGCTTGTTCAGCCGGTCCTTGACCTCGTTCCACAGGTTCGCGCCGCGCAGGGACTTCTCGACGATGTCGTTGAGGGCGTTCTTGCGGTACGAGCCGTTGAGGCGCAGGCCGGCCGCCACGTTGTCGAAGATCGACATGGTGGGGAAGGGGTTCGGGCGCTGGAAGACCATGCCGACCGTACGGCGTACGGTCACCGGGTCGACGTGCGTCCCGTACAGGTTCTCGTCGTCCAGGAGCACCTTGCCCTCGACGCGGCCGCCGGGGGTGACCTCGTGCATACGGTTCAGGGTGCGCAGGAAGGTGGACTTGCCGCAGCCGGAGGGGCCGATGAAGGCGGTCACCGAGCGGGGCTCGATGGTCATGGAGATGTCGTCTATCGCCTTGTGACTGCCGTAGTAGGCCGACAGTCCGCTGACGTCGATGCGCTTGGCCATCTGAATCACTGCTGCTTTCCGCCGGGCCTAGCGGCCGGTCTTGGGGGCCTTCCAGCGGGCGATGCCGCGGGCCACCAGGTTGAGGATCATGACGAAGGCGATCAGGACCAGGGCCGCTGCCCAGGCGCGGTCGTAGGACGCGGCCTCACCGATCTTGTACTGCTCGTAGATGTAGAAGGGCAGTGACGACTGGGCGCCTTCGAAGGGGTTGGTGTTGATCAGCTGACTGCCGAAGACCAGCAGGATGATCGGGGCGGTCTCGCCGGCGATGCGGGCGACGGCGAGCATGACGCCGGTCGCGATGCCGCCGATCGCGGTCGGCAGGACCACCTTCAGGATCGTGCGCCACTTCGGGATGCCGAGGGCGAGGGACGCCTCGCGGAGCTCGTTCGGGACGAGCTTGAGCATCTCCTCGGTGGAGCGGACGACGACCGGGATCATCAGGATCGTCAGGGCGAGCGCGCCCATCAGGCCGGACGGTTCCAGGCCCGCGATGAGCATGATCGAGAGGATGAAGAGACCGGCCACGATCGACGGGATGCCGGTCATGACGTCCACGAAGAAGGTGACGGCCCTGGCCAGCGCGCCCTTGCCGTACTCCACCAGGTAGACGGCGGTGAGCAGGCCGAGCGGGGCGGAGATCACGGTGGCGATGCCGACCTGCTCCAGGGTGCCGATCAGCGCGTGGTAGACGCCGCCGCTGGCCTCGGCCCCGAGGACACCGGCCATCGAGTGGGTCAGGAAGTAGCCGTCCAGGCGTTCGGAGCCGCGGCTGACGGTCGTCCAGAGCAGCGAGGCCAGCGGGACGACGGCGAGCAGGAAGCAGACCCAGACCAGGCTGGTGGCGAGGCGGTCCCGGGCCTGGCGCTGGTTCTCGACCACGCTGGTGGTGACGTACGAGATGGCCAGGAAGAGCAGCGCGGAGACCAGGCCCCACTGCACGCGGCTCTGCCAGCCGGCGGCGAGGCCGATGCCGATGCCGAGGGCGACGGCGACGACGGCGAAGCCGAGCGGGGCGAGGCGCGGCAGGGACCGGCTGCTGAGGCTGCCCTTCGGGGCGGCCGGTGCGGGCGTCGGGAGTTCCTGGACGCCGGGGGTGGTGGTGGCGTGGCTCATGCGTTGGCCCCCGAGTACTCCTTGCGGCGGGCGATGATGAGCCGGGCCGCGCCGTTGACCAGCAGGGTGAGGACGAAGAGGACCAGGCCCGAGGCGATCAGGGCGTCCCGCCCGAATGCGTCGGCCTCGCCGAACTTCGCCGCGATGTTCTGGGCGAACGTCCCGCCGCCCGGGTTGAGCACGTGCAGCGAGATCAGGAAGTTCGGCGACAGGACGGTGGCGACGGCCATCGTCTCGCCGAGCGCGCGGCCGAGGCCCAGCATCGAGGCGGAGATGACGCCGGAGCGGCCGAACGGCAGGACCGAGAGGCGGATGACCTCCCAGCGCGTGGCGCCGAGGGCGAGCGCGGCCTCCTCGTTCATCCGGGGGACCTGGAGGAAGACCTCGCGGCTGACGCTCGTCACGATCGGAAGGATCATGACCGCGAGGAGGATGCCGACGGTGAAGAGGGAGCGGGCGACGCCGATCTCGGTCTTCTCGAAGACGTACGTCCAGCCGAAGAACTGGTCGAGCCAGAGGTTGAGCCCCTCCAGGTACGGCACGAGGACGAGGGCGCCCCAGATGCCGTAGACGATGCTGGGCACGGCGGCGAGCAGGTCGATGACGTACGCGATCGCGCCGGCCAGCTTGCGCGGGGCGTAGTGCGAGATGAACAGGGCGATGCCGACGGCGACGGGGACCGCGATGGCCATCGCGATGACGGAGCTGACGACGGTCCCGAAGAGCAGGACGGCGATGCCGAAGACGGGCGGGTCACCGGCCGGGTTCCAGTCGAAGGTGGTGAGGAAGTTGCCCTCGTCCTTCGAGATGGCGATCGCGGCACGGTAGGTGAGGAACACGGCGATCGACGCCATGATCACCAGGAGCAGGATGCCGGAGCCGCGCGAGAGGCCGAGGAAGATCCGGTCGCCGGTGCGGCCCGTGGACCGGGGGCGGGATCGCCCGCCCGGTGGGGTGTGTATCTGTGGTGTGGTGGAAGCCATGGTCTTTCCGGTCTGTGTGGGGGAGCCGGGGCTCCCCTGGCGGCGGTGCACCGGAGGGGTGGCGGCCGGTCCGGAGGGGTGTCCCGGACCGGCCGCCGGACGTGCTGGGTGTCGTACGGCTGGTTACGAGAGGCCGGCGACGGTCTCGCGGACCTTGGCGTTGATCTCCTCGGGGATCGGGGCGTAGCCCGCCTCGGTGAGGAGCTTCTGGCCGTCCGCCGAGGCGGTGTAGGTCAGGAAGGACTTGACGGTGCCGAGGGTGTCGGCCTTGTTGCCGGTGTCGCAGACGACCTCGTAGGTGACGAGGACCAGCGGGTAGGCGCCGTCGGCCTTGGTGGTGTAGTCGAGGTCGAGCGCCAGGTCCTTGCCGGTGCCCTTGACCTTGGCGGCGGCGATGGCCTTCGAGGCGTTCTCGGAGGACGCCTTGACCGGGGCGGAGCCGCCGGTGTCGATGTCGACCGTGGAGATCTGCTGCGAGGTGGCGTAGGACAGCTCGAAGTAGCCGATGGAGCCGTCGACCTGCTTCACCGTGGAGGCGACACCGGAGGAGCCGGACGCGGCCTGGCCGCCGGGGGCGGGCCACTTCTTCTCGGCCTCGTACTTCCAGTCCTTCGGCGCGGCGGCGCCCAGGTACTTGCCGAGGTTCTGCGTGGTGCCGGAGTCCTCGGAGCGGTGGAAGGGCTGGATCGCCTTGTCCGGCAGCTTGGCGTCGGGGTTGAGCTTGGCGATCGCCTCGTCGTTCCACTTCTTGATCTTCGTGTCGAAGATCTTGGCGAGGGTCGGGGCGTCCAGCGTCAGGCTGTCGACGCCTTCCAGGTGGAAGCCGACGGCGATCGGGCCGCCGACCATCGGGAGGTTGATGCCCTGGCCGGACTTGCAGATCTTCTTGGACTCGGCGACCTCCTCGGGCTTCAGCGCCGAGTCGGAGCCGGCGAAGCCGACGGTGCCCTGGTTGAAGGCGACGATGCCCTCGCCGGACGAGGAGGAGTTGTAGTTGATCTCCACGCCGGAGCAGGCGGCCATGTACTCCTTGACCCAGAGGTCCATGGCGTTCTTCTGCGCGCTGGAGCCGGAGGCGCGCAGCTGGCCCTTGGCGCCGTCGCACTTGACGTTGGACGCGGCCTTCGTCTTGGCCCCGCCGGTGGCGGAGGTCTCGCCGCTGTTGTCGTCCGAACCGCACGCCGTGAGGACCAGGGCGCCGGAGACGGCGAGGGCACCGAGCGCGGTGGCACGAAGCCGGTTCTTGCGCTGAAGCTTCACTTTCGGGTGTTCCTTCCAGATACCGCCGCGGCTGCTGTTGCGGGCGGCGTGCGACGCGGGCGGTGCAGTGGCTGACCGCTGCACCCGGTAGGTCTGAAATTAGGCAGAACAGGTGACGTGGTTGACGGGGGTGAGTGAACGGGGGGTGAACCGTGGCGGGCGGCCCGGTTCCGGGCCCTACGCCTCCGGCAGCGTCTTCAGCGCCGCGTCCAGCACCTCGCGGTCGCGCTGCTGGGTCAGACGCTCGCGGGCGGCTGCCGGCGGGAGCCACACCACCGCGTCGACCTCGTCGTTCGGGGTGAAGGAGCCCCTCGTGGCCTCGGCGGACCAGTACGTGACCTCCTTCGGGCGGCCCTTCGCGACGTACCGGACCATGGGCAGCACGGCCCCCGGCACACAGTGGTGGCCCGTCTCCTCCAGGACCTCGCGGACCGCGGCCTCCCGCGGGGACTCGCCGCGCTTCAGCTTGCCCTTGGGGAACGACCAGTCGTCGTAACGCGGCCGGTGCACGAGGCACAGCCGCACGCCCCCGGCGGGCGCGGGCGGGCGGCGCCACAGGACGCAGCCCGCCGCCCGCACCGTGCCGC
>NZ_JAAGNI010000280.1 GCF_010550605.1 Streptomyces sp. SID9727
CCCGACGAGGCAGGCGACGGGCGCCCGCGCGGGGAGGGTGCCGCCGCTCAGGGCGACCTCGGCGACCGTGCGGCGCAGGACGACCTGGACCGGCGGGTCCCGGCGCAGCGACTCCGTCCAGGCCCGGCCGGTGAGCGCGGGTTCGATGCGCAGGGCGGCCAGCAGGTCGGGGTCGTCCAGCAGGTTGGCGAGGAGCGAGGCGAGTGCGGTCCGGCGCAGGGCGGTGTCCCGGGCGCAGGGCCCGTCCCCGGCCGGCGCTGGGGGCAGCCAGCGGCAGAACTCCTCGACCAGGTCGGCCCCGGGGCCGCGGGCGATGCGCCGGGCCAGCACATGGGCGGTGCGCTCCACGCGCTCGGCGAGCCCGTCGGGGACCGTACCGGTCACGACGGCGTACGGGTCGGTGGGCAGGCAGCGCGGACTGCCGTGGCACAGTCCGAGCGGCGCGGGCCCGCCCCGGGGCGCCCCATCCTGCGGGAAGCCGGTGAACCGGGGGTCGGCGAGGGCGACGGTCACATCGTCGTACCGGCTGACCAGCCAGGCGCCGAGGGGCGCGTCGTAGCTGAGCGGGTACTGCTCGCGCAGCATCCGGTAGAAGCGGTACGGGTCCCGGGCCGCTCCGCGCGCGAGGAGGCTGGGCCCGGTGCAGGACCGGCCGGTCCTGCGGGACCTGGGCCGGGTGGCGTGGGCGTGCGGCTCGGGCGAGGCGGTCGGGGCGGGTATGTCTCGGGGCGCGTCTGCCTGCATGGCGGTTCCCCCGGGAGAGTCGGTACGCCGGTGGACGGCGCGGTCCCCCTCAGGGCATCACCTGAACGGTCGCGTCGCAGTCGGCGCGCGGCCGTCCGGGTGACGCGGGGGCCGGGTCCCCGGTGCTCCGCGCGTCGGCCGGCAGGCCGGTGAACGCGGCGGCGCGGGGCACGACGCGGTGGTCGACACGATGCCGCTGACCGCCGTCGCCAAGGGCATGGTGCACGGGCGGGGCGGCATGGTGCAGGTGGCCGCCGAGCGGGTAGGGCGGGTGCTCGGCGTGCACCCGGCCGGCTCACACGGGCGGCCGGAGCGCAGGTGCGGAGAGGCGGAACATCATGCGGCCGAAGCTCACCTGGTCCCCCTCGCGCACCGGAACCGTGCCGGTGACGCGCTGCCCGTTGACGCAGGTGCCGTTGGTCGAGCCGAGGTCCCGCAGCAGCCAGCGGTCGCCGTGCGCGGTCAGCTCCGCGTGCGTCCGGGAGACGGTCTCGTGGCTGAGCCGCAGTCCGTTGCCCGGATCGCGGCCGATGCGCAGGGGGTGCGGGCTGGGGGCGGGCAGCAGCAGTTTGGGCAGCCGCTCCGCCCGCCACGCCCGTCGGACCCGCTCGGGGAAGCCGGAGACCCCGCCGACGACCCGCAACAGGCCGCGCGCCCAACGGCTTTCGCGCTCCAGGTCCCTCGTGAGGGCGTCCAGCTCCTCGGGGCGACTGGTCGTCAGCGCCACCTCCATGCGCTGCATGAAGGTGTCCTGGGAGAGCTTGCCCTGGGCGGCGCCCTCCCTGAGCGCGCCGAGAACACGGTCGCGCTGCGCGTCGGACAGGCGCGCGGTGGGCGTGTGGTACTCGAACGGGGACGTCACGGCTCGATTGTCGGTCCGACCGCCCCGGGGTGTCCAGAAGAACCCCGCTTTCCGCCCCCCTGACCTGCACCGGACCGCTGCGGATAACCGGGGGCGGCCCGTACGCAACGTTGCTAGGGTCGGCCGCTGTCGTCCGGAGACCCCCGTGGCGCGCACCCCCGCACCTTTGGAGCGCAGTGCCTGACGCACCGCTTGATCTGACCATCCGTCCGCTGACCGGCCCCGAGGAGCTGAAGCTCTTCCTCGAACTCCCCTACGTCCTCGACCACGAACTGGCCGACGACCTCGCCACGGGCCGCCGCCGCCCGGAATGGATGTGGGTGGCGCTGCGCGGCGACCGGGTGGTGGCGCGGATCGCCTGGTGGAGCAGGGACGGCGCGGCGCCGCTGCTGCTCGACTTCTTCGACGTGGACGACACGCTGCCGCTCGCCGAGCGCGAGGAGGCCGGGCTGAGGCTGGTCGGGACGGCGACCGCCGCCGTCGTTCCGGCCGGGGCGCCGCGCCCCGAGTACGGGCGGTTCGTGCCGGCCGGCTGGCGCGAGGACCCGGCGGTCCGCGAGGCCGTCGAGACCCGGATCCGGGTCATGGAGCGCACCGGGGCCCGGATGCTCGTGGAGCGCCTGCGCCTGGAGTGGCGGGCCGGGACCGAGGTGCCCGCCGCGACGGGCCGGCTGCGGTTCCGGCCGGTGGCGGGGCGCGAGGACCTGCTCGCGCTGATGACGCCCGTGATGGAGGGCACGCTCGACGCGCACGGACAGGCGGACCTGGCGTCCGGCCTGACGCCGCGCCAGGCCGCCGAGAAGCATTACGACGAGGAGCTGGCCGGGTACGCGACGCCCCGGGAGTGGTGGCGCGTCGCCGAGCTCCCGGACGGCGAGCCGGTCGGCTTCGTGATCCCGGCCCGCAACGACTACAACCCGATCATCGCGTACATCGGTGTGCTGCCCGCCCACCGCGGCCACGGCTTCATCGACGACATCCTCGCCGAGGGGACGCGGATACTGGCCGCGCAGGACGGTGTGGAGCGCATCCGGGCGGCGACGGACCTCGGCAACGTGCCGATGGCGAAGGCGTTCGCCCGCCTGGGCTACGTCAATTTCGAGCGCGCCTTCGACATGGTGTGGGACGACTGACGGGCGCCTCGCCTCCATAGCACCATGGGCCGGGGCGACCGGGCCCCGGGAGAGGGAGTGCTGCATGTTGTTCGAGGTATGGGCACCCGATGCGGGATCGGCCGCGCTGCGGCTGGCGGGCGGACTACGGCCCATGGAGCCCGATCCGGGCCGGCCCGGCTGGTGGACCGCCGAGGCGGAGGCCGCGGACGGCGACCGGTACGGCTTCGCCCTGGACGGCGGTCCGGTGCGCCCCGACCCCCGCTCGCGCCGGCAGCCGGACGGCCCCGACGGCGAGTCGGCGGTGGTCGACCACGACGCGTACGCCTGGCGTTCCGAGTGGCGGGGGCGCGAGCTGCCGGGCGCGGTCCTGTACGAGCTGCACATCGGCACGTTCACCGCCGGGGGCACCTTCGACGCGGCGGCGGCCCGCCTCGGCCACCTCGCGGAGCTGGGCGTCACCCATGTGTCGCTGATGCCGGTCTGCCCGTTCCCAGGGGTGCACGGCTGGGGGTACGAGGGCGTGTCGCTGTGGGCCGTCCACGAGCCGTACGGCGGGCCCGAAGGGCTCAAGCGCTTCGTCGACACGGCGCACGGCCTCGGGCTGGCCGTCGTCCTGGACGTCGTCCACAACCACCTGGGCCCGTCCGGCAACTACCTCCCCGCGTTCGGCCCGTACTTCACCGAGACGCACCACACCCCGTGGGGCGCGGCGGTCAACCTGGACGCGCCGGGCTCCGACGAGGTGCGGGCGTACCTGCTGGGCAGCGCGCTCGCCTGGCTGCGGGACTACCGGCTCGACGGGCTGCGGCTCGACGCGGTGCACGCCCTGGCCGACACCCGGGCGCTGACCTTCCTGGAGGAGCTGTCCGCCGCGGCCGACGCGCTCTCCGCCGAGCTGGGGCGCCCGCTGCCGCTGATCGCCGAGTCCGACCTGTGCGACCCGCGCACCACGACCCCGCGCGCGGAGGGCGGGCTCGGGCTGCACGCGCAGTGGAACGACGACTTCCACCACTGCCTGCACACCGCGCTCACCGGCGAGTCCCAGGGCTACTACGCGGACTTCGCGGCCGCCCCACTGGCCGGGCTCGCCAAGACGATGACGAGCGCCTTCTTCCACAACGGCACGTACTCCAGCTTCCGGGGCCGTACGCACGGCCGCCCCGTCGACGTCGCGCACAGCGCCGCCCACCGCTTCGTGGGGTACGCCCAGACCCACGACCAGATCGGCAACCGGGCCCTCGGCGACCGGCTCGCCGCCTCCCTCTCCCCCGGGCTGCTGGCCTGCGCGGCGGCGCTCGTGCTGACCGGGCCCTTCACGCCGATGCTGTTCATGGGTGAGGAGTGGGGCGCCCGCACTCCGTGGCAGTTCTTCACCGACCACACGGACCCGGAGCTGGCGGAGGCCGTGCGGACCGGCAGGCGGCGGGAGTTCGGGGCGCACGGCTGGGCGGAGGAGGA
The DNA here is from genome assembly GCF_010550605.1 of Streptomyces sp. SID9727. Taxonomy (GTDB): domain Bacteria; phylum Actinomycetota; class Actinomycetes; order Streptomycetales; family Streptomycetaceae; genus Streptomyces. The sequence continues at coordinate 4,180 of NZ_JAAGNI010000280.1, forward strand.
CATCCCGGACCCGCAGGACCCGGCCACCCGGGCCCGCTCGTGCCTGGACTGGGACGAGCCCGGCCGCGAACCGCACGCCCGGCTGCACGCCTGGTACCGCGAGCTGATCGCCCTGCGCCGCACTCTGCCGGACCTGCGCGACCCGGACCTGGCGAGCGTGAAGGCGGCGTACGACGACGGGGCGCGGTGGCTCGTGGTGCGCCGGGGCGACCTGCGGATCGCGGTCAACCTCGACGCGAAGCCGGCCGCCATCCCGCTGGGCAACGGACGGCACCGGGGCGGTCCGGGGCGGGTCCTCGCCGCGTGGCTGCCGGTGGACCCGCCGGGCCCGGACGGGATGCTGCACCTGCCGCCGGAGTCCTGCGTGGTCCTCGCGGACGGCTGACCCGAGGGCTACTCCACGATCGCGAGTTCGCGGGCGGTGGCGTTGAGCCGGCGCCCGCCGTCCTCGGTGACGGTCACGATGTCCTCGATGCGGACGCCGAACCGGCCCGGCAGATAGATGCCGGGCTCCACCGAGAAGCACATGCCGGGCACGAGCGGCTGCTCCTCGCCCTCGATCATGTAGGGCGGCTCGTGGGTGGTGACGCCGATGCCGTGGCCGGTGCGGTGGATGAAGCGTTCCCCGTAGCCGAACTCGGTGATGACCGCGCGGGCGGCCCGGTCGATCTCCTGGCAGGCGGCCCCGGGGCGCACCGCCGCGCAGCCCGCCTGCTGGGCCTCGCGCACGATGTCGTGGACCCGCTGCTCCTCGGCGGTGGGTTCGCCGACGTGGACGGTGCGGGAGGTGTCGGAGCCGTAGCCGTGCTTGAGGCCGCCGAAGTCGAGGACGACCATGTCGCCGTGCTCGATGACGCGTTCCCCCGCCTCGTGGTGCGGGTTGGCGCCGTTGGGGCCGGAGCCGACCACGGTGAAGTCGACCTGGGAATGCCCGTGCGCGGTGAGCAGCCGGGCCAGGTCGGCGGCGACGTCGGTCTCCTCGCGGCCCGAGAAGCGGACTTTCAGGATCTCCTCGTAGGCGGCGTCCGCGGCGGCCCCGGCGGCGGCGAGCCGTTCCAGCTCGTGGGTGTCCTTCACCGCGCGCAGCATCGGCAGCGCCTGGGTGAGCGAGGCGTACGAGCTGCCGGGCAGCCGCTGCTGGAGCCCGAGCAGGTGCATCGCCCAGGCGTTGTCGCTGATCCCGAACCGGCCCCGCTCGTCCAGCAGCGGGGCGGTGACGTCGTACGGGTCCTTGCCGTCCGTCCAGTCGCGCAGGGTCAGGGCGGGGGCGCCGACGGCCCTCTCCGCGTCCGGCGCCTCCAGCGTCGGCACGACCAGCACGGGGTCCCGGTCCACCGCGAGGACGAGGAGGGTGAGACGTTCGGTGGCCGCGGTCGGCTGGTAGCCCGTCAGGTACACCAGGTCGGGCCCGGGCGCGACGAGCACCCCGGCGAGCCCGGCCGCTGCGGCGCTCTCGGCGGCCCGCGCCATCCTGGCCCGGTAGTCGTCGGCGGTGAACGGCACGGGCTGGTTCGTGCTGGGCATGCGGGGCCTCCTGACGGCGCGGAACGGCCCTCCCATCCTGCCCGCCCGCCGGTGCGCGCGCGAACGGGTCACCGGATGACGAGGTCGGCCAGGTCCCGCCCGGCCGCGACGAGCCGGGCGTTGGCCTCGTCGGACCGCGCCACCCAGCGCTCGGCGCCGGCCCGGGTCCTCCCGTACCGCACATGCCGCTCGACGAGCCGGGGGACGCGTACCGCGTCGTCCGGGTCCAGGTACCACGCCTCGTCCAACAGCCCGTGCACCGGGGCCCAGGGCCCTTCCCCGTACAGCAGGTAGTTGCCCTCGGTGACGACGAGCGGGACTTCGGGCGGTACGGGGATCGCCCCGGCGACCGGCTCCTCCAGGGACCGGTCGAAGGCGGGGGCGTACACGACGGCCCCGGGCTCGGGGGCGCGCAGCCGCCGCAGCAGGGCCACGTACCCGGCGGCGTCGAAGGTGTCGGGCGCGCCCTTGCGGCCGGCCCGGCCGAGGCGTTCGAGCTCCGCCTGGGCGAGGTGGAAGCCGTCCATGGGGACGAGGGCGGCGAGCGGGCCGAGCGCGCCGGTGATCCGCGCGGCCAGCGTCGACTTGCCGGCTCCGGGCGGCCCGGCGATGCCGAGGACGCGCCGTCGCCCGGTGCGGGCGAGGCGGTGCGCGCGGGCGGTGAGGTCGGGAAGGTCCATGCGGCTAGTGTCGCGTCCGGGAGCGACGCCCCGTCGCCCTTCCGCGCCGCGAGGAGTTCCATGCCGCACATCGCCCTGGTCACGCTGGTCCTCCGCGACTACGACGAGGCCCTTTCCTTCTACACCGGCGCCCTGGGCTTCGAGCTGGTGGAGGACACCGACCGGGGCGACGGCTCGCGCTGGGTGGTGGTGCGCCCGCGGGGCACCGAGGGCACGGGGCTGCTGCTGGCGCGCGCCAAGGACGAGGCGCAGGCGGCGAGCGTCGGGGCGCAGACCGGCGGCCGGGTCGGCTTCTTCCTGCACACCGAGGACTTCGCGGGCGACCACGCCCGGATGTCGGCGGCCGGGGTGCGCTTCCTGGAGGAGCCGCGCCACGAGCCCTACGGCTCGGTCGCGGTCTTCGAGGACCTGTACGGCAACCGCTGGGACCTGCTCCAGCCGGCGTGACGCGGGCGGCGACGACCGCACGGGTGCCGTGGGCGGACGTCGCGGCGGTCGTCGTGGGGCGGCGGAGCTTCCCCGGCCGCACCATGCCCCGGGTCGGCACGGCCATCCGCCCGGACGCGGTCCCGCCTGCCGGACCGGGGCCGGGTGCCCTCTCACGGCCCGGACCGCGCAGCCGCGTGCCGGGGCTGCCCGAGGACGTGGTCCCCGTCGTGATGTGCGCGCGGTCAACGGGTGGCCCCGGACCGCCCCGCGCTGG
>NZ_JAAGNI010000297.1 GCF_010550605.1 Streptomyces sp. SID9727
GCCCGCGGCCCGGGTGCCGTCACGCTAGCCGTCCGCGTCCGCCCCGGGCGGGACGGCGGCGGCGAATCCGCCGCACGCGTGGTCAGGGCCGCATCGGGTTGACGCCTGTGCGAACGGCGGGCCGGGAGCACCGTTTCCGGGACGTCACACGGTCGTTGGGCACAGGCGGAGGGTCCGCGGCAGGCCGGGAGCCGCGTCCGCCGCAGCGGCAGGCGGGCGCCCCGGGAAGCCCAGTCACGACGGAGCAGCGCGATGGATGTCACCGATGTGCACCACTCCTACCGGCGGAACGCCGTCCTCCGGGGCGCCGGCCTCCGGCTGAGACCGGGTACCCTCGCCGGGATCGTGGGGGAGAACGGGGCCGGCAAGTCGACCCTGCTCAGGATCCTCGCCGGTGAACTCCGCCCCGACCGGGGCACGGTGCGGCACAGCGGCAGATTCGGCTACTGCCCGCAGGCCGTCGTGCTGGACGACTCGTTCACCGTCCGCCAGCACCTCGACTTCTTCCGGCACGCGTTCGGTCTCCGGGACCTCCGAAGGGCTCGCGAGGTGATGGAGATCCTTTCCTTCACCGCATACCTCGACCAGCGGGCGGGACTCCTCAGCGGAGGCTCCCGTCAGAAGCTGAACCTGACGCTGGCACTGATGCACGATCCGGACGTGCTGCTGCTGGACGAGCCCTACCAGGGGTTCGACTGGGAGACCTATCTGCGCTTCTGGGAACTGGCGACGAGCCTGCGTGACGCCGGGCGGTCGGTGCTGGTCGTCTCGCACCTGGCGTACGACATCGGCCGGCTGGACGTGCTGTGGCGGCTGGAGGGCGGACAACTGCACCGCCAGGACACGCGTACGGAGGCGACGGCGTGAGGCGGCACTGGTCCCTGTTCGTCACAGCGTCCCGCTATGCGCTGATCGGCCATGCCCGCAACCGGTTCGCGATGCTGCTCGTGGTCCTGTACATCCCCGTGTGGATCGGCCTGGCCTACGTGGCCATCCCCAGCCGGGCGGCGCCGTTCCGGCTGCGGGCCACCGGCGAGATGCTGTCCCCGCCGGGCAACCACCTCACCCAGATCACCGGCGCGCTCAACGCGGTCACCCTGATCGCCGGTTTCATGATGTTCGCGGCGACCTTCACCGGAGGAGCCTTCGACCGACGCCTGGCCATGGCGGGATACCCCCGGTATCACCTCGTCCTCGCCAAACTCACCGCCCTCACCCTGGTCTGTACGGCCGTCGCCGCCTACGCCACGGTGGCGGCGGGCTTCGCCTGGGCCCCGCGGCAGCCCTTCGTACTGGCCGCCGGGCTGTTCCTCGCCGCCCTGACCTACGGCGCCCTGGGAGTGGTCTTCGGATCGGTGCTCCGCCGCGAGGTGGAGGGGATGTTCGCCATCCTCATGATCAGCATTCTCGACGTCGCCCTGCAGAACCCGCTCTCCAGCTCCGGTTCGGACAGCCCGGTCGTACGGTTCCTGCCGACGTACGGCTCCGTGCAGGCGAGCATGTCCGCGGCCTTCTCCGACGCGCCGGCAGGCGAAGGGCTCGGGATCCAGTTCCTCTGGCTCACCGGCGCGGCGGGCGCCGGACTGCTGGTCTTCCGCAGACGCACCCGCGACGCGCTGCCGCGACGGGCCACGGCGCGGGTGCCGGCACCCGCCCGGCCCCGGGAGGCGGCCGGTGAGGAGCCCGCCCGCCCACGACGGCCGTGACCTGCGGATGCCGGTGATCGTTCTGTAGCCGTCGGGCCCTCACCGCCGACGACGAGACCCCTTCCGTGCAAGGAGCACTACGCCCATGAACCTCTCGCGTACCGCCAGGAGCACTGTGCTCACGGCGGTCCTTCTGTCCGCGACCGTGTTGGCCGTCCCGGCTCCGGCGCAGGCGGCGCCGCTGCCGCCCGCGTGTCAGGAGGCATTGCTCGAGACCTTCGACAAGTTCCCCGTCGTCGACTTCACGGTCCCGGACAAGGCCAAGAACACGATGCTCGCCGAGGTCCTCGGCCTGAGTGAGGCCGACCAGCAGGTGTTCACCGAGCAGGCGTGCGCGGCCTGGAACAACTGGGCGACCGCCAACGGCCAGGCCGTGGCCGCGGACCTGGACACGCGCTACCGGAACGCGGCGGGACCCGTGTGCAACAAGTTCGCCAAGTCGTCCCTGGCGACGATCAAGAAGTACGCCCCGAAGGTGCCCGCCGAGACGCGTGACCTGGAGAAGCTGGCCAAGCGGATCTGGACGGACTCCATGGAGAAGCTCGCGGCGAACGCCACCAACGCCGATTGCCGTGACGCCTACACCACGGCGAAGGCCGGCTGGTAACAGATCCCACGGACCGCGCCCCGTCCTGCCGGTGAACAGCCGGTGGGCCGAGGCGTGCCGGTCAGCAGGCGGCAGCCTCCTCGACCGTGGCCCGTACGTGCAGGACCGCGTCGAGGCCGGTGATGTGCAGCAGGCGCTGGAGATAGGGCCGGGGCGCGGCCAGCCGCAGGGCGCCCGCCCGGTGGGTGAGGATCAGCAGGTTCAGGAGCGACGAATCGGCGAAGGTGATTCCCGACACGTCCAGAACGACCTTCGCATGCGTCCAGGCCGCTGTGGTCAGCGCCTCCTCCAGCCGTCCGATCGACTGCGCGTCGCAGGAGCCGTGCGCCGCCACCACGCGCACGCCGTCTCGTGTGTGCTGTGTCACCACGGCCTGCACCGGGCCCGCCGCGAGCGCACTGCTTGTGCCGACGCCGCTCGCGCGTGCTGCCGGGACCACTTCGCCGTACGACACTCCGAGCCTCCTGTGACTCTCACCATGTCAATGAATACACGAAAAGTATGTCATGTAGTTGAGGACGGGCAAGGGGTCGCGATTAGATGTATGACATGCATGGAGTGCCCGAATCCCACACCGGATGGACGTTCATCACCAACCACGCGCGCGTACTGGCGACCATCGCCGAGGACCCGACCGTCCGCATCCGTGACATCGCCGCCCGCTGCCGGCTCACGGAGCGCGCGGTCCAGCGGATCATCGCCGATCTCGAACAGGGTGGATACCTCTCCCATACGCGAGAGGGCCGCGCGAACACGTACCGCATCGAACCGGACAAGGTGCTGCGCCACCCCGCGGAAGCCGGCCTTTCCGTGGCCTCGCTGCTCACCCTCCTCGTGCAGGACGAGACGGACCGCGGCAGGGAACCGGTGGAGACGTCGTGAAAGTCACGTATCAGAGACGTGTCCGGACAGTGAAGGTGTGACGCTGTGTCACCTTGGAGGAGAGTGAGCCGATTGCCATCGAGGACCGGCCTGCGTGATAGTTGCCGCAAGGCAATGCTTGTCCGTCCAGTTGGAAGGTGGTGCGGCTCGCCGTAGGCGGGCCCCCCCTCATGGCTCCTCCCCAGGGAACTCCCGTTACGAAAACCGACGAAAGCCCGGCATCCGGCGCCTGGTCCACGGCCCCGTACCCGGTGATACAGAGCGGTGCGAACGGCGTGCTGACCGGGCTGAACCCCGCGGCCTCCCGGCTCCTCCCGGACGCGCGTCCGGGCACCACGATGGCCGACGCGGCCCCGGCCTGGCTCGCGCGGGCCGACCGCGAGCTGCGCGATCCGGCGGCGGGCACGTCCGCGGACCCCCACGCGGGAACGGTCCCGTCGGCCTCGGGCCGGATCGGCGCTCGCAGCTACGAAGCACACGCCGGCCACGGCGGCGGCGGTGACGTCGTGTGGTGGCTGGTGGACGACACCGACCGGCGGCTCGCCGAAGAGGCACTGGCCACCGAACGCGAACGGACCGCGTTCCTCGCCGAGGCGTCCAACGTCCTGCTGGCCTCGTTGAACACCGACCGGTGCGTGTCGGCGACGGCCCGGCTCGCGTCCCAGTACCTCGCCGAGGCGGCGGTCGTCGTCTCTCCCGCGAAGGGGGACAAACTACCCCTGGCCCGGGCGGTGGCCGGCCGGCAGACCGTGCGCGGCCTCGTCGCGGCCGACCCGGCCGAGGTGCCGGGCCTGGCCGAAGCGCTCCAGGGATTCCCGCCCGTGCCCTCGCGCTGGATCGACCCCGAGTCCCTCCCCGCGTGGGTGGTTCCCGAGGAGTACACCGGAACGATCACCTCGGTCGCCGTCGCACCCCTGCCCGGCCAGGGGGTCCCGGCAGGCGCCCTGGTCCTGCTGCGGAGCGGCGGCCAGTTCACCGAGGACGAGCAGGTCGTCGCCCGGCTGTTCGCCGCGCGCGCCGGCGCCGCCCTGTCGGCCGCCCATCTGTACGCCGAGCAGAGCGCGGTCACCCGCACCCTGATGCAGGATCTGCTGCCGCCCCGGCTGCACCGCGTCCACGGCGTCGAGTTCGCCGGCGGCTACCGGCCCGCCGCCGCCCGGGAGCGCGTCGGAGGCGACTTCTACGACGTCCACTCGGCCGGTACCGACGGGGACGACTCCTCGCTGGTGGTCCTGGGCGACGTGTGCGGCAAGGGGCTGGACGCGGCCGTGCTCACCGGCAAGATCCGCAACACCCTGCAGGCGCTCGTCCCCATGGCGGACGACCACCAGCAGGTGCTGAGGCTCCTCAACGACGCACTCCTCAACTCCCACCACACCCGCTTCGCGACCATGGTCCTCGCCTCGGTCCGGCGGACGGACCATCTGGTGAGTCTGCGGCTGACCGCCGCCGGGCATCCTGTGCCGTTGGTGGTGCGGGCGGACGGCCGCGTCGAGGAGATCCCGACCCAGGGCACCCTGGTGGGGGCGCTGCCGGACATCGAGTCCCGAACCGCCGAGACCGTTCTGCGGCCCGGCGAGACTTGCCTGCTCTACACCGACGGGTTCACCGAGGCCCGGGGCGGCCCGCTCGGCGATGAGATGTTCGGAGAGAGAAGACTGAAGCGGGCGCTGTCCGAATGCGCCGACATGCCCGGCGAGGCCGTGGTCGAGCGCATCCAGATGCTCGCCGCCGAGTGGGTGCGGGGCGGCGGCCACGACGACATGGCCGTCGTCGCGATCACCGCTCCCCGGACCACCCACCTCAGCGCGGTGAACGGCCACACCCGGGGCAGGTACACCGCATGACAGCCTGCCTGCCCGAACTGCGCGACCGGCTCCTCGCCGCCGCCGCCCTGGACCGCGACGAGTTCGCCGCCGCCGCACTCGTCACCGGAGCCCTCGACGACGGTGTGCCCGCCGAGACGGTGCTTCTGGACCTCATCGCCCCCGTCCAGGGGAAGGTCGGCACCGAGTGGGCGGCCAACCGCCTCACCGTGGCCCAGGAACACGCGGCCAGCGCCATCGTCGAGCGCGTGATCACCGCGCTCGCCCACCACCCCGCCGCCCGCACCACGCCCCGCCACGGAAAGGTCACCGTGGCCTGCGTGGAGCAGGAATGGCACTCCCTGCCCGCCCGCCTGCTGGCCGAGGTCCTCACCCTGCGGGGCTGGGAGGTCGACTTCCTGGGAGCGCAGGTCCCCACCCCCCACCTGGTCGCCCACCTCCACCACACCGGCGCGGACGTCGTCGCCCTCTCGTCCTCCCTCCCCACCCGGCTGCCCTCGGCCCACGCGGCGATCACCGCCTGCCAGTCCGTCGGAGTGCCCGTCCTGGTCGGAGGGGCGGCCTTCGGGCCCGACGGCCGCTTCGCGCGCATGCTCGGAGCGAACGCCTGGGCCCCCGACGCACGCACCGCCGCCGACCGGCTGGCCGCGGGCCTCACCCCGCCCACCCCGGCCGACATACGGCAGCGGATCGACGACCTGCCGCACCTGGTCGACCAGGAGTACACCCTGGTCGCGCGCTCGCAGGGGCAACTGGTCAAACAGGTGCTGACCCAACTCGACGACCGCTTCCCGGCGATGGCCACGTACACGGACGCGCAGCGCGAGCGCACCGCGGAGGACATCGCGCACATCGTGGAGTTCCTGACCGTGGCCATCTACACCGACGACGACGAACTGTTCACCACCTTCATGACCTGGACCGCGGACATCCTCACCGCACGCCGTGTCCCCGCCCGCTCGTTGCCGCCCGTCCTGGACATCCTGACGGCCGCACTCAGGGACTTCCCCCGGGCCGTCCGGCCGCTGGAGCGGGCGAGGGCCGTCCTGGCCGACGTCACCGCAGCACACCCCGGAGCACCCGCATGAGCGTCCCGCCCCTCCGCCTCACCGTCGAAACGGGCGGGGGAACCACCCGGCTGCGTCTCGCCGGCGTCCTCGACTACGACACCAGTGATGCCTTCGGCGCACGCGCCACGGCATGCCTCGAAGCCGACCCCGAGCCGGACGAAATACGCCTGGACTGCGCCGAGCTCCGGCTCTGCGACTCGATGGGCCTCGCCACTCTGCTGATGATCCACCGGCGCACCGCCGCGCGCGGGATCACCCTCGTCCTGGACGACCCGCCGGCCTCCATGGAGCGGATGCTCCGCATCACCGGGACACGGCACCTCTTCGCGCCGGGGACCGCGGGTGCGCGCAGTCCGGAGGAAGTGAGCGAGTCGTCCGACTGAAAGCCCTCCGGACGCGCCCGGTCACGGCCGTGCGGGCAGCGCCATCACCACCGTGATGCGTTTGCCGTCCGGGTGGACACCTACGGAGACCCGGCTGGCGAGCAGTCGTACCAGCGGCCAGCCGTACCCGCCGATCCTGGGCGACTCCGCCCGCACCCGCGGTTCCGACGCGGGCAACTCGGCCGGGAACTCGCTGCTGGCGTCGCCGACGGTGATGCGCAGCCCCTCGTCCGTCACCTCGGCCTCGAACGCGGTCAGCCGGCCGCCGTGCCGGAAGGCGTTCGTCACCAGTTCCGACGTCACCAGCAGCGTGTCGTCCACCACACGTGCCGGCCACCCGTCGAGCGCGGCCCCGAACCGGGCCGCCAGCAAGTCGGTCACGAGGCCCCGCGCAGCCGCCGCGTTCCGCGGAACGGCCGACACCACTCCCTCCGGCTCCCCGCCCACTTCTACCACCACCCGGATACACCCCTGCCCCGGCGGGCCGACGCCCTCAGCACTGGAGCGCGGATTCGACGTCGTCCGCGAACCGGAACGCGCCGGCCGTGCCCGTGACCTCGAAGAGCCTGCGCACGCCGGAGTGCAGCGGGCCGGCCAGGACGAGCGGCACGCCCGCCCTCACGTGTTCCCGCTGACCGCCCAGCAGGGAGTGGAGCGCCGCGGAGTCGGCGAACGTCACCCCGGACAGGTCGACCACCGTCCGCACACACCCCTCCGCCACCGCGCCGGTCAGTGCCGCCGACAGGTCACCGCTTCCCGACCAGCCGTCCAGGCTGCCCCGGACCCGGATCAGCACCACGTCGTCGGCCGTCTTCTCGGAACCGACGCTCCGTTCATCTTCCGCCATGAGCCGTATCCTCCTACGTCTCGCCCCCGGACCGGCGCCCGGGGTCGGACGACGGTCCCGCAAGGCCCTCGGAGCGTGCGCCTCCCCGCGCGCCGGGCGCCGCCGGACCCGGTCAGCGATGAACCCCTGCGCTCGCTGGAGCAGGTGATTCCGGTGAGGGCGCGTTCCGCGCTCACGTGACATGGGCAATTTCCGACCAACGGTCCTCACCGTTGGGAGGAACACCCCACATGACGAGTCACGCGACCGAAGCCGCACTCGAAAGCCTTCTGAACCGAGCCCTTCAGGCCACCCGCACCGGCGACTGCTGGACGACCCGGACCGACGAGGCATGGTGCCGCGTCGCCCCCCGGTCGGCGACCCGGCGCGACCAGGGCTGGAAGCTCCACCTGTCGGCAACGGCCGCTTCCGCGCCGACGGTCCTCGTCAGGGCCCTGGACGTCCTGCTGCCGGACACCTCGGCATTCAAGTTCGCCCGGTCCCTCGATCAGGTGAGCACCCTCAACTCCCGCGCCACCCCCCGGGGCAGCTCCGGAAAGTTCATCACCGTCTACCCGCGCTCGGACGCCGACGCGGTCCGCCTCGCCCGCGGACTGCACGCGGCGACGGCCGGACTGCCCGGCCCCCGCATCCTCTCCGACCAGCCCTACGCCCCGTACAGCGTGGTGCATTACCGCTACGGGGCCTTCACCGGTCGGCAGCGGCTGTCCGAGCAGGGCCTGTTGATCTGGTACATCGAGGACCCCGACGGCAACCCCGTGGAGGACGAGCGCAGCGGCCGCTACGCCCCGCCCCCCTGGGCCGTCTGCCCGTTCCCCGCCACCGTGCCGCTTCCGCCCCCCGCGGCGGAGGCGGCCGGCGGCCCGGTCCTGCTCGGCGGCCGCTTCGCGGTACGGGAGGCGATCCGGCACACCAACAAGGGCGGCGTCTACCGGGGCACCGACGTCTCGACCGGGGCGCCCGTGGTCATCAAGGAGACCCGCCCCCATGTGGAGGGCGACGCCTCCGGCCGGGACGTCCGCGACTGGCTGCGCGCCGAGGCCCGGATGCTGGACAAGCTGAAGGGCACCGGTCTCGCCCCGGACGCCCTCGCCCTCTTCGAGCACGGCCGGCACTTGTTCCTGGCCCAGTCCGAAGTCCCCGGCGTCAGCCTGCGCACCTGGGTCGCCGAGCGCTTCCGCGACCTCGGGAGCGCGGAGTACCGCCGCGAGGCGCTCGGCCTGGTCGCCCGGCTCGTCGACCTCGTCACGGCGGCCCACGCCCACGGCTGCGTGCTGCGCGACTTCACACCCGGCAACGTCATGGTCCGCCCGGACGGCGAACTGCGGCTCATCGACCTGGAACTCGCCGCCGACGACACCGGCTCCAGCCTGCCGACCCGGGTGGGCACCCCCGGCTTCAGCGCCCCCGAGCGCCTGAAGGACGCGCCCGTGTCCGTCACGGCCGACTACTACAGCCTCGGCGCCACCGCGTGCTTCGTCCTGACCGGCAAGGTGCCGAACCTGCTGCCCGAGGAGCCCGCCGCCAGGACCGGCGAGGAACGGCTCGCCGCCTGGCTCGGCGCCTGCACCGGACCCGCGAGGCCCCCGGACCCCGTGGCGGAGATGATCATCGGGCTGATGCGGGACGAGCCCGCCGCCCGCTGGGACCCCCGCCGGGCGCGCGAAGCCCTCCGCGGCCCCGGCTCCGCCCGCCCCGCGCGTACCGCACCGGTACCGGACGAGGACCTGGACCACGCCGTCTCCGGACTCGTGAACCACCTGCTCGACACCATGACCCCCACGGACGACCGGCGCCTGTGGCCCGTGTCCACCGCCGCCGGCGAGACCAACCCGTGCACCGTGCAGCAGGGGGCGGCCGGACCCCTGGCCGTTCTGACGCGGTACTTCGAACTGACCGGGGACCCCCGCCTGCCCGAAGTCCTTTCGACGGCCGGCCGCTGGGTCGCGGACCGTTCCCGCCTCCGGACCACGCGCCCCGGCCTGCACTTCGGGGACCTCGGCACCGCCTGGGCGCTGTACGAAGCCGGCCGGGCCGTCGCCGACGAGGCGCTCGTCGACCACGCGCTCGCCCTCGCGCTGGCCCCCCAGGAACCCTCACCGCACCACGACATCACCCACGGCACGGCCGGCAGCGGCATGGCCGCCCTCCACCTGTGGCAGCGCACCGGTGACCCCCGCTTCGCCGCGCTGGCCGAGGAGGCGGCCGACCGGCTGGCGTCGGCCGCACGTCGCGAACCCTCGGCGGTGAGCTGGGCCGTCCCCGCCGAGGCGGTCCCCGGCGAGGCCGGCAAACAGTACCTGGGCTTCGCCCACGGCTCCGCCGGCATCGGCTGCTTCCTCCTGTGCAGCGCGGTCGCGTCCGGACGCCAGGACCATCTGCGGCTCGCGGTGGAGGCGGGCGAACACCTTCTGCGCAGCTCCGTACGGATCGGCGAGGCGGCCCAGTGGCCCGCCCAGGCCGGTGACGAACCCACCGCCCCGTACTGGTGCCACGGCTCGGCCGGCATCGGCACCTTCCTCGTACGGCTCTGGCAGGTCATCGGCGACGACCGGTTCGGCGACCTCGCCCGCGGCTGTGCCCCGGCCGTCACCGAACGCGCCCCCCGGGCGCCGCTGTCCCAGTGCCACGGCCTCGCGGGCAACGGCGACTTCCTGCTCGACCTGAGCGCCGCCACCGGGGAGCCCGCACACCGCGCCATGGCCGACGCGATGGCCCGCCTCGCCGTCACCGAAGGCGCCCGCCGTCACCGGCACGTGGTCTTCCCCAACGAGTACGGCGACGTCTCGACCAGCTGGAGCGACGGATCGGCCGGAATCCTGGCCTTCCTCCTGAGGCTCCGCCACCCGAGCTCCCGGCACTGGCTCGCCCAGTTGCCGGGCTGAGCGGCAGAGAACCTGCCGCCGAAACACAAGAAGAAGGAGAGAACCATGGAAATCCAGACCCAGGACCTCGAACTCCTCGCCCACCTCCACGCCCTGCCCGAGACCGACCCCGTCGGCGCCGACGCGGCCGCGTTCTCCGGCACGTGCGAGTGCATCGGCCTGCTGACGGTCCTCAACACGGTCTGCATCGGCATCAGCTGCGCCTAGGACCGGCCCACCGTCCGGCCGGCGGCTGTCCCGGGACAGCCGCCGGCCGGACCCGACGGGCGAACCACAGGTGAGGACCCGACCATGAGACTGACCACCGGCGGCGAGGAAATCGCCCCTGAGCACACCCCCACCCCCGCCACCCTCGGCCCGCCCGAGTACGCCATCAGCACCCGCGGCCTGGTCAAGAGCTACCCCGGCCCCAGGGGCACCACCACGCACGCCGTGAGCGGCCTCGACTTGGACGTCCATCGGGGCGAGACCTTCGCCTTCCTCGGGCCCAACGGCGCCGGGAAGTCCACCACCATCGCCCTGCTCTGCGCCCTGGCCCGCCCCACCGCCGGCCACGCCACAGTGGCGGGCGCCGACGTGCGCACCCAGCCCCACCAGGTGCGGCAGCGCGTCGGCATGCTGTTCCAGCAGAGCGCCCTCGACCCCGACCTGACACCCGAACAGAACCTCCGTATCCACGCACGCCTCTACGGGATGCGCCGCGCCCACGTCCGGCAGCGCACCGCCGACGTACTCGAAGTGGCCGGACTCACCGACCGGCGGACCACTCCCGTACGCACCCTCTCGGGAGGCATGCGGCGCCGCCTGGAAATCGCCCGCCAGCTGCTGCACGCACCGGACGTGCTGTTCCTGGACGAGCCCACCACCGGCCTGGACCCCCATGCCCGCGCGCAGATCTGGGACCACCTGTACGCCCTGCGGGAACGGAACGGCAGCACGCTCTTCGTCACGACCCACCAGCTCGAAGAGGCGGCCAACTGCGACCGCGTCGCCATCATCGACCGCGGCCGGCTGGTGGCTCAGGGCGCGCCCGGCGCGCTGAAGGCCGCCATCGGTGACGACCGGGTCGTGCTGCGCACCAGTCAGGACGAACGGGCACAACACGTCGTCCACCGCATGGTCCCGCGCGGGCACTCCGTGACCAGGGACGCCGACGGGATCTGTCTGCGGGTGCCCGACGGCAGTTCCTGGATCCCCCGCCTCTGCGCGACGCTGGAGAGCCACGGCATCGCCGTCCGCGCAGCGTCCGCCACCCCGCCCACGCTCGACGACGTCTTCTTCCACCACACCGGCCGCAGCATCCACAGCACACAGCCCGGCGGCGGCCGATGACCACACTCCCGCTCGACGCGACCGACGCCGGCGGGCGGCCGGTCCGGCTGCGGCACGAACTGCGCGCGATCCACGGCCTGGTCCACCGGGACCTGCTGCGCCTCGCCGGCCAGCGTGCCCACACCGCGCTGATGCTGCTCCACCCCGTGCTGTACCTGCTGATCCTGGGCGGAGGGCTCGCCGCGCTCATCTCCGACGCCAGACTGGGAGTCGGCTACCAGACCTACCTGTTCCCCGGCATGCTGATGATGACGGTGCAGACCCCGGCGATCCTCGTCGGCATCCGCCTCATCACCGACCGGCAGAGCGGCTATCTGCGCGAACTCCTGATGGCCCCGGTCAGCCGCGCGACCCTGCTCCTGGGCAGCTGCGCCGGCGGCACGCTGGTGGCGACCATCCAGGGCACCGTGCTGCTGAGCCTGGCCGGAGTCGTCGGCCTGCCCTACGACCCGCTCCTCCTGGCACTGCTTCTCGCCGGCATGGCCCTGATCTCCTTCACGATCACCGCCCTCGCCCTGACCCTGGCGGTGAGCCTGAGCAGGCCCGAGACGTTCCACACACTGCTCGGCGTGATCATGATGCCCCTGCTGTTCCTCTCCGGCGGCTTCTTCCCCCTGCAGGCGCTGCCCGGCTGGGCGCATGCCGTGGCCGCCGTGAATCCGCTCGCGTACGGCGTCGACATGCTCCGGGGCAGCATCGCCCTGCGAACCCCGGACGGGGCGGCCGCCGGCGGCATCACCTGGGCCGGCCACCAGCTCCCGCTGCCCGTGGAGGCGGGTCTGCTCCTGGCCGGCGGCGCGGGCGCCCTGCTGTGGGCCGCTCACCGGTTCGGACGGCAGGAGTGAGTGACCGCGCGAGCGCCGGCGCCCTGGGCCGAACGGGTGGGTAGGGCAGCGGCCATGCGTGTTCTCTCCGTGGCACACCGGCCCGGAGTGAGGATGTCGGCGGAACGGGTGCACCGGTCACTCACTGCTGAGAGCGGGTACGTCACGTGGCGGAAGCAAGGGGCTCGACGGCGCGGATCGGCGCGTGGGCGGAGATGCGGGACGCGATCACCACCAGGGCGGTGCTCGTCATGGTGGGCGTGCTGCTGCTCCAACTGGGCTTCGCGCTTTCGTACATGGGGGCGTTCCACGCGCCCAAGCCCCACCGCATCCCGATCACACTGGTCGCCCCGCGCCCGGTGGAGGCCGACCTGGTCGCCCGGCTCAACGCGCTGCCCGGCGACCCGGTGCACGTCACCGCCGTACGGGACCGCGCGCAGGCCAGGGCCCGGCTGCTGGAGCGGAAGACCGACGCCGCACTGATCGTGGCGGTGACCGGGCGCACCGACACGCTGCTCATCGCCTCGGCGGGCGGCCCGTCGGCGGCCGACGCCGCGGCGAAGGTCGTGGCGACCGTGGAACGCACGCAGAACCGGGCGCTGACCGTCCGCGACATCCGCCCGCCGGCCGCGGGGGACACCCGGGGCCTCTCGTCGTTCTACCTGGTGCTCAGCTGGACGATCGGCGGCTACCTCGCCGCCTCGGCGCTGAACATGGCGGCCGGTTCCAAGCGCCCCACGCTCCGGCGGTCCATCGTGCGGCTCGCGGCGATGGTGCCCTACGCCTTCGTCTCCGGAATCGGCGGCGCCGTCATCGTCGGCCCCGTGCTGCACTGCCTGCCGGGCGCCTTCTGGGAGCTCGTCGGCATCGGCACACTGGTCGTCTTCGCCTCCGGTGCCGTCGGCGTGGCCCTGCAGTCGCTGGCCGGGACCATCGGACTGGGCCTGACCATCCTCATCTTCACGATCCTCGGCAACCCCAGCTCGGGCGGCGTCTACCCGGCGTCCCTGCTGCCGCCCTTCTGGGCCGCGATCGGCCAGGCCCTGCCACCCGGCGCCGGCACGACCGTCGTCCGGAACACGGTCTACTTCGACGGCAACAACACCACTGGCGCCCTGTGGATCCTCGGTGCCTGGGCCTTCGCCGGGATCGTCGTGGCCCTCCTGGCCGCCGCCCTGCGGGGCCGTCGGGCCCGTACCGAAACCCGTTAGGCGTCCGAGGCGGCCCCCTGCTACATTCTTCCCGGCCGTGCGAACGAACGAGGAGGTGGTACCCGTGAACGCAGTATCGACATGGGTGCTCCCCTCCGGGGTCACGGTCGGACGATAAGCAGGTCGTCCGGGAGCGCCGTTGTGCACTCCCGAAAGGCACGATCATGCATTTCACTTCCGAGCAGCGCCTGGACGACGGCGTACGCGAACGCTCCTTCACCCTCGACGGCATCCCGGGCATCCTCTGGACCCCCGAGTCCGCCTCGGCGTCCACCCCGGTGCCGCTGATCCTCCTCGGCCATCCCACGCTCGGCCTCGAGCGGATGTACCCGCGCCTGGCCGACCGGGCCCGGCACTCCGCGGCGGACGGTTTCGCCACGGCCGCCGTCGAACTCCCCGGCTGCGGCGACCGGCCCCGGCTGCCGGTGCTCGACCAGGCCCGCGCCGACATGCGGCGGGCCCTGCAGGCAGGCGAACCGGTCACCGACGAGATCATCGACGCCGTCGTCCTCCCGCTGGTCGACCAGGCCGTCCCGGAGTTGCGGGCCGCCATGGACGCGATCCTCGCGCTCCCCGAGGTCACCGGTCCGGTCGGCTACTCGGGCGGTGTCATCTCCATCGGCGTCCGGCTCGCGGCGGTCGACCCGCGCATCGAGGCCGCCGGCCTCTTCGCAGGCAGCTTCATCCCGCGCACCACGTACGACGAGGCCCGCCGGCTCACCATCCCGTTGCACGTCCTGTTGCAGTGGGACGACGAGGGGAACGACCGGCAGGCGGCGCTCGACCTGTTCGACGCGTTCGGCTCGAAGGAGAAGTCGCTGCACGCCAACATGGGCGGCCACACCGGCGTCCCGGCGCATGCGGGGGCCGCGGCGGCCCACTTCTTCACCAGGCACCTGAAGTAGCACGACAGGGGCGCGGCCGGCGTGGGCCGCGCCCCTGGTCACCGCCTGATCGGATCGCTTGCCGTACCGCCTCGCCGCACGACGCCTCGGCCGGGCTCCCGCCCGGCCGAGGCACAGGTAAGGCGCCTAAGGTGTCAGCTGTACGGCGTCTCCCGCACACACGGACGGCAACGAAGGAAAGAGGTGACGTGATGCTGCGCAACGGCTTGGAACCGTGGCACCTGCTCATCGTGGCGCTGGTGGTCATCATGGTGTTCGGCTCGAAGAAGCTCCCCGACATGGCACGCTCCCTGGGCAAGTCGGCCCGCATCCTCAAGAGCGAGGCCAAGGCGATGAAGGCCGAGGCGGGCACCGATCCCGCCGCGCCGGGGCATCCGTAACACCCGCGCCCGGAAGGGGCCGGGGCAGTGCCGAACCGGCGCCGCCGCCCCGGCCCCTCCGCGCGGTGTCATTCGAAGAACTTGAGGCTGTACCCGGTGTCGGTGTTCGCCCCGGGGACGTTGGCGCGGCGGTACGTGGTGTTGCCCCACCAGCAGAAGGATCCGGTGTACCAGGAGCGGTTCTCCCAGCTGTACGGGGTCCCCTTGGGCACGGCGTGGAACATCAGGGGGAACGCGGGCCCGGCCGGCGGGCTGGTGGCGATGTCGCCGTCGAGGAGGACGAAGGTGTGGTGGCCCGGGCCGTTCACGTACAGCGTGGGATCCCAGCCGGCCATCATGGTCGCGCGGCTGGAGCCGAACAGGCAGCCGTTGGACTTGTACCAGTCCCACACGTACGTCGGGTCACCGCCCGAGCGGAGCCGCAGCTCCGCGATGCAGTACTGATCGCTCCAGCTGCCGTTGGCGGAGTAGGTGATGTGCAGCTGCCCGTTCGGGTCCTTGATCGCTTCGGGGGCCTCGTTGATGAAGGGGTTGCCGACGACGCGCTCCCAGCTCTCCCTCGGCTGGGAGATGATGTACCGCCCGCCCGTGGAGGTGGTCGGGCTGCTCATCCGGGCGATGTAGAGGTTCTGCTCGACGTTGGTGGTGCCGGCCCAGCCCGACCACACGAACCAGCGCTGCCCGTTGAAGGTGAACAGGGTGCCGTCGATCGCCCACTTGTCGTCGGGCAGGGCGAGTTTCTTCGCGGCGGTGTAGCCGCTGTCGGGGGTGGCGGAGCTGATCACGTACATGCGGTGGGCGGCGCCTCGGCCCGCTGAGAAGTAGACGTAGTAGCGGCCGCCGTCCCGCACGATCTCCGGAGCCCAGACCTCACCCAGGTTTCCGGTGTCCGACCACACCTGCCGCGGCGTGGCCGAGGCCAGACCGCCGGTCGAGGGCGCCTGCCGGACGCTGATGCCCCCACCGGTCGACTGGACCGAGATGTACGTGCCGCCCACGCGCAGCACGCTGGGATCGGCGCCGCGGATGGCCGTCTGTCCCGCCTCGGCGGGCCGGGCGGACATGAGCGACATGGTGAGGGCCAGAAGCGTGGACAGCGCGAAGGCTGCCACTCCGGACATCCGGGAGAGTCTCATGGCTTCCCTTTCCCGTGCGGGGTTCGCGGGCGGACTGGTTCCCGAACCCTGTCCACGTAGAAGCGTGTTCATGTCAAATAGTTCGGTCCTGCCCTCCGTGGTCCTCGATGAGACGGCTGATCACGCCGTGCAGGACGTCCGCCCGGGCCTGGTCCCCGCGCTGCTCCCGCAGGGCGCGCTCGACCGCCCGCAGCCGCCGCCACGCCTCCGGCGCCGCGTCCATGACCCGGTCCACGAGCGGCGAGGAGACCAGCTCCAGGCACTCGGCCAGCCGCTGCCTGGTGCCGGGGGCCGGCAGTCCGGACGGCGGCTCCGCGAACCCGTCCGTCAGGTAGCGCGCGGGGTCGCCGAGGCTCCATCCGGCCACCGCCCCCTCGTACACCAGGAGGTCCACATCGGGGGCGATCCCGAGCCGCGCGTCCGGCGCCTCGCCGAGCAGGCGGGCGTCCGTGACGCAGCTCAGCGCGCCGGCCCCCGGGTCGCAGTGGAAGGCCGTGGCCTGCGGCAGGCCGAACTCCCCGACGGCATCCGCGCGGAGGCCGGCCGCACGCGTCCGCGGTCCCCGGTCCGCGGTTCCGGCGACGTACTGCCCTGGGACGAAGAGCGTGAGACTGCGCAGCTCGCGGCTGCCCCGGTCGAAACGGACGTAGTCGTCCCCCGACCACAACCACCGCATGCTGCCGAACGTCTCCGCCAGCTCCCGCTCGCGCCCGGCCGGGTCCGCGTAGCCCGCGACGATCAGCTGGAGATCGCGGAAGTCGAAGCGGGGGGTGAACGCGAGGGGCCTGTCCGTCGTCGCGGCGGTCATGCCGTCGCCCACTGTGACCTTCACCGTGTCCGTCACCTCACCGGATGCGCCTGGCGGCCGGCAGGTGGCCGCCCTTGGTGTCGCGGATCTTCCCGTTCACGATGTCCTCGTGGGTCACCGGGGGTTGCGGGTCGTCGGGCGACCCGCCCAACGCCTTGGCCCGGGTCTCGCCCTTCTTGCCGGAGGGGCCGTAGCCCGTGATGACGTCGCCCGCCCCGGCGCCGGGGCCCTTCGTCACCACGATGTCCTCCCCCTTCCGGAAGATGAGGTCCCCGCGCTGTTTCTGCGAGAGGTACACCGCGTCCGGGGCCTTCAGGATCTCCACCACGCGTTCGTCGCTGAAGTGGGGGTGGTAGTTGCTCGACCTGCGCACCTTGCCGGCCCCGGCCCGTTCGATGACGGTCTCCGCGGCCTGCGCCGCCTTGGCGTCGGGGCACTTGGTGCCGACGAAGAAGCCGGCCCAGGCGAAGACGCGGTGCCGGACGGGCGCTGCGGAGCGGAGCGCCCCGGCCGGCACGGTGACGCCTCCGGAACGGGCCGCGGCGCCCGAGGCCTGGCTGCGGAGCGTGCAGCCGCCGGCGTCGCGCTCCTGGCGCACCTTGTCGACCAGCTCCCTGACCTCGGTCCTGGCCAGGGCGTACGCGTTGATCAAGGTGTCGGCGCGGTACGGAATCCGGTACTGGACGAGTCGGCCACCGCTGGCGCGGGAACGTGCCCGTGCCTCGCTCTTCTTCTGCGCCTCGACCGAGGCGAAGATGGGCCCGGCGCCGGGGTGGGAGCAGGAGAGACTGCCGGAGACGGATGCCCCGGTGACCGCGAAGGAGCTCTGCGGACTGGTGCACCGGCCGGCGGACTTGCCGTCGATGCTGAAGGAGGCGGTCATCACCGCGGCGACCTTGCCGCTGACCAGACGGCTCTTGGCGCTGGTGGTGAGGTGGCCGGAAAAGCTGTTCTTCGCCGTGCAGCCGCCGGAACCGCATTTCACCGTTCCGCCGCTGCTGAGGGTCAGGCTGATGCCGCTGTCGGTGGCGTTCTTCAGCTCTCCCGTCTGCTTCTCCAAGGTGTCGAACATGGGACCGGCGGCCTCCTCGGCGACCGGCGCCAGGTCCAGCCCCGCGGAATCGCTGTCCGCCAGAGGGCCGTCCGTCACGTCGGGGCTCTCGGGCGGGTCCTCGTCCTCGGACCCCGCCTCCGCGGTGACGGTCGTCGGACGGAACGAGACCGCTTCGGCCGAACCGCCGGACGTGCCTCCGGACCGGGACGGGCCGTACGCCTCAAGACGCAGCACCCTGCGGGGCTTCTGCTCGGTGACGAGCAGCCGGCCCGCGGAGGTCTCCACCGCGAGGGCCGGTGTCCCGTCGACGGCGGGCGGTCGCGCGGACTCGGTCGGAGCCGGTGTGCCCTCCAGCCGGTCGAGCGCCTTGGAGAGCGCGGTCGCCAGGTCGGGCGGGGCCGGCATGTGCCCGACCGTCTCCCGCGTGACGCTGTCGCTCTCGTCGGCGGCTGCCCAGGCGCCGGACGCGGAGTCCTTCGCCCGGGTGAAGGTCCTGCCGCCGATGTGCAGAACCTCGCGTGCGAGCCCGGAGCCCCCGACCTCCACGGCGCCGAAACGGCTGCCGGACGCGGTGACGGTGATGTCCCGCTTCACCAGGCCGTCACCGGAATCCCGGTACCGCAGACCCGGGGCGTCGGCCAGCGCGGCCACGGCCTGCCGGAACGGCGTCAGGTCCCGCTTGGCGACGGACTCCTCCGGCCCAGGCCCCCCGTGCCGGACCAGCAGCCCGGCCACGAGCCCGGCAGCCAGTATCCCGACCCCGCCGAACAGCAGCAGCCGCTTGCGCCGCCGGGCGGGCGGCGGCTGCCCGGGGGTGTACGGCGGCTGCCCGTACGGGAATCCGGGTCCGGGCCCGTTGGGCGAACGCGGCGGTGGCACGGCCGGCACGCCCTGTGGAGGGAACGGCCCCTGTGGCGGCGGTCCGAAGACCCCGGACGGGCCGGCGTACGGCGAGTGCTGGGGCGGGACGCCCACCGGGGGAGGCGGCCCGAACACCCCGGACGGCGGGCGGTACGGAGCGCCCTGCGGAGCCCGGTCCGCCGGGGGCCGGTACGCGTCTTCGTGGTCCGTCATGCACTTCCCCCGTGGATGGTCCGTGGGCCGCTGATCGCTACAGGGACAGTGTGCGGGTGACGTCCCCTCACACCACCGGAATCCGGACATCGGGCCCGGGGCGGAGGAGCCGGTCGACCAGCCCCTCGACGTACTCCGGGCTCAGAGGGCCCATGCCGAAGAGGACGCGGATGTACATGGGGGCCAGGACGTGGTCCAGCACGGTCAGTGCGTCGGGTGCGGGCTCGCCGCGGTCGCGGGCGCGGTCGAGCATGGACTGCAACTGCCTGGTGCGCTCGGTGCGGAGGGCGTCGCGGGCCTGCGCGCCCTGCTGACCGGTGCCCGCCAGGGCGACGGCCAGGTGCAGCACCGCGGGCCCGTCGGGTCCGGTGATCTCGCGGGCGACCTGGGCCGCGTACGTACGCAGGTCTCCGGCCAGGCTTCCGGTGTCGGGCATCGGGGAGCGCGCGTCGAGGCGGGTGAGCGCCACGTCGCTGAGCAGCGCCTCCAGGCCGCCCCACCGGCGGTAGATGCTGCTGTCGGCCACGCCCGCGCGGGCCGCCACCTCGCCGACGGTGAAGTTCCCGTAGCCGCGCTCGCTGATGAGTTCGGTGACGGCCTGGTGTACCTGCGCACCGACTCGGGCGCTGCGCCCGCCGGGACGCCGGGCTCGCTTTTGCTCGTTCATGCGTCCAGATTAACGCAGTCGGCACTTGCGTTTGTGGGTCACCCTCGCCTACAGTCACCTAACGCAGTCATTGGCTGCGTTAATAACCCGCACGGAAACACCCGCGCCGACCGCGGCCGGGCGTATCTCACGATTGAGAGGGATTCCCATCACTGCATCGCGTACGGCCGCGAGCGGCCGGTCGAACCGAACCGTGCTGCTCACGGTGACCTGCCTGGGCCCGTTCATGGTTCTGCTCGACAACACGATCGTGGGCGCGGCGCTGCCCGACATGCAGCACGGTCTGCACCTTCAACTCACCGGTCTGCAGTGGATCGTCGACGCCTACGTCCTGCTGGTCGCCATGCTGCTGCTGTCCGGCGGCATCTTCGCCGACCGGTTCGGCCGTAAACGCGTGTACCTGACCGGTGTCGCGGTGTTCACCGCCGCGTCGGTGGTGTGCAGCCTCGCGCCCTCGCTCGGCTGGCTGATCGCGGGCCGGGTGCTCCAGGGCATCGGGGCCGCGGCACTCAGTCCCGCTTCGCTGGCCCTGCTCGCGGCGGCCTACCCCGCGCCGCAGGAACGCGTCAAGGCGATCGGGCTCTGGGCCGGACTCAGCGGAGTCGGCCTGGCCGCGGGCCCCGTGGCCGGCGGCGTGCTGACCGAAGTCTTCGGCTGGCCCGCCATCTTCCTGGTCAACCTGCCCATCGGCGCGGTCCTCCTCCTGGCCGGCAGGCGCCACCTAGAGGAGGGGCGCAATCGGAACGCCCCCGCGATCGACGTCCCGGGGACGGTGCTGTCCGTCCTGGGAGTGGGGGCGCTGACCTACGGGCTGATCGAGGGCGGGGCGCGTGGCTGGACCTCGCCGGTGATCCTCGGCAGCCTCACCGTCGCGGTGTTCCTCCTGGCCGCCTTCATGGCGGTCGAAGCGCGCCGCCGCGCACCGATGCTGCCGATGCGGCTTTTCAGGGAGCGCCTGTTCACCGTCTCCAACGCCGCCATGGTCGTGGTCGGGTTCGCCCTCATGGGCTCGTCGTTCTTCTTCTCCCAGTTCTTCGTGTACGTCCAGGGCAGCTCGATCCTGCGCGGGGGTCTGCAAACGCTTCCCACCACCCTCGCCATGGTGCTCGTCAGCCCGTACGCGGGCCGGCTCGCCGCCCGGCACGGCTTCCGTGTCGTGGTCACCGCCGGCCTGGCCCTGGCCGGCCTCGGACTGCTGGCCCTCGGCAATGTGCATGCCGACACGGGATACGGGAACGTATGGTGGCGACTGGCTGTCGTGGGCGTCGGCTTCGCCCTGACGATGTCCCCGCTGACGGGCGCCGCCATCCAGGCCGTCAGTGCGCAGGAGGGCGGTCTCGCCTCGGGCATCAGCAGCACCACCCGGCAGATCGGTGCGGTGCTCGGCGTGGCGGTGCTCGGAGCCGTGGTCCGCGCCCGGCAGTCGGGCGGCGCCTCCTTCGGGGCCGGCCTCGACAGCGCCTTCCTGGCGGCGGGTGCCATCACGCTGGCGACCGCCCTGGTCACGGGCCTGTGGCTGGTGAGGAGCACGCCCGCGGAAGGTGCCGCGGCGCCGGTACGGTCCACCGGAACGCCGAAGTCCACCGCGGCGGGCAGCCGTTGACAGGCCGCGAGCACGTCCCAGCCCCACCAGCGACCGTGAACGGAGGAACCCTCGTGCACGAGACGACCCGGGTAACGATCGAGGAGTACACGGTGTCCGGCCCCGACGCCGGACCGTACGCCCTGACCACGGGGCCGGACGGCGCCCTGTGGTTCACGCTCGTCCACAGCGGCCGGATCGGCCGCCTCGTCCCCGGCGAGGCACCGACGGACCACCGCCTCGCCCCCGACAGCGGACCGACCGTCATCACACCCGGCCCGGATGGCGCGCTGTGGTTCACCGAGTACCGGGCGGACCGGATCGGGCGGATCACCACGGACGGCGCGATCACCGGGTTCGACGTGCCGGGCTCCGGCTCCGCGCCGTTCGGCATCGCGGCGGGGCCGGACGGCGCGCTCTGGTTCACCGAGACCACCGCCGACCGCATCGGCCGCATCACCGTCGACGGCGACGTCACCCGGTACCCGCTCCCCGCCAACGGCGCGTTCCCTTCCGCGATCACCGCCGGGGCCGACGGCGGGATGTGGTTCACCCTCAACCAGGGCAACGCCGTCGGGCGGATCGGCATGGACGGCACGGTTGCCCTGCACACCCTGCCGACGGAGGGGGCGGGCCCGGTCGGGATCGCGGCGGGCCGCGACGGAGCGGTGTGGTTCACCGAGATCACCGCCGGTCAGATCGGCCGGATCACCCCCGACGGGCGGATCACCGAATTCCCGCTGCCCGACCGCGCCGCCCGGCCGCACGCCGTCACCGTCGACGGACAGGGCGCCGTGTGGTTCACGGAATGGGGAGCCAACCGCGTCGCCACGATCACCCCGGACGGCTCCGTCACCTCCCACGACCTGCCCACGCCGGACTCGGAACCGCACGGCATCGCGCCGGGCCCCGACGGCGCCCTGTGGACCGCGCTGGAGAAGGGCTCACTGGCCCGGCTCGCTCCGTAGGCCGACCGGGCGCAGCGCCTCCCCTACCCGCCGCGAAGTCTCCCCGGCTCACCGCTCACCGTGCTCGTCGGCCGTGACCCGCCGCACCTCGACCGGCTGCTGCGTGGGCACGCCACCGGGGCCCGGGACGGCGGAGATGCGGGCGGCGATCTCCAGCGCCCGCTCCTCCGACTCCACCTCGAAGACATTGAAGCCGGCCAGGGCCTGCCTGGACCCGGCGCAGGGCCCGTCGGTCACCACGGGCGGCGCGACACCGTCCGCACGGACCGTGCGGGCCTGCCGCGGATCGGCCAGCGCCATGAACCGGACCAGCTCCCCGCTTTCGGTCAACTCCTTGGTCAACAGGGCGTAGTGGTCGAAGTGGGCCGCGATGTCACCCGGCTGCCAGGTGTCCATCGGCTCCTCGAAGACCCCGCCGTCATGGTTGACCAGCAGCATGAACGTCGCCATCACGTACTCCCGTTGTCAGTTGTCCGCGGATTCCGGAAAGGAGAAATAGAGCGCGTCGCCGTAGAACGACGCGAAGTGCCGTTGCCAGTCGGCTCGGACGGCGGCCAGCCAGGTGTCGTCACGGCCGGCGATCGCCGCCTCGGCGAGCGCGACGGCCTCGGGGACGTCCTCCGACGCCAGACGCCGCACGCTCGCCGCCGGATCGTCGTCCGTCATCGAAACGATCTCGCCCGTCTCGAGAAGGAAGTACCTCGCCTCCTGCTTCTCCAGGTGGGCCGTGGTCCTGGCCACGCACGCGGCGAACTCGGCGTCGTCCCGAAGGCCGTCGCCGACCGCGCGCAGGACGTCGCGGAGCAGCGCGGCCCCGGCGGCGTAATCCGCGGCGATGCCGATCGGGTGGTTCCAGATCATGGAGGGGACGATCGTGGTCCCACGCCCCACCAGGAGCTTGTGGGCGAGCGGGATGTCCCGGTTGTGCTCGGATACGCATCGGATCCGGCGCGGGATGTCCACCTCGCTCGGTACCGAGTCCGCAGAGTAGAGATACGAACGGTTCGCCATGTCGGTGACGCTAACACCGGGGGCTGACAACGACCTTCGGCGCCCGGAGGGCGGGGGACCACCTCCGTGCTCCGGGGGCGCCCGCAGGAGCGCTGTTCTCGGCCGGCGGTCCCTTGGCGACCCACGGTGCCCGGCGCGACGAGTTCCTCGTCCCGATCGGCACGCTCCGAACCGGACGTCCGGGGCCGCCCGGCTGGGACCCCCCTCGCCCCCGCGTACCGCCCCGGCGCCTCCACGGTGCCGCGCGCTGTACGCGTCGTGTCTTCACCCGCGGGTCTTCGAGCGCCGCGTGCGGCAATGGCGTGACCCGCCGCTTGGACGGCAGGTGCTGGGCCGAAGCACGCCGCTGCGCGACGAGTCCCGTGAGGATGCGGCCTGGCCCCGGTCTCCTGCCACCCCGCCCTCCCGCGGTGCCGACCGCAACCGGGTGGAACGGACTTTGCCCTGTGCCGCAGCGAGGGTACATGCGGGACGGCGGCCGTCCCGGGAGGCCGTGACCGGGCCCTGCCCGCCCTGCCGGCTCTGATCAGCGCCGCTGCGCGGCGTCGTCCTCGTACTCCGCCAGGACCGTGCCGCCCAGGAGGCGCCGCAGGCAGCGCACCGCCAGGTCGGCGGGGGAGCCGGGGCCCTCGGTCGCCGCCTCGGTGCCGGACCAGATCTCCAGGGCGATCCGGATGGCGTCGGTGGCCGCGGCGGCGACCAGGCGCACGTCCAGGGCGTCGCGGCGGCCGTCCGTCAGCCGGGCGATGACCGGGACGAGCAACTCCTCCGACTCCTGGTTCACGCGGTACCAGACGGCGCGCAGTGCGGGATCGTCCGCCGCGGCGCGCAGCAGGCCCCGTGTGCGCAGGAGCGCCTCCGCGGCCCGGGGATCCGGTGTGGACAGCGCCTGCTCGACCGCGCCGCGCAGGGCCGGTCCCAGCGCGGTGCCCGGCGGCGTCTCGGCCAGCAGCGCACGCCACTGGTCGGCACCGACCGTGAGCAGTGGGCCGACGGCGTCCTGCTTGGAGCGGAAGTAGCGGTAGAAGGTGCGCAGCGCGACCCCCGCCCGCCGGGCGATCTCCTCCGCCGTCGTGGCCTCCGGGCCCCGGGTGGCGAAGAGCTCGGCCGCTGCGTGCGCGATGTCGAGCTGGGTGGCGGCCTTGCGGCGCTCGGTCAGCGACGGGGGTGGTGGCTCGGTACTCACCCCAGAAGCGTACGGCCTGCGACCAGTAGGAGGCACGCCGTGACGTAATGGCAAAACGTGCCACCTAGGCGTACGGTGACGTGGAAGGCAAGGGCGCCGGCGGCCACGACAGGCCGGGACAGGCGCCGAGAAGGGCCCGGCCGACGTGGTCGGCGGGCCGAGTAGGAGAGCGCACATGACCCACGAGAACCACTCCCTCCGCTACGACGGCCGTCGCGCCCTGGTCACCGGCGGAGGCTCGGGCATAGGCCAGGCCACCGTGCTGCGTCTGCTCGCGGAGGGCGGCACCGTCGTCGCGGCGGACGTCAGCGAGTCGGGCCTGAAGGACACCCTGGGCAAGGCCGGCGGCCACGCGGACCGGCTCACCACGCTCGTCGTCGACATCGCGGACGAGACATCGGTGCGCGAGGGCGTCCGGGCCGCGACCGACGCGCTCGGCGGGCTGGACGTCCTCGTCAACGCGGCGGGCATCCTGCGCTCCTCACACACCGCGGAGACCAGCCTGGCGGACTTCACCCATGTCCTGACGGTGAACCTCGTCGGCACGTTCCTGGTGATCCGCGAGGCGATCCCGGCGCTCCTGGAGGGCGAGGGTGCGGCCGTCGTCAACTTCAGCTCGACCTCAGCGGCTTTCGCGCACCCCTATATGGCGGCCTACGCCGCGAGCAAGGGCGGCATCCAGTCGATGACCCACGCACTGGCCTCCGAGTACGCGAGCCGCGGTATCCGCTTCACCGCCGTGCAGCCCGGCTCCATCTCCTCGGGCATGACGGACGGCAGCGGGGCAAGCGGTCAGAGCGTCGGCCCGGGCCTGCCCGAGGACGCCGACATGAGCCTGTTCGCGAAGCTCTCCCCGGCGCTCGGCCAGGGATTCGCAGGTCCGGAGACGGTGGCATCGATCGTCGCGATGCTGGCGTCGGAGGACGGCCGGTTCATCACCGGCACCGAGGTCCGCGTCGACGGCGGCACCCACTTCTGATCCCCGCGACCTCACCAGCACCTGGAATGGAGCACACCATGCACGAGTCCCCCCACCACGACCTGACCGGCAGGAACCTGATCATCACCGGCGGCGCCCGGGGCCTGGGCGCGGAGGCAGCCCGGCAGGCAGTGGCCGCCGGGGCCCACGTCCTGATCACTGACGTCCTGGACGAGGACGGGGAGCGTACGGCCCGCGAACTCGGCGACCGCACCCGCTTCCTGCACCACGACGTGACCTCGCAGGAGGAGTGGCGGCGGGCCACCGACTTCGCCGTCGCCGAGTTCGGGGCGCTGCACGGCCTGGTGAACAACGCCGGCATCTCGACCGGCAGCCTGCTGGAGTCCGAGTCCGTCGAGCACTTCCGCCAGGTGCTCGACGTCAACCTCACGGGCGTCTTCATCGGCATGAAGACCGTGATCCCCGCACTGAAGGAGGCCGGCGGCGGATCGATAGTCAACATCTCGTCCGCGGCGGGCCTGATGGGCCTCGCCCTCACGGCCGGCTACGGCGCCTCCAAATGGGGTGTCCGCGGGCTCACGAAGATCGGCGCCGTCGAGCTGGGCACCGCCCGCATCCGCGTGAACTCCGTGCACCCGGGGATGACGTACACCCCGATGACCGCGGCCACCGGCATCGAGCGGGGCGAGGGCGCGTACCCCAACACCCCGATGGGCCGGGTCGGCGAGGCCCACGAGATCGCCGGCGCGGTCGTCTTCCTGCTCTCGGACGCCGCGTCCTATGTCACCGGTGCCGAACTCGCAGTTGACGGCGGCTGGACCACGGGCCCGACCGTCGCGTACGTCATGGGGCAGTGAGCGGGACAGCAGACGAGCACCGCACGGCCGGGGCGGCTACCGAAGGGGCCGGACCATGTGCACAACCGCGCACCGAAGACCGAGCTCCCGTTCCACTGGTCGTCGCAGCATGTGATCTCTGACGTGTCTCGGGCAGTTACGCAGTCGCTCGGCGGCGATCACGCAGCCGGGCGGCTGTTCCGTCATAGGGGAAGGCTGAGCGCGTCTTGGCCGGTGCGAGCCGCCGGAGAGCACTTCTGTCTGCGGAATACTGTCGTCCATAGTGGTTGAGATGGTTTCAGTGGCGGCTGAGGACAAGACCGTTCTCGAGAACCTGATGCAGCTCTACCAGTACGACTTCTCCGACGTGCGGGGATACGACGTGACGCCGCACGGCACGTGCGTCTACCGCTTCCTGGACTACTACTTCACCGAGGACGGCAGGGAAGCGTGCTTCATCCGCATCGACGGCACCCTGGCCGGGTTCAGCATGACGCGAGCGGTCGATCAAGGCGTCCGGGAGGTGAGCGAGTTCTTCGTCCTGCGCCGACACCGCCGGCTGGGGGCGGGCCGGGCCGCTGCCCGCCTCATGTTCCAGCGGCACCCCGGCCCGTGGGCACTCGCCTTCGACTCTGCCAACCACAACGCCGCCCGGTTCTGGCCCGGCGTGATCGCCGGCGTCGCCGACGGCCCCGTGCAGTGCGAAGAACGTCATCCGCCGGATGCCGCCTACTCGCGATCGTGGTTTCGGTTCCGGATCGCCGCTGCGGACGAGGAAGCGCAGCACCAACCCGACGTTGCGGTAGACGGGCCACTGGGCGACTGTCAAGCGGCTCGAGCGAGGGCTGGGACTGCTTGAAAGGGGGACTGGTCGCGGATCATGGCCCGGCGGACGTCGACGCGTCGGCGGGCGAGGGCGTATGCGGCCCATCAGGCCGTCGAACGCCTTCTGCCGGCGGGCAGGATCTACGCGGTGGCCGCACCGTACGGCGACGACAACGTGTGTCTCGTCGTGTGGTTCGACGACTGAGCAGGCCACTGTCCCAGCGTATCGTCGCTGGACGCCCCTTTCGGATCATCTCGCGGACCGGATGAAGATCGCCGTGATGCGGAGTCCGGCCAGACGGATGGTGGCGGTCTTGTCGTAGCGGGTGGCGAGACCGCGCCACTGCTTGGGCCTGTTGAGGCACCTCGACGGTGTTCCGCTGCTCGCAGCCCTCGCGGTCGAAGGCCGGCGGACGGCCGCCGAGCCGGCCGGCACCCGGTGATGCCCGGCCCATGCGCTACGCACCGGGCGGAGTCAGTACCACCCCGCTCGCTCACGCGCTTCACCGGTCCAGGATCCCGAAGAGTAGGTTCGCACTACACAGTATGTTCAAATGGCTCTGGCCAGAGCGTTGTTGACTGAACCGAATATGCCATCGCGCGAAGGAGACCGTGTGTCCCCCAACGGGTTGTTCGAACAGGGAAAGCCGCACCCGGCGCGGGTCTATGACAGCCTCCTCGGTGGCAAGGACAACTACCCGGTGGACCAAGCCGTCGCGGAGGGCATCGCCCAGCGCTGGCCGGAGATCCAGCGAAGTGCGCAGCAGAACCGGGCATGGATGGCGCGCGCTGTACGGCACATGGTGAAAGAGGGGGGTGTCACGCAGTTCCTGGACATCGGCACCGGCATCCCCACCCGGCCCAACCTGCACGAGATCGCTCAAGGCATGGTGCCCTCGGCTCGGATCGTCTACGTGGACAACGACCCTGTGGTGCTGCGGCACGCCGAGGCGCTGCTCACCCCGGTATCACCAGAGGGCCGCTCGACCTACCTGCAAGCCGACCTGCGTGACCCTCGTGCGGTACTGGCATCGCCTGAGGTGACCGGGACACTCGACATGACACGTCCGGTGGGCCTGGTCCTGGCCGCGATCCTGCACTTCCTCGACGAAGAGGAGGACCCGGCGGGCGTCCTGAAGGTTCTCGTGGACGCTCTTCCGGCCGGCTCGTATGTCGCGTTGTCCCACGCCTGCGGTGACGCAGATCCCGTCAGGGCGGCGGAGGCATCGGCCTTCTACCGGCAGAACAAGGTCTCCAAGCCCGTGGTGCTCCGCACGCAGAAGCAGATCGAAAATTTCTTCACGGGACTGGAACTGCTGGAACCGGGCGTCGTGCCCGTCGACCGCTGGCGCCCGGACGATTCGGTGCCCGAGGGGCCTGACGACATGGGTTTCCGTTGCGGCCTGGGCCTCAAGCACCGAGCTGCCTGAAAACGGAAAGGCGACGCCGGCCGACTCCGCGGGCTCCTGGCACGTTGTTGTGGTCATGAGGCGACGGGAGCCCGATGCGGGCTGACTTCGGCCGGCGCAGGCTGATCACACGGAAGTGGAGTGGGAGCGTCGGGGCTCTCGGCTTTCGTGTCCCGTGCCCCCGGCTGGCCCCGTTGTCGCCGGCCGGTGGCGGAGTCCTCAGCTCACCGGCTGACCGACGAGGTGGTCGGCGACGCCTGCGGCGTCGGGGTTGTAGTACTCCTTGATGGCCTCGTTCCAGGCGGGTACCGCTACGTGTTCCGTGTCGAGGGGTTCCAGGGCGTCGAACAGGGCGTGGATGTTCGGCTGGGCGAAGCCGATGGCTTTCATGACCGTCACGAACTCCGGCCGGTACGGACCAGCGCCTGCCTCCCCCGGCGGTACTTTCTTCGGCAGCTGGGCCAGGCAGGCTGGGCGGTGGTGATGTGGTCGGCGGCCGCATTCGACGAGCATGCCCCGGTCCGAGGAGGGACCGGCCACGAGACTGTCACGGACCTCAAGATCCTCTGCCGAGGCCGACGCGATCTTCTGCCGAGGCCGACGCGATCTTCTGCCGAGGCCGACGCGATCTTCTGCCGAGGCCGACGCGATCTTCTGCCGAGGCCGACGCGATCTTCTGCCGAGGCCGACGCGATC
>NZ_JAAGNI010000314.1 GCF_010550605.1 Streptomyces sp. SID9727
GGACCCGCCGCCACGGACCGCCCCGCACCGCGCGGGTGCGGCCATCGGAGCATTCCAGCGCCGCTCCCGCGCCGCCCGCGCCACCGACGAGCCGCCGACGCAGCCCGACCTCACGAGAGAAGAACGGACATGACACGCACAACCGCCACTCGCCAGGACCTCGACTGGCTCCTCGACGGTCTGGTCGACTCGGTGGCCGAGACCATCAACGCCGTCCTGCTCTCGGACGACGGGCTGGTGGTGAGCCACTCGCGCACCATCCATCGGCCCGACGCCGAGCGGCTGGCCGCGATCTGCACCGGGCAGCAGAGCCTGGCCCGCGGTGTGGGCCAGCTCTTCAACGGCGGTGGCGTCCACCAGGTGATCGTGGAACTGGCGGACCTCTGGCTCTTCATCATCTCGGCGGGCCAGGGCACCCACCTGGCCGTCATCGCCTCGCAGGAGGTGGACGCCGAGATCATGTCGCTCGCCATGCACAACCTCGTACTCCAGGTCGGCCAGAAGCTCAGCACCCCGGCGCGGGACGACTTCGACGCCTTCGGCGCCGGGGACAGGCCGCGGGCGTGACCGGCCACTGGCCTTACGGGCAGGGGGACTTCGAGGACGACGGCGAGGACGCCGCGGGGACGATGGTGCGCCCGTACACCATCACCCGCGGCCGGACGGCTCCCGACCGGGACGACCTCACCCTCATCACCGTGCTCACGACCGCGCACGATCCGCGGGACGAGCACGGCGCGGCGGCCCGCCCGGGCAGGCTCCAGCCGGAGCACCGGTTGATCCTGGACCGCTGCCGGCGGCCCGCGGCGGTCGCCGAGGTCGCCTCGGACCTCGACCTGCCGAT
Source organism: Streptomyces sp. SID9727 (assembly GCF_010550605.1). GTDB lineage: Bacteria > Actinomycetota > Actinomycetes > Streptomycetales > Streptomycetaceae > Streptomyces. The sequence goes on from NZ_JAAGNI010000314.1 coordinate 845, forward strand.
CTCGGTGACCAAGATCCTTCTGGCGGATCTGGTCGCCACCGGTCTGCTGATCGCCCGGGCCCCGCTCTCGGTGGCCCGGGCGTCCGGCGGCGCCGGCATGGGCGTACTGGCCGCTGTTCGCGACGGACTCCGGAGACTCTGACCCAAGATGACCACCAGTCAGGCGGCGCCCGCCGCCGTCAAGATCCTGATAGCCGGCGGTTTCGGCGTCGGCAAGACCACCCTCGTGGGGGCCGTCAGCGAGGTCGCCCCGCTGCGCACCGAGGAGCTTCTGACCACGGCCAGCATCGGCGTGGACGACCTGGCCGGCGTCGGCCAGAAGGACACGACCACCGTGGCCCTGGACTTCGGCCGGATCACGGTCAGCCAGGACCTCGTCGTCTACCTGTTCGGCACACCGGGCCAGGAGCGCTTCTGGTTCATGTGGAACGACCTGGTCAACGGGGCCCTCGGCGGGGTCGTGATCGCCGACACCCGACGCCTCGAGTCCAGCTTCGCCTCGATCGACTTCTTCGAGAGCCGGGACATCCCGTTCGTCGTCGCGATCAACTGCTTCCACGGGCACAACACCCGTACCGCGGACGAGATCAGGGCCGCCCTGGACCTGGACCCGCACGTGCCGCTGCTCGTCGGCGACGTACGCGAGCGGCCGTTCGGCCGGGACGTGCTGCTGGCCCTCGTGGACCACCTGATGAGCCTGCCCGTGGCGGCGGGCTGACCCCGGCCCGTCCCCCTCACCTTCCCTTACCTGCTTTCTCGCTCTGGAGAGATCCGACATGGCAACACCTCTGCGCGTCCTGATCCACGGCGGCGGCATCGGCGGGCTGACGCTCGCCACCGCCCTGGCCCGGCGGGGCCACACCGTCGAGGTGGCCGAGCTCCGCGACGAGCTCGACGCCCTCGGCGTCGGCATCATCCAGCCGTCGAACGCCCTGCACGTGATGCGGGAGATCGGGGTGCTGGAGGACTGCCTGGCAGCGGGCTTCGAGTGGGAGGTGCTGACCATCGCGGACCCGGCCGGGAACACCCTGGCCGAGATACCGCAGCCGCGCATGGGCGACGCCCCGTCCAACAACGGCATTCCCCGCCCCGCGCTGGCCCGGGTGCTGAACGCGGCGGCCACCTCGGCCGGCGCGAAGGTCCGGTTCGGCGCGACCATCACGGAGCTCACCGACCACGGGGACGGCGTCGACGTCACCCTGTCCGACGGCTCGGCCGGCCGCTGGGACCTCGTCGTCGGCTTCGACGGCATCGGCTCGCCGCTGCGCACCCGGCTGTACGGGGACCGATACACCCCCCAGTACACCGGCTTCGCCAACTGGCGTGTCACCGTGCCCCGCCAGGAGCAGGTGCGGGGTGTCGTGATGGGCACCGCCGGCCAGGCCGCCAAGGCGCTGCTCACCCCGATCACCGACGAGTTGATGTACCTGGGCTCGGTCTTCGCGGAGGCCGAGGACTTCCGGCCGGACCCTTCGACGGCGCACGAGCAGCTGAAGGAGCGGCTGACCATGTTCTCGGGGCCGGTCGCCGAGGCGCTGGCGGCGGTCAGCGGGCCGGAGGCGGTCGTCTACTCGCGGATCTCCCAGGTGACGGTCGAGGAGCCGTGGCACGTCGGCCGGGTGGTCCTGGCCGGTGACGCGGCGCACGCGAGCACTCCGCACATCGCGCAGGGGGCGGCGATGGCCGTGGAGGACGCGCTGGTGCTCGCCGAGTCGCTGGACGCCGAGGCGGACGTCGACGCGGCCCTGGACGCGTGGGAGGCGCGGCGCCGTCCGCGCGCCATGTGGGTGCAGGCGATCTCGCGTGCGGTGCTGAAGCAGGAGACGGGCGGGGAGACGACGCCGGAGGAGGACGAGCTGCTGAAGATCGGCATCCCCGGTGCGGCGCACGTGCTGGTGCAGCCGTACTGATCCGCCCCGTCCGATACTGATCCGCCCGATCCGTTTCGGTACGCCCCCGCCGCGCCCGGTCTCCGGGACCGGCGGGGGCGTACGCCGTTCAGGGCAGGACCGCCATGCCGTCGATCTCGACCCGTGCCTGTTCGTCCCAGAGCCGCGCGGCGCCGATGACCGCCATGGCCGGGTAGTCGCGGCCGGCCAGCCGGCGCCAGATCCGGCCCAGTTCCGGGGCGTGCGCCCGGTAGTCGGCGACGTCGGTGGCGTACACCGTGACCCGGGCCAGGTCCGCCGGGGAGCCGCCCGCCGCGCGCAGGGCGGTGAGGAGGTTGCCCAGCGCGATCGCGAACTGCTCGGGCAGGGTGTCGCCGACGACCTCGCCGTGCTGGTCCAGGGCGGTCTGCCCGGCCAGGAACACGAGCCGGCCGCCGGTCGCGGTGACCGCGTGCGAGAAGCCGGAGGCGGGTGAGAGTTCGTGCGGGTTGACGCGGTGGATCGGGCTCATGCGGTCGCCTCCCGGTTCGCGTAGAGCTCCTTGGCGATGATCGTGCGCTGGACGTCGCTGGCGCCCTCGTAGATGCGCGGGGCGCGGACCTCCCGGTAGAGGTGTTCGAGCAGGTGGCCCCGCTGCAGGGCACGGGCGCCGTGCAGCTGGACGGCGGTGTCCACGACGTACTGCGCGGTCTCCGTGGCGTACAGCTTCGCCATGGCGGCCCGGCGCGGCACCCCGGGCTCCCCGGCGTCGTGGGCGGCGGCGGCCGCGTGGACCAGCAGCCTGGCGGCCTCGGTGCGGGTGGCCATCTCGGCGACCTGGTGCGACACCGCCTGGAGTGCGGACAGGGGCGCGCCGAAGGCAGTCCGGGTCGCGGTGTGCTCCACGGTGGCGTCGAGCGCGGCGCGGGCCATCCCGAGGGCGAAGGCGCCGACGCTGGGGCGGAAGAGGTTCAGGGTGTCCATGGCGACCGCGAAGCCCCGGTCCGGCTCGCCGAGCAGGTCGTCGGGGGTGACACGGACCCCGTCGAAGACCAGGGCCCCGATCGGGTGCGGGGAGAGCATGTCCAGGGCGGTGCCGGTCAGCCCCGCGCGGTCGGCGGGGGCCAGGAACGCGGTGACGCCGCGGGACCGGGCGCCCGGGGTCGTGCGGGCGAAGACCGTGTAGAAGTCGGCCTCCGGCGCGTTGGAGATCCAGCACTTCTCGCCGGTCAGCCGCCAGCCGCCGGAGTCCGGGGCGGCGTCGAGCGCGAGGGCTCCCGCGTCGGAGCCCGCGCCCGGCTCGCTGAGCGCGAACGCGGCGACGTGGCGGCCCGCACGGACCCCGGGGAGCCATCGTTCGCGCTGGGCGGGGGTGCCCGAGCGGAGCACGGGGAAGCCGCCGAGGCCCTGGAGCGCGAGGGCGGTCTCGGCCTCGGTGCAGCCCCGGGCGAGCGATTCGCGCAGCAGGCAGAGGTCCAGGGCTCCCGAGCCGAACAGCCGGTCGAGGAGGCCCAGCTCGCCGAGGGCGGCGAGCAGCGGGCGGTTCACGTGCCCCGGCTCGCCCTCGGCGGCGAGCGGGGCGAGCCGGTCACGGGCCAGGGTGCGCAGCTCCTCGCACCAGGCGGTCTGTGCCGGATCGAGCGAGAATGCCGTCATACCGGCGCCTCTCTGGTCGGATCTGAGCAAAGATTTTCAAATCGATGGCACCTGAGCATCTTTATCGCGGACCGTTGACTACCGTCACCCAAACGATACGCTCCAGGAGCGACAAGGGGGCTACAAGGGGGCGATCCTTCATGGACCCGAACACCACGGACCCGAAGACCTCGGCGCACATCGACGGCTTCGCCAGGGAGCACCTGCCACCCGTGGAGCAATGGCCGGACCTGCTCTTCGACCTGCCCGAGCTGCACTACCCGGACCGGCTCAACTGCGCCACCGAGCTCCTGGACCGCACGGCCGACCGCCTCGGCCCCGACCGCCCCGCCTTCCGCACGCCGGACGGCGGGGTGCTGAGTTACGGGGAGCTGCGCGACCTGGTCGACCGGATCGCCCATGTCCTCACCTCGGACCTGGGAGTCGTCCCCGGCAACCGGGTCCTGCTGCGCGGTCCCACCACGCCCCACCTCGCCGCCTGCTGGCTGGCGGTCCTGAAGGCGGGCGCGGTCGCCGTCACCGTACTGGCGCGGCAGCGGGCGTCCGAGCTGGCCACCATCTGCTCGATCGCCCGGGTGAGCCACGCCCTGTGCGACGCGCGGTCGGTCGAGGACCTGGCGCAGGCGGAGGTGCCCGGGCTGCGGATCACGGCGTACGGGGGTGAGGCCCCGGACGACCTGCTGCGGCTGGCCGCCGCCCGGCCGGGCCCGTACCGGGCGGTGGACACCGCGTCGGACGACGTGGCGCTGATCGCGTTCACCTCGGGCACCACCGGCCGGCCCAAGGGCTGCATGCACCTGCACCGCGATGTGCTGGCCATCGCCGACACCTTCTCGCGGCACCTCCTGCGGCCCGGCCCCGACGACGTGTTCGCGGGCAGCCCGCCGCTCGGTTTCACCTTCGGCCTCGGGGGCCTGGTGGTGTTCCCGCTGCGGGCGGGCGCGTCGGCGCTGCTGCTCGAACAGGCGGGCCCGAAGCAGCTGCTGCCCGCCCTGGCGGAGCACCGGGTCTCGGTGCTGTTCACCGCGCCGACCGCGTACCGGGTGATGCTGGACCGGCTCGACGGGCACGACCTGTCGGCGCTGCGCCGCTGTGTGTCGGCGGGCGAGAACCTGCCGGAGGCGACCTGGCACGCCTGGCACGAGCGGACCGGGCTGCGCATCATCAACGGCATCGGCGCCACCGAGCTGCTCCACATCTTCGTCTCGGCCGCCGACGACGCGATCCGCCCCGGCACCACGGGCGTCCCCGTCCCCGGCTGGCAGGCCCGGGTGGTGGACGCCGACGGCGCGCCCGTGCCGGACGGGGAGCCCGGCCTGCTCGCCGTACGCGGCCCGGTCGGCTGCCGCTACCTCGCGGACGAACGGCAGCGCGACTACGTGCGGCACGGCTGGAACATCACCGGCGACACCTATGTGCGCGACCCGGACGGCTACTTCCGTTACGTGGCCCGCGCCGACGACATGATCATCTCCTCCGGGTACAACATCGCCGGCCCCGAGGTCGAGGGGGCCCTGCTGCGCCACCCCGACGTGGCGGAGGCGGCGGTGGTGGGGCGGGCGGACGAGCTGCGCGGCCGGATCGTGGCGGCCTACGTGGTGCCGCGGGAGGGCTCCGCGCCGACGGCGGACGAGCTGCGGGCGTTCATGCGGGCGGAGCTGGCCCCGCACAAGTGCCCTCGCAGCATCACGTTCCTGCCGGCTCTTCCCCGTACCGCCACGGGGAAACTGCAACGGTTCAGGCTCCGCGCGGACGACCCCGGTGCGACCGGGCCCGCGCCTGGCCGAGAATGATCACATGGTCGAACCGCACACCCCCCGTTCGCTGATCGTCACCCTGTACGGGGCGTACGGCCGCACCCCCGGCGACGGGCCGTTGCCGGTGGCCGGTCTGGTCCGGCTGCTCGGTGCCGTCGGCGTGGACGCCCCCGCCGTACGCTCGTCCGTCTCCCGGTTGAAACGGCGCGGGCTGCTCGTCGCCGCGCGCACGGCGGACGGGGCGGCCGGATACGCGCTGTCGGCGGACGCCCGCCAGCTCCTGGACGACGGCGACCGGCGCATCTACCGCCATCCGGACCCGCCGCTGGGGGACGGCTGGGTGCTGGCGGTGTTCTCGGTGCCCGAGGCGGAACGCCACAAGCGGCACCTGCTGCGCTCGCGCCTGGCCCGGCTCGGCTTCGGCACCGCGGCCCCCGGCGTCTGGATCGCCCCGGCGGGGCTGTACGACGAGACGCGGCACACCCTGGAGCGGCTGGAACTCGCCCCGTACGTCGACCTGTTCCGGGGCGACCACCTGGGCTTCAGCGCGACCCGGGAGGCCGTGGCCCGCTGGTGGGACCTGGACGCGGTGGCCCGGCTCCACCACGGCTTCCTGGACCGCCATGAACCGGTGCTCAGGGCCTGGGAGGCGCGCGGCGACGCGGCGGCGGACCCGGAGGCGGCCTACCGGGACTACCTGACGGCGCTGGACTCGTGGCGCCGGGTGCCCTACGCCGACCCCGGCCTGCCCCGCGAGCTGCTGCCCGACGGGTGGCCGGGCGCGAGATCGGCCGAGGTGTTCCGGGCCCTGCACGAGCGGCTGCGGGACGCGGGGGCGGAGTTCGCGGGCCGGCTGGTGGTCAGCGCGGAGCGGGACGGTGGCTGAGGTCCCCGAGCCGCGCTGGCTGGTCGCGGCGAACGTGGTGCGGTGGCGGCGGTACGGGGAGCTGGGCCGGGAATTCCGCTCCGGCACCAAGGCGTTCCGGCCGGGCGCGAAGGTCTACGTGGTGGACACCTACCCGGGGATGGGCAACGAGCAGCTGACGGCGGTCGGGCACGGCCGGCACACCGGGCACTGGATCACCATCGACACCGGGACCCGCCACCTGCACACGTTCCGGGCCCAGTTGGTGTACTCCCCCACCGTGCTCCGGCGCTGCGCGGACCGGGTCGTGTGGACGCGCGAGGAGGCGGTGGGGTGGGCCGAGCTGCTGGAGCGGACCGCGCGCCTGGGCCGGAACACCCACCACGCGGCCCCGCACCCGGACCCGTGCCTGTGCCACGAGTGCCTGCCGGTCACTCCAGACTGAGGCGCGGCTTGGGGGCGTCGGTGCGGCCGGTCGGCGGGGTGCGGCTGCCGGCGCGGTACGGGAGGGGCCAGGGGGCTCCCGGGCCGGTGTGGCCCTGCTCGGCCGCCGCGTGGAGCGTCCAGTGCGGGTCGTAGAGGTGGGGGCGGGCCAGGGCGCAGAGGTCGGCGCGGCCCGCGAGGAGCAGGGAGTTGACGTCGTCCCAGGAGGAGATCGCGCCGACCGCGATCACCGGCACGCACAGGGCGTTGCGGATGCGGTCGGCGTACGGGGTCTGGTAGGAGCGCCCGTACTCGGGCCGCTCGCCGGGGACGACCTGGCCGGTGGAGACGTCGATGGCGTCGGCGCCGTGCGCGACGAACGCGCGGGCGATCTCGACGGCGTCCTCGGCGGTGGTGCCGCCCTCCGCCCAGTCGGTGGCGGAGATCCGGACGGTCATCGGCCGGTCGTCGGGCCACAGCTCGCGGACCGCGTCGAAGACCTCCAGGGGGAAGCGGAGGCGGTGGGCGAGCGCTCCGCCGTAGGCGTCGGTGCGGAGGTTGGTGAGCGGCGAGAGGAAGCCGGAGAGCAGATAGCCGTGCGCGCAGTGCAGTTCGAGCAGGTCGAACCCGCAGGCGGCGGCGCGCCGGGCGGCGGCGGCGAACTGCTCCCGGACCTCGTCCAGACCGGCCCGGTCCAGGGCGTGCGGGACCTGGTTGACCCCGGGCGCGTACGGCAGCGGCGAGGCGGCGGTCAGCGGCCAGTTGCCGTCGTCCAGGGGCTGGTCGATGCCCTCCCACATGAGCTTGGTGGAGCCCTTGCGGCCCGAGTGGCCGAGCTGGACGCCGAGGGCGGTGCCCGGGGACGCGGTGTGCACGAAGTCGGTGATCCGGGTCCAGGCCGCCGCCTGTTCGTCGGTGTAGAGGCCGGTGCAGCCGGGGGTGATGCGGCCCTCGGGGCTGACGCAGACCATCTCCGTCATGACGAGCCCGGCGCCGCCGAGCGCCCGCGCGCCGAGGTGGACGAGGTGGAAGTCGCCGGGGACGCCGTCGGTGGCCGAGTACATGTCCATCGGCGAGACGACGACGCGGTTGCGCAGCTCCAGGCCGCGCAGCCGCAGCGGGGTGAACATCGGCGGGGTGCCCGGCGGGCAGCCGAACTCCTCCTCCACCCCGGCGGTGAACGCCGGATCGCGCAGCCGGAGGTTGTCGTGGGTGACGCGGCGGCTGCGGGTGAGGAGGTTGAACGCGAACTGCCGGGGCGGCTGGTCCACGTACGTACCCAGCTCCTCGAACCAGCGCAGGCTGGCCGCCGCCGCGCGCTGCGTCGACTCCACGACGGGCCGCCGCTCGCTCTCGTACGCGGCGAGCGCGGCGGAAAGCGAGGGCTGCTCCTCGACGCAGGCGGCGAGCGCGAGGGCGTCCTCCACGGCGAGCTTGGTGCCGGAGCCGATGGAGAAGTGCGCGGTGTGCGCGGCGTCCCCGATGAGGACGGTGTTCCCGTGCGACCAGCGCCCGTTCACGACGGTACGGAAGGTGAGCCAGGCGGAGTTGTTGGAGCGCAGCGGCCGGTGGCCGAGGGCGTGGGCGAAGATCTTGGCGCACTGGCGGACGGACTCGGCCGGGTCGGGCACGTCGAAGCCGGCCGCGCGCCAGACCTCCTCGCGCATCTCGACGATGACCGTGGAGGCGTCCGGCGCGAAGGGGTAGGCGTGGAGCTGCATCACGCCGTACGCGGTCTCGGCGATCTCGAAGCGGAAGGCGTCCAGGGCGAAGTCGGCGGCGAGCCAGATGTAACGGCAGCGGTGTCCGGTGATCCGGGGCCGGAAGCTGTCCGCGTGGGCGTCGCGGGTGGCGCTGCGCACGCCGTCGGCGGCGATGACCAGGTCGTGCGTGGCGGCGAGTTCGGCGGCGGGCGGGGCCTGGGTACGGAAGCGGAGGCCGACGCCGAGCCCGGCGCAGCGTTCGTGCAGGATCTCCAGGAGGCGGCGGCGGCCGAGGGCGGCGAAGCCGTGGCCGCCGGAGGTCTGGGTGTGGCCCCGGTGCACGATGTCGATGTCGTCCCAGCGGACGAACTCGCGCTGGAGGGCGCGGTGCACGGCCGGGTCGGCGTGTTCGATGCCGCCGAGGGTCTCGTCGGAGAGGACGACGCCGAAGCCGAAGGTGTCGTCGGGGGCGTTGCGCTCCCAGAGGGTGATCTCGCGGTCCGGGCCGAGGCGCTTGAGCAGTGCCGCCGCGTACAGCCCGCCGGGGCCGCCGCCGATGACCGCGATCCGGTGCGGGCCGGCGGCGGTCATCTGCCGCGCCAGGCGGGCGGCCGCTTCTCGCTGAAAGCGGCGTGGAATTCGGCGTAGTCCTCGCCGTGCATCAGGAGCGCCTGGGTCGCGGCGTCCATCTCGACGGCGGCGGCCAGCGGCATGTCCAGCTCGGCGGTGAGCAGCGCCTTGGTCTGGGCGAGGGCGAGCGCGGGCCCGTCCGCGAGGCGGCGGGCGAGCGCGGCGGCGGCCTTGTCGGCGTCGCCGTCGTCGGTGAGCTCGCTGATCAGGCCGATCCGCTCGGCCTCGGGGGCGCGGACCGGTTCGCCGAGCATCAGGAGCCGGGTGGCGTGGCCGAGGCCGACGACCCGGGGCAGCAGGTAGGCCGCGCCCATGTCGCCGCCGGAGAGCCCGACCCGGGTGAAGAGGAAGGCGAACCGGGCGGTGGGGTCGGCGACGCGGAAGTCGGCGGCGAGGGCGAGGACGGCGCCGGCCCCGGCGGCCACCCCGTGCACCGAGGCGACGACGGGGAAGGGGCACTCGCGGACCGCGCGGACGACCTGGCCGGTCATCCGGTTGAAGTCCAGGAGCTGGGCGGTGTCCATCGCGAGCGTCGCGCCGATGATCTCGTCCACGTCGCCGCCGGAGCAGAAGCCGCGCCCCTCGCCCGCCAGCACCAGGGCCCGCACGGAGCGCTCCCGGGCCAGCTCGGCCAGCAGGTCGCGGAGGTCGGCGTAGGCGCCGAAGGTCAGGGCGTTGAGCTTCTCGGGCCGGGCGAGGGTGACGGTGGCGACGCCGTCCTCGGTGGTGACCCGCAGGTGGCGCCAGTGCTGCGTACGCGGTGCGGAGCCGGTGAACGGGCTCATGGCGGGGTGTCCCCTTCAGCCGTCGCTGCTGCCTGGCCCCGAATTTATCACCGTTACGTGACTGCCGTCACGAGTGCGCGATACATCGGCGCGTGCCGGGAACAGTGACGAACGTCCCCGAGGTCCCGGACGGCAGGCTCTTGTCCACGTCGCGCCGCTTCGTAAGGTGGGATCGAAGAAGTCTTGAGCGCGGAAACCGTCTGAGCCCAGGACCCCAGCGCTCACCCGAACGGAAACCCTCGTGCCCCCCGACGGACCGCCGCCCCCCTCCTGGCGCATCTCCCTGCCGCACTCCGCGGCCGCCGTGCCGATCGCCCGCGCGCTGATCCGCTCGGTGCTGACGGACATCGACGCCCCCGCCGACAGCGACACCGCCGAACTGCTCACCGCCGAGCTGGTCGCCAACGCGGTGGAGCACACCCCGGGCGACGAGCCCCTGGAGCTGGTGGTCGAGCTGCTTCCGGCCGGCTGCCAGGTGGAGGTGCACGACGGTGATCCCGCCCCGCCCGGGGATCTCTCCCGCCCCGGGCCCGACGACGTACCGGACCCGTGGCAGGAGCACGGCCGGGGGCTGCTGCTGATCCGCACGCTCAGCTCGTCCTGCGGGCACCGTCCGACCGGGCGCGGCAAGGCGGTCTGGTTCCGCTTGCCGCCCGTACAGCTTTAGGAGTCCTGGGCCAGCCGGGAGCGGCGGTGCCCGTAGACCGCGTAGACGAGCGCGCCGACCGCGAGGAACACGGCGAACTGGACCCAGGTCGTCCAGCCGGTGCCGTACATCAGGTAGACGCAGAAGCCGATGCCGATGAGCGGGCTCAGCGGGTAGAGCGGGACCCGGAAGGAGCCCCGCACCTCGGGGTTGCGGCGGCGGAGCACGAGGACGGCGGCGTTGACGGCGACCATGGTGGCGAGCGTGCCGATGGTGGTCAGGTTCACCACCATGTCGAGCGAGGAGAAGGCCGCCGGTACCGCGAAGACGACGGCGACGATCCAGGTGTTGGCGACGGGGGTCGCGGTGCGGGGTGAGACCCGCTCGAACACCCTCGGGACCAGGCCGTCGCGGGACATCGACATCAGGATGCGGGTCTGCCCGTACATCACCGCGAGGACCACCGAGGCGATGGCGACGACCGCGCCGAAGGCGATCACGCCGCCGCCCACGGACGAGCCGGTGACCTGGTCGACGATCAGCGAGAGCGCGGCGGGCTTGTCGGAGACGGCCTCCGGTCCCAGCGCGCCGATCGCGGCGAGGGCGACCGCGCAGTAGAGCAGCGTGACCAGGCCGATGCAGATCATGATGGCGAGCGGGATGTTGCGCCGGGGGTTCTTGACCTCCTCGCCCGCCGTGGTGATCGCGTCGAAGCCGATGTACGAGAAGAACGCCAGCGAGGCGCCCGCCGTGACGCCGCCCGCGCCGTGGGCGGCGAACGGGGCGAGGTTGCCGCGCTCGAACGCGGTGAAGGCGATGACGCAGAACAGGGCCAGGACGACCAGTTTGAGGACGGCCATCGCGGCGGTGGCGGTCGCGCTCTCCCGTACGCCGCGCACCAGCAGCGTCGCGGCCATCATGACCACGAGCACGGCGGGCAGGTTGATCACGCCGCCGTCCGCCGGACCGGCGGAGAGCGCGGCGGGCAGCTGGTGGCCGAAGAGGCTGTCGAGGAGTTCGTTGACGTACTGGCTCCAGCCGACCGCGACGGCGGAGACCGAGACGCCGTACTCCAGGAGCAGGCACCAGCCGACGAGGAAGGCGAGGCGTTCGCCGAGGGTGGCGTAGGCGAAGGAGTACGAGCTGCCGGAGACGGGAATGGCGCTGCCCAGCTCGGCGAACGAGAACGCCGTGAAGACGCAGGTGACGGCCGCGAGGACGAAGGAGACCACGACGGCGGGCCCGGCCTCTGCCACGCTGTCGGACAGGCCCACGAAGATGCCGGTTCCGACGACCGCGCCGACCCCGAAGCACACCAGCTGGAACAGGCCCATGGTGCGCTTGAGGCCGTGCCCCTCCAGGTCGGCGCCCGATTCGGCGATCAGCCGGTGCGGGTCCTTGACGCGGTGCGGGGGGCCGGGAAGGCGCAGAGGGCTCACGGCGGTGTCTCATTTCCGGTGGTACGCGTGGGGGAGGCGCGCTCGGGCGGTGGGGGCCGTCGCGCGCACGAAAAGGGGGTTCGAGCGTGCGAGCTCGAACCCCACCAATCGGCACCATCATAGACACCTGTCCGCATATTCACCCAATCGGATGCATGAACATGCGGGATCGCCGGCCGTCAACCGGCCATCGTCGCCACGAGCACGGCCTTGATCGTGTGCATGCGGTTCTCCGCCTCGTCGAAGACGACGGAGTGCTCGGACTCGAAGACCTCGTCGGTGACCTCCAGCTCACTCAGCCCGTGCCGCTCGTGGATCTCGCGCGCCACCCCGGTGCCGAGGTCGTGGTAAGCGGGCAGGCAGTGCATGAACTTCACCCCGGCGTTCCCGGTCGCCCGCAGGACGTCCATGGTGACCGCGTACGGCGCGAGGGCGGCGATGCGGGCGTCCCAGACCTCCTTGGGCTCGCCCATGGAGACCCAGACGTCGGTGGCGACGAAGTCCGCGCCGCGCACCCCCTCGGCCACGTCCTCGGTGAGGGTGACCCGGGCCCCGGACTTCTCGGCGAGCGCGCGGGCCTCGGCGACGACCGTCTCGGCCGGCCAGTACGCCTTGGGCGCGACGATGCGCACGTCCATGCCGAGCAGGGCGCCGGTGACGAGGTAGGAGTTGCCCATGTTGAAGCGGGCGTCGCCGAGGTAGGCGAAGGCGATCTCCTCCAGCGGCTTCTCGCTGTGCTCGGTCATCGTCAGCACGTCGGCGAGCATCTGGGTCGGGTGCCAGTCGTCGGTCAGCCCGTTGAAGACCGGCACCCCGGCGTACGCGGCCAGTTCCTCGACGGCCGCCTGGCTGTCGCCCCGGTACTCGATCCCGTCGAACATCCGGCCGAGGACGCGGGCGGTGTCCTTGACCGACTCCTTGTGCCCCATCTGGGAGCCGGAGGGGTCGAGGTACGTGGTCGAGGCGCCCTGGTCGGCGGCGGCGACCTCGAATGCGCACCGGGTGCGGGTCGACGTCTTCTCGAAGATCAGCGCGATGTTCCGGCCGCGCAGCGACTGCGTCTCCGTGCCCGACTTCTTGGCGGCCTTGAGCTCGGCGGCCAGCTCGATCAGGCCGCGGAACTCCGCGGCCGTGAAGTCCAGCTCCTTGAGGAAGTGGCGGCCTGCGAGGTCTATGGCCATGGTGACTGCTCCTGGGTGGGACGGGGGAACGCATACCGTAACGCTGGAACTCTATACGACGCAATGCATCGCTATACAGTCCCGTCTCGCGGTTCGGATCCCGCCGCCCGTCAGACCGCGTCCCGCACGACCGGGCAGCTCATGCAGCGCGGACCACCCCGGCCCCGGCCCAGCTCGCTGCCCCGGATCTCGATGACCTCGATGCCCTGCCGGCGCAGATGTGTGTTGGTGGTGGCGTTGCGCTCGTACGCGACGACGACCCCGGGCTCGACGGCCAGCACGTTGCAGCCGTCGTCCCACTGCTCCCGCTCGGCCGCGTGCACGTCCTGCGTCGCGGTGAGCACCCGGATCGAGCCGAGACCGAGCGCCCGGGCGATGGCGGTGTGCATCTGCTCGGGCGGGTGGTCGGTGACCTTGAGGTCGCGCGGCCCGTCGCCGGGCTCGATCGTGTACGAGCGGAGCATGCCGAGGCCCGCGTACTTGGTGAAGGTGTCCCCGTCGACCATGGTCATCACGGTGTCCAGGTGCATGAAGGCCCGGCTCTTGGGCATGTCCAGCGCCACGATGGTCCGGGCCGAGCCGGCGTCGAAGAGCCCCCGGGCCAGCATCTCCACGGCCTGCGGGGTGGTGCGCTCGCTCATCCCGATGAGCACGGCGCCGTTGCCGATGACGAGGACGTCGCCTCCCTCGATGGTGGAGGGGTAGTCGTCCTGCCCCTCGGACCAGTGGTGGAAGGCGCCCGCCTCCGGCCCGGTGAACAGCGGGTGGTGACGGTAGATCGCCTCGAAGTGGACCGTCTCGCGCTGCCGGGCGGGCCAGCGCATGGCGTTGATCGAGACGCCGTCGTAGATCCACGCCGAGGTGTCACGGGTGAAGAGGTGGTTGGGGAGCGGCCCGAGCAGGAAGTCGTCCAGGTCCATGACGTGGAAGCGCACGGAGACCGGTTCCTCGTGGCGTTCCAGGAACTCCCGCTTGGTCATCCCGCCGACCAGCGCCTCGCACAGCTCGGCCGCGGTCAACTCCTCGAAGGCGGCCCGCAGGTGCTCGGTGGCGAGCGGGCCGTACTCCTTCTCGGCGAAGACCCGGTCCAGCACGAGGCGCCGGGCGACCGGGATCTCCAGCGCCTCGCGCAGCAGGTCGCCGAAGAGGTGCACCTCGACGCCCCGGTCGCGCAGCACGTCCGCGAAACCGTCGTGCTCCTGCCGGGCCCGGCGCACCCAGAGCACGTCGTCGAAGAGCAGCGCGTCCTTGTTGCTCGGTGTGAGCCGTTTCAGTTCCAGATCGGGGCGGTGCAGGATGACGCGGCGCAGCCGCCCGGCCTCGGAGTCGACATGGAATCCCATGCCCACATCCTCACCGCGCGGCGCACCGTTCACCCGGAGAATCGCCAGCCTGTTCCGCCGGTCCGGCCCGAGGCGTCGTCAGAGCCGTGGGTCCACCGGCTCCGACTCCAGCGCCAGGACGGCGAACACCGCTTCGTGGACCCGCCACAGCGGCTCCCCGTCCGCGAGCCGGTCCAGGGCCTCCAGGCCGAGGGCGTATTCGCGCAGGGCCAGCGAGCGTTTGTGGCCGAGGAAGCGGCCGCGCAGCCGGTCCAGGTTGTCCGGGCGGGTGTACTCGGGGCCGTAGATGATCCGCAGGTACTCCCGCCCGCGCACCTTGATCCCGGGCTGCACCAGCCGCCCCTTGCCGTCCCGGACGAGCGCGCCGAGCGGCTTGACGACCATGCCCTCGCCGCCCCGGCCGGTCATCTCCAGCCACCAGTCGGTGCCCGCGCGGACGGACGCCTCGTCGGCGGTGTCCACGACGAGCCGCCGGGTGACCTGGAGCAGGCCGCTGGGGTCGTGCTCCACCAGCCGGTCCAGCCAGGCCAGCTGTTCGTCGTGCGGTACGGAGGCGAGGGAGCGGCCCCGCACGGCGAGGATCTGGAACGGCGCGAGGCGCACGCCGTCCAGCCCCTCGGTGCTCCAGCAGTAGCGCCGGTACGCCTCCGTGAACGCGGCCGCGTCCTCGGCCCGGTCCCGCTGCCGGTCCGCGAGCGCGCCCACGTCGACACCGCGCGCGGCTGCCGCGGCCAGGGCCCCGGTGGCGGCGGGGAACACCGCGCCGGAGGCGGCGCCCACGGCCGCGTACTGCGAGCGGAGCAGGCCGCGCGCCTTCAGGGACCAGGGCATCAGCTCGGCGTCGAGGAGTACCCAGTCGGTGCCCCACTCCTCCCAGAGCCCGGCCGCGGTCACGGCCACGCGCAGCCGCCCGAGCACCGTCTCGGTGAGCGCGGGGTCGTCCAGGAACGGGCGGCCGGTGCGGGTGTACAGCGCGCCGGTGGGCCCGCCGCCGCCGGTGTCCGCGGTCCCGAAGCGCTCCCGGGCCGCGACGGCGTCCTTGCAGACCAGGGCCACGGCGCGGGAGCCCATGTGCTTCTCCTCGCACACGACCTGCGCCACGCCGGCCGCCCGGTACTCGCCGAACGCCTCGGCCGGGTGCTCCAGATAGCCGTCCTCGCGCGAGGTGGCGGTGGGCGCCATGGTCGGCGGCAGGTAGGGCAGCAGCCGGGGGTCGACCGCGAACCGGCTCATGACCTCCAGGGCCGCGGCCGCGTTCTCCTCACGGACGGCGAGGCGGCCCATGTGCCGGGTCTCCACGATCCGGCGGCCCCGCACGTCGTCCAGGTCCAGCGGCCTGCCTTCGCGGCCCCCGGGCGCGTCCGTCTCCAGCGGCTTCACCGGCTCGTACCAGACCCGCTCCGCCGGTACGTCGACGAGCTCGCGCTCCGGCCAGCGCAGCGCGGTCATCCTCCCGCCGAAGACGGCACCGGTGTCCAGGCAGATGGTGTTGTTGATCCAGGAGGTGCGGGGCACGGGCGTGTGGCCGTAGACCACGGCGGCGCTGCCCCGGTAGTCCTCCGCCCACGGGTAACGCACGGGCAGCCCGAACTCGTCGGTCTCGCCGGTGGTCTCCCCGTACAGCGCGTGCGAGCGGACCCGCCCCGAGGTGCGTCCGTGGTACTTCTCGGGCAGTCCGGCGTGGCAGACGACGAGCCGGCCGCCGTCCAGCACGTAGTGGCTGACGAGCCCGTCGATGAACGCGCCGACCCGCTCGCGGAACTCCGGGTCCTTCGCGTCCTCCCGTTCCAGCTGCTCGACGGTCTCGGCGAGGCCGTGGGTCAGCTGGACCTTGCGGCCCTTGAGGTAGCGGCCGAGCTTGTTCTCGTGGTTGCCGGGGACGCACAGCGCGTTCCCGTCGGCCACCATCGACATCACGCGGCGCAGGACGCCGGGGCTGTCGGGGCCGCGGTCGACGAGGTCGCCGACGAAGACCGCGGTGCGGCCCTCGGGGTGGGCGCCGTCCACGTACCCCAGCTTGCCGAGGAGGCTGTCCAGCTCGGAGCGGCAGCCGTGGATGTCCCCGATGACGTCGAACGGTCCGGTGAGGTGGCGCAGGTCGTTGTAGCGGCGCTCCAGGACCACTTCGGCCTGCTCGACCTCGTCCTCGGAGCGCAGGACGTGCACCTTGCGGAAGCCCTCGCGCTCCAGGCCGCGCAAGGAGCGGCGCAGCTCGCGGCGGTGGCGCTGGATGACGTGGCGGGGCATGTCGGCGCGGTCCGGGCGGGCCGCGTTGCGGGCGAGGCAGACCTCTTCGGGCAGGTCGAGCACGATGGCGATGGGCAGCACGTCGTACTCCCGGGCCACGCGCACGAGCTGGCGCCGGGCCTCCGGCTGCACATTCGTGGCGTCCACGACGGTCAGCCGGCCGGCGGCGAGGCGCTTGCCCGCGATGTAGTGCAGGACGTCGAAGGCGTCCTTGCTGGCGCTCTGGTCGTTCTCGTCGTCGGCGACGAGGCCCCGGCAGAAGTCGGAGGAGATGACCTCGGTCGGCCTGAAGTGCCGCCGTGCGAAGGTGGACTTGCCGGACCCGCTGGCGCCGACGAGCACGACGAGGGAGAGATCGGTGACGGGGAGGGTGCGCGGGGCGCGCCCGCTGTCGTGGGTGGTCATGCGGCTTTCGCCTCCTTCTCGGTCTCGTCGGTGGTGGCGGTGCTGAACACGGCCATCTGCGTGGGCGGGCCGACCTCGGGGTCGTCCGGGCCGATGGGCACGTACTCCACGCCGTACCCGTGCCGTCCGGCCACCGCCTCGGCCCAGGCCCGGAATTCGGCCCGGGTCCACTCGAAGCGGTGGTCGCCGTGGCGGGCGTGCCCGGCCGGAAGGGTCTCCCAGCGGACGTTGTACTCGACGTTCGGCGTGGTCACGAGCACCGTGCGGGGGCGCGCGGAGCCGAACACGGTGAACTCCAGGGCGGGCAGCCGCTCCGGGTCCAGGTGCTCGATGACCTCGCTGAGCACCGCGGCGTCGTACCCCTTGAGCCGCTTGTCCGTATAGGTGAGCGAGCCCTGGCGCAGCGTCACGCGGGCGGCCTGCCGCTCCCCCATCCGGTCCAGCTTCAGCCGGCGCGAGGCGCTCGTCAGGGCGCGCATGGACACGTCGAGGCCGACGATCTCCGTGAAGCGCGGGTCCTTCAGCAGTGCCTGCACCAACTGCCCCTGTCCGCAGCCCAGGTCGAGGACCCGGCGCGCTCCGGCGGCGGTGAGCGCTGCCAGGATCGCGTCCCGGCGGTGCACGGCCAGCGGCACCGGCCGCTCCTCGGTGTCGGAGCCCTCGTCCACGGCGTTGTCCACGCTCTCGACGTCGAGGTCGTCCGCCTCCGCGAGCCGCACCAGTTCCAGCCGCTCCATGGCCTGCCGGGTCAGTCCCCAGCGCCGCGCCAGATACCGGCTGGTGATGAGCTTGTGCTCGGGGTGCTCGGCCAGCCACCCCTCGCCCGCCCGCAACAGCTTGTCGACCTCGTCCGGCGCCACCCAGTAGTGCTTGGCGTCGTCCAGCACCGGCAGCAGCACGTACAGCTGGCGCAGTGCGTCGGCGAGCCTCAGTTCGCCTTCGAGCACCAGCCGTACGTACCGCGAGTCGCCCCAGTCCGGGAACGTCTCGTCCAGCGGTACGGCCTCCGCCTCCACCCGCGTCCATCCGAGCGGACCGAAGAGCTTGCGCACCAGCTCGGCACCACCACGGGCCGGCAGGGCGGGCACTTCGATCCGCAGCTCCATGGGGGCCGCCGCCCGCTCGGGCATCGCCTTGCAGGCACCGCTCAGCGCGGACTTGAAGACGGTGCTCATCGCGACGGACAGCAGCGAGGATGCCGCGTAGGGGCGGTCGTTGACGTACTGCGCGAGCGCCGAGTCGGGCGCCCCGCCCCGGCCCTTGCCCTTCCCCTTGCGCACCAGGGCGATGGGATCGACCTCCAGCAGCAGGGCCGCCGTGCACCGCTCCGCGGACGCCTCGGGGTAGAAGACGTGCGCGGTGCCGTGGGAGGTGGAGAACGCCTGCGCCCGCTCGGGGTGCTTGTGCAGCAGAAACCCGAGGTCGGTGGCGGGGCGTTCCGGGGAGCCGGTAGTACTGATCGTCAGGAACACACGTGTGAGTATGGTCCGCCCGTCCCTCCCCCATCCAGGCAATTTCCCGTGCCGCGCCCAAGCGCTCGCGCCCCGTCCCAGGAGGCGACATGCTCGTGCACGCGTCGGTGCCGGCCGCCGGGAGACGCCATGCGGTCGGACTGCGCCGCGACGGCACCCTTCTCGCCGCGGGCAGCGACCTCGCCGCCGCCTAGTGCCGTGTCGAGCGGTGGGCCGGCGTGGTCCCGGTGGCGGCGGGCTCGGCCCACACTCTCGGCCTGTGCGCCGACGGCACGGTCGCCAGCGCGGGGAACCACACGGACGGACGGTGCGAGGTCACCGCCTGGTCCAGCATCCACCTGCCATGAGCCCGGTCACCGCGCACCGCGGCGGGCCCCCGGCACCCCGACGCGAACGGGCGCCCCGCGAGGGCCGTGGCGTCAGCCCGGGCCCTCGCCCCGCGCGGCATCCCCG